>JABDCS010000014.1:1352-45746 GCA_013288005.1 Chlamydiota bacterium | reverse complement strand
TGAAAATAACCTAACTTTGAATTAAAATTAGAGCTAAATTCAAAAAAACGGGAGAAGCTTAATTTTTGGTTACTACAGTGACAGTAGAACTGCTGGACGAGCCACTACTCGACGAGGGACTTTTTACGCCAATCACATGAGTTCCATATCTTGCTTCACCGGTTTTTTCAGAATAATAAAAGATAGGAACATCATTATTCATGCAATCGTCTAGAAATTGCTTACGTAAAACCTCTTCATCAAATACAGGTACAAATCTCTGATGTTTGAGTCCCTGTGCAAGTATTTCACAAAACACTTGAGGTCCTGTCGTGTGGGGGTGCTGAATATGGGTTACCAATTCAGCTGTCCCAATAATCGTTAGACGATGCGTATGTCTGTAAGTATTGTGGAGAGAATTTTAGACAGAGCTATCGTTACGACATCAACAGCTCCTTTAGGCCATAAGAAATTTTTAGCTATTGGTTCTATCGTCAATTATGCCGAAGAAGGTGATGTTTTGTGGGGCACAGGTGTAAATGGTAAATATCGTGAAAAAACCGATTACCCTTTTCACTCTCTAGATGTTCGAGCGGTTAGGGGGCCACTATCAAGACAGTTTCTTCAAGAAGTGGGGATAGATTGTCCTGAAGTGTATGGCGATCCCACTCTGCTTCTTCCGAAGCTTTTCCCCGAATTTCAGAAGGCAAATTCGCCTGAGTTTGAATATGTAGTCATTCCGCATTTTTCTGATGAAGCCCTCTTCCAAGCCCTGCCCAATATAGTAAGTGTGAAAGAGGAATGGCATGTAGTTGTAGCAAAAATTTTGAATAGCAAATTTGTAATTTCTTCAGCACTTTCCGGGATCATTGTTGCAGAAGCTTTTGGTATCCCTGCTCGTCTTATTGTTTCTCCCCATGAAAATAGTACAGAAACACTTTTTAAGTATTCGGATTATTATTATGGAACTAATCGATTCAATTATCGTTATGCAACCACAATAGAAGAAGCCCTGAAAATGGGTGGTGAACCAATGCCCGAATGCGATTTAAATAAGCTCTTAGAAGCTTTCCCGTATGATTTGTTCAAAAAATAAAACTCTTCCTTCAAGTCCTTGAAACTGTTTTTGTTCTTCAACATCCCTAGGGGCTTACCTGCTAGTGAAAGTCCTGGCGCTTTTAAATCGCTTCAAAATTGGTTTTCAATTGAGGAGAAAGATTTTTGACGAGATTAGCTAGTTAGACCTATAAAGAGAAATTCATTCTGAAAGGAGGAATGCTTTTAGCAAAATTAACGTAGCTAACAATTCTTAACATTGGGTTAGCGTTGCCAAAGTATGTGTGTTTCTTCAAGAGGTATATAAGCGTTGCTGTGGTAGGGGATTAAGCGGGGGATGTAGTCATTAGCAGGAAGTGTGGTGGGAACAGAAGCTTGGTAGACATACAAGCCAGCTGTTCCTGATAGTTGTTTGAGTTGTGTCATTTCGTAACTTCCGCTTTCCGTATACAGTTCGACGCGGATAGTGGAAGGATCAAGATCATTTAAATAGACTTGAATTTCAAAATTGTGGGTTTTTTCGCTCGTTGTCACTTTGACTTCGCCAAATCGCAATGAAGGCCAATTTTGGGTAAGTTGTTGTTGCCAGTTTAGGATTTGCTTGGCGACACTAGCTTGATCAGCAGCTCGTTTTAGATAAGCGTCAGCAGCTGGAATGTAGTGTTTTTCTGTGTATTCCATCACAGCGCGATCAGCAGAAAAACGAGGCGTAAGTTGCGCCATACTTTCGCGTACACGTGCGATCCAGGTAGTGGGAATTCCTTCTGAATTTCGCGTGTAGAATTCAGGTGCAATCACATTTTCTAAAAGGTCATAAAGGGTGTTGGCCTCTGCAGCATCCCATGCTGGATCATCTCCATGTTCTTTCCCATCTCCTAATGCCCACCCTAGCTCTGGGTTATAAGCTTCTACCCACCAGCCATCTAATTCGGAGAGATTAAGTCCTCCATTGGGCAAAATTTTCATCCCACTTGTACCGCAAGCTTCCCAGGGGCGTCTAGGAGTGTTGATCCAAACATCTACACCACGTACGAGGTGTTCATTAACATGCATATCGTAATCGGCAAGAGCAAGGATGTGAGGCCTTATCTCGGGTCTTCTAATGAATTGCACCCATTGCTTAACTAATTCTTGCCCGGGCTTATCAGCAGGGTGCGCTTTGCCGGCGATAATGAGCTGAACAGGACGCGTAGGATTTGTTAAGATGCGCATGAGCCGATCAGGATCATGCAATAAGAGATTCGGTCTTTTGTAGGTAGCAAAGCGACGTGCGAATCCAATTGTCAAAGTAGCAGGTTCAAAAATGTGTTTCGCAAAGTCCACTTCCTCGGGGGGTAACCCGCGTGCTGCTAGTGTTCTTTCTAAGCGCCTTCGAGAATATTCAATTAGATCTTTGCGCGACTCATTGCGCATTTGCCAAATTCTTCCCTCTGGAATTTTACGAATGCCTGTTTCAACGCAGGATTGATTGCCTAGCCAGCAATTTTTTTCGGAGAACTCGGCGATCAGTTTTCCACTACTCGCAGAACTCCAACTCGGCATGTGGACGCCATTAGTCACAGAACCTATAGGGGCTTCTCGGAGGGGCCAGCGCGGGAAGAGTTGTTCGAACAAATGACGGCTGACTTTTGCATGTAATTGACTGACACCATTTACCGAACCACTTCCACGAATCGCAAGATAGGCCATATTAAAAGGCTCGTTGTTGTCCTGCGGATTACACCGGCCCAATGCGAGTAGTTCTTGTAATGGAAGTCCGAGCTTGGTTTCAGTGTATTTGGCCAAATATTGTTCGATATGAAAAGGACAGAAACGATCAAAACCAGCTGCAACTGCTGTATGGGTAGTAAAAAGATTACCAGCCCGTGTTGCCGTAAGTGCAACAGAAAAGGGTACATCATTTTTTTTCATAAATGATTTAGCACGCTCTAACACAACGAATGCGGCATGCCCCTCATTTAAATGACAAACTTCTGGCGTGATATTGAGCGCTTCTAAAAGACGCCACCCTCCAATGCCTAAAACCATCTCCTGTTGGATGCGCATCTCTGCATCACCCCCATAGAGTTCGCTGGTAATCCCACGAAGAGGAGGGTAATTAGAAGCGTCATTACTATCGAGAAGGTAGAGTTTTATATGGCCTATTTGTACTTCCCACGCTCTTAACCATAGAGACCATCCAGGAAGAGCCAGCTCAATTCGCAGCAACTCTCCATTAGCCATACGCACAGGTGTAATAGGCAATTGTCCTGGGTCATTGAATGGATAAAAGGCTTTTTGCGCGCCATCTTTATCGATGACCTGGCGAAAATACCCTTGTTGATAAAGAAGTCCGATTCCTATGACAGGCACACCTAAATCATTAGCTGCTTTTAATTGATCACCTGCTACATTGCCAAGTCCTCCCGAGTAAATAGGAAGTGCCTCGCTTAACATAAATTCCATGCTAAAGTAGGCGATGCAGCTTAGAGAAGATTGAGAATGTTTTTGTAGGAACCACGTAGGGATTTCGTTTAGGCTTTCCTTAGATTTCTTAAGATCGCTCATCAGGGCAAGAAATTGAGGATCCGCCAATGTTTTCTCTAATTTTTCTCGCGAAACGGTTTGTAAAATAGCCCAGGCATTACGGGTACGTGACCATATATCGGGGTCAAGCTGTTTCCATACACTATCAGTGCGATGGTGTTGGCTCCACCCCCAACTTAAATCTAAGGCCAGATCTTCTAAGAAGTCATACCCTGGAATATCAGAATTATCACGTTTCTCGATGTAGCACCTCTTTATGTACTATAGATATTGAGGGCTATTCTTTAGTAATGCTCAAAGGACCCGTGCCAAAATAGGAGATGATGAAAGCAGCACCAAGAAGTGATAGATTTTTTAAGAAGAGTAATTTTTGCACCATGGCCGCCATCGGGTCTTGCATTTCCCAAAACTTATGCATCATGAAGGTCGCAGGAAGAAGCGCTACAATAATGAAATAAGACCCAATTCTAGATTTATAGCCGAGAAGGATACTCAATGCTCCCAATAATCCTATCACGCCAAAAAGAGGCATGAGAAGGCCGGGTAGAGGAATTCCATGAGCGGCTCCATAGCTAATGGCTTTATGGGTAAAATGTGTGGGTAATACACAGATAAAAATCAGAGAGAAGAGAATTCTGCCTAATAAAAGAACGTACTTCATGTAAAGGCTCCTAATGCTGGCTTAGCTTTTTAATAGCCTTTCTAACGGATTTTTTAATTTTGCAACTACATTTAATTGCAATTTAGAAACAAATCTTGACGCATAATAGCTTTTTTCCATAAGGGAAAGAAATGACAACGCCATTTTATATTAAGGATTGCGCCCTAGCTGTTATGGCTACAGGCGAAGCTGCTGAATCGTTGATTCAATTCAGAGAAGCGCTTATTAAAGTGCCGCTAAGTTCAATCTATTACCATTTCTGGGGCGGCCGTTTACGATCCACTTTTACTCATCCGGAATTTCATAACGACTTTGCTATGTGGGCCCACATGCACTTGCGGGACGATGTTCTTTCGGAAAAGCTGGGTATTTTAGATCCCATCGATTATCCAAATTTAGAAGATCTGCGCAGAACTATCATTGAACTTGTAGAAGAACGTCTCGAAGAGGTGGAATATATCTTATGGTCCAAACGGGATACTCTTTTTCATTTCTTACATTCCACAATTATCATTTTTGATACGCATATCCAGGCCTTACATCCTTCAGATTTAAAATCGATCATACCCAATCTGACGGCTAGTTCTATTTTTTACCATTTTATCGACGCTCGCACACGTAGCCCTAATGGAATGGATGATTTCAGTACATGGCTTACTCATTTTAAAGAGGATTTTCCGGAATTACTGGCAAAAGTAGAAGAAATTGACCCTTTTTTTCTTACTCCAGCAGAAATTAGACAAAAATTGAGTGAACTGATCAATGAGCATTTTAAATGAGGCTCTATGAGTGAGGATATTTGGGAACCCTACAAGAATTTACTAGGCACCGAGATTATCGATCAATTGTATCAAATTGCGGATCTATTAAAAGGTGTAAAAATTGTCCATGTAAATTCAACTAAAGTGGGTGGAGGAGTTGCGGAAATCCTCACAAAGCTCGTTCCTCTTTCCAATGCTCTAGGTCTCAATACGGAATGGCTTGTCATGAAAGGAACCAATGATTTCTTTCAGTGCACAAAGATGTTTCATAATATTTTCCAAGGACGCGGAAGGGCTCTTCCCAATGCTACACTTCTAAAAGCCTATGAGGAGACGAACGCACAGAATGCCAAGGAATTTGCCCCTATTTTGCAAGAAGCCGATATCGTTTTTATTCATGACCCACAACCTCTTCCCTTCATCGCTAATATACAGAAAAAGAAAGATGCAAAATGGATTTGGCGTTGTCATATTGAAGTGACGCCTGCATCTCGTCTCGTATGGAAATACTTGAAAAAATATGTCAGTAATTATGATGCGACTATCTTTTCTCTAGAGGATTTCGTCCAGCCCCTACCCCATCCTACTTTCTTGATTCCACCGAGTATAGATCCATTTAGCGAAAAAAATATCGAATTAGATCAAGCAGAGATTGAACAAGTCATGCGTCAATTTGGCATTGACCCCAAGCGTCCCGTCGTTTTACAGGCGTCAAGATTTGATATATTTAAAGATCCTATCGGTGTAGTCGGAGCCTATAAATTGGCAAAAAAATTCAATCCTACTCTCCAACTCATACTCGCAGGTGGAGGTGCCGATGATGATCCTGAGGCAGGAGCGGTCTTACACGAGGTAATGGAATCTTCAAAAGATGATCCAGATATTCATATTCTTAATCTTCCTCCAAACGCGCGTGTCATTAATGCCCTACAACGAGGAGCAGATATAGTTTTGCAAAAATCAGTACGCGAGGGATTTGGCCTAACTGTGACAGAAGCTCTTTGGAAGTCGAAGCCTGTAATTGGAGGTAATACAGGGGGAATTCGTCTCCAACTCATCAATCATTACACAGGTTATCTAGTCAACACTCCCGAGGGAGCAGCTAATCGCATACGATATCTCTTACAAAACCCGGAGAAGGGAAAACAACTAGGCACAGCTGGAAAACATCACGTAAAAGAGAATTTTCTCATCACACGTCACTTACGCGAGTATTTAACGGTGATGGCGTCACTTCGAAGGGCAACAGGTTCGCGAGTAGACTTAAGTCGAAGAATAACCCCTCCTAAATAAGGAGCCTGGTTTTTATTACAAGCAGCATGAAGGATATTCCGACCTCAGTCTATCGATTGCAATTCAACGAATCCTTCACTCTGAAAAAAGCGATGGAGATTCTTCCTTATTTGACCGAATTGGGAATAGAAGGTGTTTATAGTTCGCCCATTTTTGTCAGTGCGAGTGGGAAAGGGTATGATATTCTTGATTCCCATCATATCGACCCGAGAATCGGCACATTGTCAGAATATGAGGAGTTTTGTGCTCAGCTACAACAGTATGGCTTAAAGCATCTTCTCGATATAGTTCCCAACCACATGAGTATTAAAAGCCCCCAAAATCAATGGTGGGTCGATGTTTTAGAAAATGGCCCCTCGTCGGAGTTTGCAGGTTTTTTTGCTATCTATTGGCCATCTGAAAAACCAGAGTTGTGCGGGAAAATTCTTCTTCCCCTTCTGAAAGAGCCCTTTGGGAGAGCCCTAGAAAATAAGGAAATTCAACTCATTTGGCACGGTGGCTTTTGGGTTGTATATGCAGACTATTATTTGCCTATCGCAACAGCAACTTATCCGCTTCTTTTTGCTGGCATCGCGAAAACTCTTCAAAATGAACAGGAGGGGAGAGAGTGTCTTGCGATTATAAAAAATGAGCAAGGGTTTGAAAAAACACAACTTGTAGATCTTTATCAACGTTCCCTTTTTCTACGAAAGCAAATTACCCTGTTGTTATCCGACTTGAATGGAAAAAAAGGAGAACCTCGAAGTTTTGATCGTCTAGATCAACTTCTTGACCAGCAATTCTACCGTCTCACTCATTGGTTATTAGGCGAGCAAGAAATTAATTACAGACGCTTTTTTAATCATAATGATCTCATTGCTCTTCGCATGGAAAAAAGGAGTGTGTTAACTGCTTACCACAAGTGGATTTTCGAACTTCTACAAAAGGGGCAGGTCCAAGGTTTACGAATTGATCACATTGATGGGCTTTATGACCCTGAAAAGTATCTCCGTGAAATCCAAAAAAGAGACCCCTCTTTTGTTGTTGTAGAAAAGATTTTAGGTCCCGAAGAGAAGTTGAATGCTTTATGGCCTATTTGTGGTTCTGTTGGTTATGACTTTCTCAATCATGTTAATGGGCTTTTCATTTGTAAAAAGAATGAAAAGGCCTTTGATAAGATTTATACCCGATTTCTCGGTCGCCCCATAGAATTTGAACGGCTTCTGTATGAAAGAAAAAAACGCTATGTCTTTTTGCATATGCAAAATGAAATTCATTTCTTGGGCGAGCTTTTGGTCGAGCTAGTGGAAAAAAATCGCTATTACCGCGACTTCACGCGTATAGATTTAACCCGAGCCGTACGCGAAATACTCAGTTGTTTTCCCATTTATCGAACCTACATAAAGCCAGGTGTAGAGATCTGCCAATCGGATCGAGAGTCCGTTATGCATGCGTTGCATATGGCGCAGAGTAAAACACCCGAAATTGACCCTGTAATCTATCAATATTTACAAGATTTGCTGCTGATGGAATTGCCTTTAACCGAGGCGGAAAAGCCTTTAGCGCTCGATTTTCTCATGCGTATTCAGCAATTAACGGGGCCGGTTATGGCCAAAGGGCTCGAAGATTCGGTTTATTATCTTTATAACCGTTTAATTTCTTTAAATGAGGTTGGCGGCAGCCCAAAAAAATTCGGGATGAGAGATGAAGAATTCCATCGGTTGAATCAACAAAATATTACCCAGTGGCCCTACGGACTTCTTGCATCCTCGACACATGATACTAAAATCAGTGAAGACATCCGAGCCCGCCTCAATGTTATTAGTGAAAGGCCTAAAGAGTGGCGCGATCTGGTTCTAATGTGGAAAAAACAGAATCGGAAATATAAAACTCTAATCGAGGGAGTCCTCTACCCCGATTATAATACAGAATATTATATCTACCAATTGCTCCTGGGTGGATGGTCAGACGAAGAAGACTTAAAGCAACGTCTTGCTCAGACCCTTCTCAAAGCGGTGCGAGAGGCAGGGGTCTATACATCGTGGCGTTTACCCGATGAGGCCTATGAGAAAGCGGTAGAACACTTTCTTTCGTCGTTGATCACACCAGAAGAGAGCAACGAATTCTATCCCGCATTTTTTTCTTTTCTTAGCAAAATCACTTCATACGGATATTGGAATTCTCTTTGCGCTTTAGTACTCAAGATAGGTTCTTGCGGAGTAGTCGATATCTATCAAGGGCAAGAGTTGTGGGACTTTAGCTTAGTTGATCCTGACAATCGGCGAGAAGTGGATTATACCCTGCGCCAGAAATCCCTAAAGCGAGTTAGAGAGTTGTCGTTCCTGACTCTTGAAGATCGAGATTTGAAATTATGGGTCACCAGAAAGTTTTTACAATTTAGACGTGACCACAAAGAACTTTTTTTAGAAGGTGAATACTTGCCTTTATCTACACCTACTGAGCATGTGATTGCCTTTATGAGAAAATATGAAAATCAAGTAGTCATTGTGCTCATCGGAAGGTTTCTTTCAATTTTACACGAGAGTGGTTGGAAGAATCTTGAACTGGTATTACCAAGGGGGCTTCAGCAAGCGAATTTTCGTAATATTTTTACAGAAAAAATTCTGCAAACCCAAAAGGTCGCGAACAATAAACAAATCCTGCCCCTCGAGGAGATTTTCTCAGATTATCCTTTTGCTGTATTGGAGCCCCAATGAAGCCATGGACGCTCGATTTGGGCGCGAACATTTTCACCAATAGTACGAAGTTTAAGGTTTGGGCTCCTTTTTTATCTTCAGTGGACGTGAAGATCCATAAAAAGGACGCTATCATCGTCCCCATGAATAAAGATGAAAGAGGTTATTTTCACGCGGAAATCTCAGGAATAGAAGTGGGTGACCGTTATACATACATTCTTCAGAATAAGCAGGAGAGAGCGGATCCTGTTTCTCGTTTTCTACCAGATGGACTCTTCGGCCCCTCTCAAATTATCGACCCCTGTCTGTTCACGTGGACAGATCAAGCATGGAAAGGACATTCGCTTGAGGAATTAATTTTTTATGAATGTCATGTCGGGACATTTACTGAAGAAGGAACATTTCTAGGTTTGTTAAACCAGTTACCCTATTTGCAAAATCTGGGGATTACCTGTATTGAACTTATGCCCATTGCGCAATTTCCTGGTAGATGGAATTGGGGGTATGATGGTGCGAGTTTTTATTCTCCTCACGCGACTTATGGAGAACCCCAAGATTTGAAGGCTCTTATCAACGAGTGCCACCGTTTAGGAATCGCTGTATGTATAGATGTCGTATATAACCATTTCCCTCCTGAGGGTTGCTTCTTAGAGGAATTTGGCCCTTATTTAAGCGAAACCTACCGCACTCTTTGGGGCAAAGGCGTTAATTTTGATGCTGCCTACTCAGATGAGGTGCGCTATTTTGTTTTACAGAATGCTCTTTACTGGATCAGCGAATATCACATAGATGCTTTGCGCTTAGATGCCACGCACGCTATGTGGGACTTTAGTGCGATTCCTTTTTTGCAGCAGTTAGGCGATGCCGTACATAAAATAGAAAAAGCTCTCAATAGACAGATTCATCTCATAGCCGAAAATAATTTAAACAGCAGTCGGATAATCCACCCTAAAAAGCGCGGAGGTGATGGACTCCATGCTATGTGGAATGATGACTTTCAACACTCCTTGTGGGTGGCTTTAACAGGGGAAACAAGAGGCTTCTACAGCGACTTTCAAGGTCTGAAAGATTTAGAAAAAGTGATGAAAAAAAGCATAGTTTATGATGGCAAGTATTCCGCATTTCGCAAACAGAGTTATGGTAGCCCTTTTTACAGCTTAGCGCCTTCTCATCTCGTGGCCTTTTTAGAAAATCATGATCAGATCGGTAATTTTGATGCTTATGGGAAGCGTCTGGATGCCTTTTTGACATTGGGGCAAAAGAAAATGAGTGCCTTTTTGACCTTATTATCTCCCTATTTACCTCTTCTTTTTATGGGACAAGAATATGGAGAAGAAGCGCCTTTTCAATTTTTTGTCGACTTTGTTGAAGATCAACTCAATGCAAATGTGTATGAAGGAAGAAAAAAGGAATTTCCCTATTTAGAGGTTAGCGAAATTCCTCGCCCCGATGAAAAAGCCTTTTTACGATCTAAGTTACAGAGAAAGATGGATCCTCATTTGCTGGGTTTGTATCACCGATTAATAGAACTGCGGCGCACTCTACCCATCTTTCAGATTTTGAGTCGTAGGCACATCAAAATCTACCCTGCGCAAAAAAGTTACCTGGCGTGGGAATATCAACATCAGGAATTTGGGCGCTTAGGATTTTATTGTGATTTCAAACAAACTCCCCGCTCAGTCACGCTTTTATCTTTTGCAGGCGAAACCGAAATCGTTCTCCATACGGAACAGCCTGAGTTTGGAGGAAATGGTGCCATTTCTTTTGACCCAAGCTCAGGCATACTGAGCACTCCAGGAGAGTGCAGTGTCTTGTTTCGTTTATCTTAAGGGTGCATCGAAAGAAATAATTCTTTTAATGAACCACTTAATTTAGGGAATGTAAATTAATTTAAGTGTAATTTCTAATTTCGCTGCTAACTGATTGCGAATTCCTATACTTGCTTTCTTCTGGTTCTTCATTTGCAATTGATAATCGACTTCATATCGAGTCCTGGCCTCCAGGATTCTTTTATTTGTAAGTTCTAAAAAGTCGGAAATCTCTCCAAAATCGTGGAAATTTCCTACGTTTGGGTCGATGTAGCCTCCGAGAAAACGATCAGATGAATTCTCCTCCTGAGATTTAGAGGATGCAGAAGAATCGGGAGATGTCATTTTTTGGTATTTAGATAAACCAATTTGCTCCAGCTTGACCCCCTTTTCTTTAAGCGCATTCAAAATTTCTTCGCCTTTTTTAGCTGATTCTACCTGATCTTTCCACCCGCCATGTAAGCTCCACGTAAATTTAGGAAGGAGATTCTTTTCAAAAGAACCATCAGCATATTCATTGAGATGAGCTAGACACCTAGATATTGAAACTGATGGAGTCCTAGTGTCGATGTGGGCAATAAATGAAATGGGCTTTTTATACAGAGTTGTACCATGAGCAATTAAAACATAGGAAGGCCCACATGATGAGACAGAGAGAGGTTTTGAGCGGGAAATCGCAGCATGTCCTTGATAAACTTTATGCGATTTTTCTAACTCCTTAGAATAGGCGGAGGGGGTATAAACGGTAGGCGAACTCGATGAAGAGGAGCTTGAGAATGAGCTATCACTGCTTGTCTTTGTCGAGGGTATTACTACAGGAGAAGGCAAAAAAAAAGCTAGTAAAGAGGGGGCAGATGCAGTTGGCATTCCAATAGGCGAAGACATATATTATCCTTAATGTTGTTTGGGGCAGAAATTAAACAAAGAATCTACGCCAAAAATACATTATAGAAAATAGCAACCCTCCTTTTTCGTATTTTATTGATCACGGACAAGATGACATAAGAATCTCTGTCTAAAACAGATCCATCGCAGAAAATGTTTTCAAAAAAAAGAAAAAACGAACAAAAATCTGCTGATTTTTTTTAGTGATGATCGCTGGCTTATGGATTCGCTTATAGATAGACCTTGTCGAGCTTATTTCTTATCTTTTGCCACGATCTTTAATCTTATAGGAAGCCGAATAGTAGTTGTTAATCTCTCTCTAATTCCCATGCCCACCTTATAGGCCCATAGCCGATATTGTGATTCAACAACAGTAGCAATTCGCGCATCTTTCAGTGTGTCATTTAGCAGCTGGAACGATCTTGGACTTTTTTGAAATTCCCGGAGAACACCTTCTTGAGGCGTAATATAGGCTCCTAGAAAATAATTATTCTGTAAACTTTCGTCGGAATCATCTTGTTGAGAAAGTCTTCTTCCCGATTTTATTTGGAATTTTGATAGATCAATTTTCTTACGTGGGATTCTATTGTTTCTGAGCGTTTTTAAAATCACCTTACCTTCTTTTAGACTAGGAGGATAGTCTTTCCATCCACCTGCTATAACCCAATTGAATTTTCGCAGAATATTTTTTTTCCGAGAACCTCCAGCGCATTTATTTAAGACCCGTAGGCGAGATGAAAGAGAGGGTATGTACGTATTCGTATTGATATGTGCTAGAAAAACAATGGACTTACGGGAATGATAGCCGGCGACAACGTAAGTATTGCCAATACTGGAGACCCCTAAAGGCCCTCTAAAAGAAATAGCCGCTCTTCCTTCAAAAACTTTAAAAAGATTTTCTAAGTGAAGATCTTCGCTATCTCGTTCTGGAGATTTGGGTGCAGATAGCTTTGGCACAAGTAACCAACTAGTACTTGTTGAGGATGCGCTATCGGAACTTTGTGAGCTATACTGGGGAGAAAGAGTAGTGCCATGAGAACGCATAGAATCGATGTCTAAGGAAAATCGAGTAGCAGGTATTACAGGGGGCATCGATAGGATCGTGGAGGTGCTTTGCGAGGCGATAGTAGAAGGGAGAGAGAAAGAAGGTGAAGAGCTAGATTGTGTAATGGAAGTAGTCATTTATGCTCCTTTCAAAAATTGACGGATAATATAGGAGGTTCTTCATTACCCATCAATTTGGAATCGAAGATCGTCAAAAAAACTTTAAAATACTCCATTAGAACGTGTGTCTAGGATACATTATCGAGTGTAAGAGGAAGTCTAAAGTGTGGAGCGACTTGATCTCTCAGCTCTCTACAAGTTATCACCTCATGCTGAAGAAAATGGCGATTCACAGCATCATCAATTCGCGCAATTACACGGAGCTCGTTAAGCATTTCAAAGGATTTGCCCGGCTTGGTCAATCCTTTGAGTTGGCCATCTTTAGGCGAAATATAGCCGAAGAAGGCCTCCTCTGTATCGGCATCGTCTGATGCAGACTTTTTTGTGTATTTAGACAAATCGATTCTTGAAGAAGGAATATGGTTTTGTTGTAATATTCTTAAAATTTCTCCACCTTTCTCTCGACTTGCTGGGTAATCATTCCATTTAGCTGCTAAATACCACTGGAATTCACCAAGGATGTTTCTTTTCATAGAGCCACCTGCACGAATGTTTAAAAAGTGCAAGCGATCGGAAAGAGAGCGGATAATGGTATGGGGATCTATGTGGGCAAGAAAAACGATAGCTTTGATGGGGTGGTAGCCAGCTACGACATAAAAGGGTGGGAAAGACGAAACGACTAAAGGTGTTGTAGAAGAAATAGCAGCTACTCCTCCATAAACCTTATGTACATTTTTCAAAGGAAACTCTAGATGAGCTACTTTCTTAGGTTGATCAAGAGGAGGATTGCTGGAATTTGAGGAGCTACTACTCGAGAAGGATGGACCCATAGGACATAGAAGTTCATGTCGGGGGCAAGTCACTTCAAATGTTTCTCTAACTGGTACATCTTCCTCTTCACCATCAACGTAACTATCCTCGGGTTTATTTGAAAATTGCAAACGAGGACAGAGCGAGTTTGTAGAGGTATGAGAATCTGAGTGTACAAGAAAAAAAAATGCCTTTCTTGAAAGAGAGGTTTTCTTGTCGTCAAAATGCTCGATAGGTAAAAACGGATAAGCTTTTGAAGCAGCAGTTCGATAAGCGATGTGAACCTTTTCTAAAGGAGAGTCTATTTGAGTGCCTATCCTTTCACTAATAAGCGGATTTCTAGAATATGAGGAACTGCTTCTGGTTGAAGGGTTATGATCGCAGCTTGACATGGGATGTGAGAGACATACGAGACTGCCGTCAGGATTTTGCGAGCAGATGTAGGAAGCAGGTCTGGGTGATGAGCTAACCGTAGGCATCCATGTTGTTTTAGAGTCGCTTGGCGAGGCGAAGGCGTGTGAAGGTAGCGAAGCGGAAGAGTAGGACTGTGTAATAGAAGAGGTCATTTGTTCTTTTTTTTAAAATCGTATAGGAAAAATTAATTGATTGGGTTTTTCTGGACTTCGGAACTAATTTCGTTTCAAACTTTGAAAATCCACTTTCTTATAAGACTCTCAAAGTTTGAAGTTGGAAATATGCTCAAAAAGTTCAGACTCTAAGAGGGATCTTTTGGAATAACCGTTACAGCAAGAGGGTGCGTTATATGCAAGTAAGGAGCAAATACTAGATCCCTCACCAGTCTAGAAGTTGCCATACCATTTTGGAGTAAATACCACTCAGTGAGGCGATCAATCCGCTCAACTGCCTGATAGGCATCATGCTTATCGAAGGAGCTCCATCGCCTATTCGTAAATTCTCTAAGATGGCCTTCTCTTGGTGAGATATAAGCACCGAAGGATAAATGAGGCTTTAAGGATTCATCGGTAAAATCCTCTAATGCAGAAGTTATCGATCTTTTTTGGCCATATTTAGATAGATCGATCTTCGCAGAAGGAATTTGGTTTAGTCCAAGCTCTTTAAGGATTACACTACCTCTTTGCTCACTCCAAGGACTATCACTCCATCCGCCTGCTAAAAACCACTGAAATTCTGGAAGGATACTTCTTTCGCTAGAGCCGCCTGCTGCAATATTTAAAAGCTGCAAACGATTTGAAAGAGAGCTTATACAAGTACTAGCATTCATGTGGGCAAGGAAAACTATAGCTTTCGTAGGATGATAGCCTGCAACGACGTGAAAGGGACCAAAAGAGGAAACGACTAAGGGTGTTGTAAAGGAAATAGCAGCACTCCCCTCCCAAACTTTACAAGCTGTTTTGAGGAGATCTTTTGATTGAGGTTCTATTGCTGCTTGACCTGCGGAAGGATTGATTGAACTCGACGAACTACTACTACTCGAAGTCGCTGTAGCTGTACTTAGAGAATCAATAGGGGATGTCGTGGAAGGAATAGAAATAGATGGAGAGGAACTTTGCGACCAAGAAGGCGATAGGCAAGATTGCGTAATGGCTGATGTCATTTGGAACCCTTGGGTAAGTTTTTATCAAAAACGCCTAAACTTTTACTTCATATACGAGTTTTTTTGAAAGTTGTTCGTTTCATTTTTTTTTAAGACTAATTCTCGCAATCGGGGATTCCTAACTAAGAGTGTGTCGCCCCTCCAATTTAGGAAGGCTCTCCAACGATTTCTAACATAATAGGAAGGTTTAAAGTTGCGGCAAGCCACTGCTTTTCTTTTTTATCCGCATCTACTCGCTCCCTTTCTACTAATTGATCAATCACAGACTCCTCAATCCATGCTGAAGAAATCTGTTCATCTTCCTTTTCAAACTCTCCCCATGATTGAGTAAACTCACAAAGATTGCCATGAATAGGGTCAAGCGAAACGCCTAAGAAAGCGTGGGGAAGGAGCTCTTTATCAGAACTTATATATGAACGCGTCATCGTGGATTTTTCCTGGTATCTTGATAAATCGATTCTTTCAGAAAAGAGGCCCTTTTCTTGAAGTTTCTGTAAAATCGTATCGCCATTTCGTTGACTTACGGGGTCATCTTTCCAACCTCCAACCACGAACCACCGAAATTCTGGAAGAGAATTCCTTCCTGCTAAACCACCTGTTTGAACATTTAAAATTTCTAAGCAATGGGAAAGAGAGTTGATATCAGAACGCGAAGTGATATAGGCCAGAAAACTGAGACGCTTGATTGCATGATGAGCCCCTACAATATAAGAGGGGCCGAATGAAGTTACGACTAAGGGTTTTGATGAGGAAATGGCAGCTCTTCCTTGAAAAACTTTATGAACACCGTCTAAAGGAGGCTCGATTGTTAAGCGCGGGAGAGTAGGGGTAGGTTCAGGTGTCGAAGACGATAGACTACTACTCGTAGAAGATGCGCTATCTGCGATTGAAGAAGCACTACTTGAAGAAGGGGTACTAGCACCATAGCTTGTGGAACTGCTAGATGAGGAGGAACTAGCGGGCGATAGAGAAGCTAGAGCTGCGTAAGCTAGCAATGGTTGGGAAGAGGATGAAGAGGATCCCGAGAGAGAGTGTGTCATTTTTTCCTTAAGTATAGGGATTAAGTGATAGCGTCTATTGGAAAGCCAAATTTATGATGGAATACATCAATGTTATCTCTCTTCTGTAGGATCGCTTATTTTCAGCTTTGCAAATTTTTCGATGATAGCTGAGATTACAAAAGCCCAGGTGTTGGAAAGTGTAGGATGTTCTGCACTTGATGAACTAGTACTTACTCCAAGAGCACTATCTATAGTACCACAAGAAGTACTTGAAGAAAGAGAACTGACACCAGGATTTCTAGAGCTACTAGAGTTGGGACTACCTATAGGTAAAGTCGAACTCGGACTACTTTCTATCGGTGATGGGGAAGCAGGATAAGGAGTTGTATACAAGGAAGACACTGAACAAGATTGCGAGATGGGGAGTGTCATTGGGTCCCTAAGGATTAATTTATTTAAGAAGCTTGCTCATTCGACAATCTTGAGCGTAAGTGGAAAGCGTAAAGTATCTGCAATCCTTTCTCTCGTATCTACACTTGCCGTAGTAGCGCCACTTCTTGCTAACTCGTAATCGATAGCTTGATCAACCCGAGCTTGTGAAGTTCTTTCTTCTTCAGCTTCAAACTCCTCCCATGTTTTTGTAAATTCACGAAGAATGCCTTCTTTGGGATCCATATAGGCTCCGAAAAAAGCATGGGGGTTAAGTTCAGGATCCAACTGAGCAAGATCCTCTGATCTACTCGATTTTGAACGATATTTAGATAAGTCAATTCTTTCGGAGGGGACGCCCTTACTTGCAAGTATGCTTAAAATTGAATCTCCATTTTCTCGACTTATAGAATCATCTTGCCACCCGCCAGCTAAGCACCATTGCAACTGAGGGAGAATATTCCTCTCCCAAGACCCTCCTGCTTTTAGATTTAAAATTCCTAAGCAGCTTTTTAGGGATTGTATATTCGTGTAACTATCAATGTGCGCAACAAAACTAAGAGCATACACTGCGTCATGGGCAGCGAGCACATGAAAGGGACCAAAGAATGAAACAGCTAAAGGACGGTTTCCAGAAATTCCCGCTGTACCTAAAAAAACTTTGTAGATCCTATCGAATGCATATCCTGCAGGGAATCCTTCTTTAAGTGGATATACAGGTTGTGATCTAGTGCTCAACGAAGTACTGCTAGTCGAGGATGTACTTGTGGAGCTTGACGTATCAATAGATTCAGAAGCGGGAAGGGCGCTTGGTGACATCGCGGGAGATGAGAAAGATCGTGATATCGAGCTGGTCATTTTTTCCTTGGAGTTGCCGTAAATAAATTTGAAAAACTTTATGCCACATTGCATTTATTGACAATGTAAGAGCGGGAAAATGGAAGATGTTCTAGACAAATGAGTCTATATCGAATTTCTCGGCCTCTGCGAGTCCTGCATTTTCATGGAGTTGCTAATTCCTAAGTACCTTTATCCCGAGGATGGGGAGTGAGACAATCATCGGCATCTAAAACCCATCCACCACCCAGGGCCTTGTAAAGATCGACTAGGGTAAGGAATTGGTCGGCTTGTGACTGAGCTAATAAGATTTGTGCAGAAAAGAGAGTTCTCTCGGCATCCAGAACGGTAAGATATTGTGTTTGCCCCTCGTAGTAGCGAAGCCATGAAAGGCGAAGATATTCTTGAAGCGCAATGACGTCGGCTTCATATGTAGCAAAGATTTCTTGTGATTTTTCATAGCCGACCAATGCATCATTCACTTCTCGAAGCGCTGTCAAAATCGTCTGTTCATATTGAAAAAGCGTTTCTTTTTGTTGGGCTTTTGATACGTCGAGCTGTCCAAAGAGCGCTCCACCTGTAAAAATTTGCTGGAGTAAGTTGCCTCCAATTTCCCAGGTTTTAGAGCCTTTATTAAAGAATTGACTCAGCAAAAAGCTATCACGACCATAAAAAGCGTTTAAATTGATCTGGGGGAAGAAGGCGGCTCGAGCAACACCGATATTGGCATTAGCCGCGATGAGGCGATTTTCTGCAGCTAGGATATCGGGCCGCCGTGTAAGGAGATCAGATGGTAATCCTACAGGTACTTCTGCAGGGAGATCGAACTCATTTACAGGTTTTCCTCGCATGATGTCTTTAGGACTTTGGCCGAGTAAGACACTTAGGAGATTTTCTTGCTGAGGAATTTGCCTTTCGAGCTCTTTCACTGCGGCGACGGCTTCTTCGTAGGCAGAAGCTGCCTGCGCAACTTCGATCTCGGAGGTCAGCCCCCCTTCAAAACGCGCACGTGCAATCCGCAAGGATTCGATTCGTGATTCAAGAGTTTCTCGAGAAATTTTTATTTCCAAATCGAGTTGTCGTAGATAAATATAACCGCGAGCTACTGAGGCAACAAGGGACATCACGACCGTTTTACGATTTTCAATTTGGGCGATATATTGAGAATAGGCTGCAAATGTTTGGTTGCGGATTTTCCCCCAAAAATCGAACTCGTAAGAGAGATTAAACAGACCTTGATAGTTCTGAATGATGGGGTTGATGCCGGGTAGAAAGTGGGTGAAATTGGCGTTCAAAGGTAATCGTTCTTTAAATGCTTGTCCGCTAAAGTTAATTTGCGGAAAAAGAGCAGAACGAACAATTTCATATTGTCCCCAGTATTCTTTCACCCTCCAGATGGCCACTTGCAAATCTTTATTATTTTCTAGCGCAGTCTCGATCAGATTATTGAGAATAGGGTCACCTAGTGACTCCCACCAACGGATATTGCAGAGAGTAGACCCATCATCATTTAGGGTTCTCCATCCTTCAGGCATATCATCGAGCTCGGGGCGAGAATACTGGGGAGCAAAGTTGCATGCAGACAATAGAAGGAGTAGAGGAAAGAGTTTTTTCATGAAGGATTCTGCTCCTTTTTTCTATCGAAGATTTTGTAGAAAAACGGAACGAAGAAAACTCCAAAAAATGTGGCGATGATCATGCCTCCCATAACACCTGTGCCGACAGAGTGACGGCTAGCTGCTCCCGCTCCCGTGCTGATGACAAGAGGTAAAACACCAAATACAAAAGTCAGCGAGGTCATGAGAATAGCGCGGAAGCGTTGGCGGGCTGCTTCTAGAGCGGCTTCTCGAGCGGTCATTCCTTCTTTCCTACGTAGAATCGCAAACTCAATAATCAAAATAGCATTCTTAGCGGCCAGGGCGATAAGTGTCACAAGGCCAATTTGGAAATACACATCATTTTCAAGGCCTCGGAACCAAATAGCCAAGAGAGCTCCTAGGATGCCAAAAGGGACAGCGAGAAGAACAGCTACGGGTAATGACCAACGCTCGTAAAGAGCTGATAGAATCAAGAAAACGAGTACGAGGGCACCAGCGAGAACACTAAGAGATGTTCCACCTGTAGCAATTTCCTGATAGGCTTGTCCACTCCAAGCAGACGTCATATCAAGCGGAAGGACTTCTTTTGCGACTTCTTCCATAGCGGCGATAGCTTGCCCCGAACTATAGCCGGGAGCTGCGCCCCCATTGATTCGCGAAGCGATGAAGCCATTGAATCTACTGATAAGATTGGGACCTTTAGCATAATGGAAAGTGACAAGGGAATTGATGGGTACCATCTCATCTTTTTCCGAGCGGACATAGATATTCCCAATCTCCTCTAAAGTAGAACGAAATGCAGGCTCGGCCTGCAGCATCACTTGAAAGACCCAGCCATATTTATTGAAATTGTTCACGTAGACAGAACCTAAAAAGGTCTGCAGTGTTTGGTAGACTTCGCTGATAGGAACTTTTAAAGCACGTGCTTTTGCTCGGTCGAGATCGGCAAAGACTTGCATGCAATTAGGATCGATTGCTGTTGTTAATCCTGCAAGCTCAGGGCGTTTACGAGCTTTTTCCAGGACTTCTTCTGTCATCTGTGCGAGTGTGTCAGCATTTCCTTCACCACGATTGACAATCCAAAATTCAAATCCGCCGACTGTGCCCAAGCCTTGTATAGCTGGAGGGTTAAAGGGAACTACCTTCGCTTCTGGTATAGAAAAATACTCTTTACCTAATGATTGGAGAACTCCAGCTGCCTGCTGCTCTTTCGACGTTCTTTTATCCCAATCTTTTAAAATGACAAAATAGGTGCCCACCGGTGTTCGATTCAAATTTTCAAGAAGACTAAAGCCAGTAAGAGAGATGAAGGATTCAACTGCAGGATTCTGGAGAGCCATAGGCTCAATTTTTTGTGTCACGGCTTGCGTTCTATCTAAACTGGCCTCTTCGGGGAGATTAGCGAATGTAAAAAGATAGCCTTGGTCTTCTTGAGGCACAAGACTTGTTGGAATGAGTTTAATTAAGAGAAAAATCCCGATAACGACACAAGAAAATGCAACAAGAGCAATTAGAGTATTGTCGATTAACCAGCTTGCGCCTTTCGTATACGTAGTGGTGAATCTTGTAAGATTACGATTAAAGAGTTCTCCCGCTTTGCTCGGCTTAGCTGGTTTTTTTAGTAGATAGGCCGCTAGAACAGGACTCAAAGTCAAAGCGACAATACCAGAAATCACTACGGAAATAGAAAGAGTAATGGCGAATTGTTTATAGAGGCCTCCTGCAATCCCTCCTAAGAAGGCGACAGGAATAAAAACTGCACAGAGTACAAACACGATAGCCACGACGGGCCCCGTTACCTCTTCCATCGCCTTACGAGCCGCTTCTTTAGAAGATAGGCCTTTTTCCCGAATATTGCGCTCGACATTTTCTACAACGACAATGGCATCATCGACCACAATTCCTATAGCTAAGACCAAGCCAAATAAAGTGAGAGTATTAAGAGAAAATCCCAGCAAATACATGCCGGCAAATGTCCCGACAATCGAAACAACCATGGCAATAACGGGGATGATCGTCGCTCGGATATTCTGTAAAAAAATGAAGACGACAAGTGCGACCAGAATAGCCGCCTCGTACAATGTTTTCTCTACTTCGTGAATGGAGACTTTAATAAATCGGGTTGTATCGTAGGGGACCGAATAGGAGAGTCCAGCAGGGAAACGTTCCGCAAGAGATTCCATCGTTTTTTTTACTTCAGCAGCAATATCCAATGCATTAGCGCCATATTCTTGGTAAATCGCGACCAAAGCAGCATTCTTTCCGTTGAGCTCACCATTAACGGTATAGGTTTGGGCACCCAGATCCGTATGACCGATATCTTTGATGCGGACAGTAGAACCATCGGATGTCGCACGTAAGATGATATTGTCAAATTCTTCGGGCGTATCTAAACGATTACGTGCAGTAACAGGGAGAGTGAGTTGAACAGGCTTTACAGTAGGGGACTGGCCCAGTTGTCCAATTGGATAATCTTTACTTTGCTCTTGGATGGCATGAGAAACATCTGTTGTTGTAATCCCCAATTGCGCCATTTTGTCCGATCTTAGCCATACGCGCATGGCGTAATCACGGGCATTAATAATCAAGGCATTGCTGACACCCGGTAACCGAAGAAGCTCATCGACAATGTGAATATTCGTGTAGTTACTCGTAAAAATTTCGTCATATCTTCCATCGGATTCAACAGCAATAAGCAATAGAATCGTCGGCGTTTGCTTCAAAACCGTCACACCTTCACGCTGCACTTCCTCAGGTAATTGTGAAAGAGCAAGGTCCACACGATCTTGCGTATTATTCAAGGCGCGATCTGGATCAGACCCAATGTTGAAATAGACGCTTAAAGCCAAATTCCCCGTGGCCGAGTTTTGTGAGTACATGTAGATCATGTCCTCGACACCGTTAATCTGATTTTCAAGCGGTGCAGCTACAGAGTCCGAGAGAATTTGTGCGCTTGCACCAGGAAAGGAGGTCGAAATCTGGATTTGCGGCGGAATGATATTGGGATACTGTTCGATTGGAAGCTTGCGTAGAGCAATAATACCCACGAGAACAATGAGTATGGAAAGTACCATTGCGAAAATGGGGCGTTTTAAAAAAAAGCGCGAGATCATGATGGGCTCAATGGCAAGGGCTCGGCCTCTGCCTCGGGAGCCATTAGGCAGGATTGGACCTTAACTAAAGATCCGTTTTGCACTTTATTGACACCATCTGCAATGACTATCTCACCTTCTTTTAGACCCCGTTTGATAATCCAATAGTCCTGATACCAATCTCCAACTTCAACCGTTCTGATCACCGCTTTGCCATCTTCGATTACAAAGACATACATGCCTTTTTGGCCTTGAGTAATCGCTTTCTGAGGAACAAAGATTGCATCAGGCCTTTTGGCCCCTTTTACAAACACGCGAACAAATTGTCCCGGCAAGACAAGCCCTTCAGGATTACAAAATGTCGCCCGTACTACCATGGATCCTGTAGAAGGTTCGAGTGTGGGGGAAGCAAAGTTGACTTGGCCTTTGTAAGGAAAAAGAGATCCATCCGCTAGCTCAAGTGTGACGTTGTATTCTTGTTGAGGAGGAAGAATCAATTCCGATTTTGTTTTTTCTCCACGAATGTCCAACATTTGATTATCCGAAACACTAAAAAGCACCCAGATCGGATCGATAACAGAAACTAACGAAAGAAGACCGTTGACATTAGGGGTAATGAGAGTGCCCTCGCGAAAAGCAGCCCGGGCAGATAACCCCTTAATGGGAGATAGGATTTTCGTATAACTCAGATTCAATTCCGCTAGATAGACATTAGCTTTTGCCGTAATGACGCTTGCTTCAGCAGTTAATACAGCTGCGGTTGCATCATCGAGATCCCTTAAGCTCGCTGCATTTTGTGCATAAAGGGGCTGTATCCGCTGTAAGCTCCTTTGGGCGCGCCACAAGACTGCTTCTTGCCTTTCTAAGGCTCCTTGGGCTTCTTGAAGGCTAGCCTCATATTGTCGGGGATCAATCTGGAACATAGGATCACCGACATTCAACATGCTCCCTTCGGTATAGTCGATACTCCAAAGATAGCCTTCTACCCGCGCACGAATCTCCACTGGATGGGAACTTTTAGCTACTCCTACAAATTCAAAGTTAGCGGGGATGGTGCGTTTTTCTACTTGAAAAGCGGTGATAGGTAGGGGTGGAGGTGCTTGTCGTTCGGGTTTTTTCGAACAAGCAGCACAACTGATCAACACAAAAATGATAAGTAATGAAATTTTATTCATTCTAAATTATGCAATATCAATAATGCAAAATTGAATGCAACTGCTCAGAATTGCAAGAAAATAAAAGTAGAGACTTTTGTGAAAACACTTCGGGAAAAATTATTTGTAAGTGTAGGAGCGATTCTGTTAATTGTCGCCCTCCTTAATTATTTTATTTCAGAAATGTGGGTGCGACGTGAGTTAGAAAAAACCGGTCATATAATTAACGAAAACATAGAAAATATTAACAAGGATCTTCGAAATTTCTTCTCATTTGTCGTAAGTTATCAAGTCGTTTATGATGCCGCAGAGCTTGATGGCCTCTCAAAAATAATCGCCGAACAAGTATCACCACAAACAGCTGTCAATCCTTGGAAATTACTCAGTCGTATCGCATCATTTAATCCTGAAATTGCCTTCGTGCAATTAGGCCATCAGGTAGTTTCTCCAGAAACGGGCAACCTGTATTTTCCAAGATGGACTTCGATTGAGGGAATGTTGTGGGTAGAGATTCCAGAAAAAAGAGCTCTGTATGTAGCTCTACCTTTCTCCGAATCACCCACCCATTATTTATTATTTGATGCTAAGCTTCTCCAGGAAGTCTTACCCTCGAGCGATACTCTTTCCCAAAATTTAGTAAGAGCAAAAGAGAATTTACAGAAAGCTTCTTCTGCGAATTTTGTCGCTTTTCCCAATGATGATCTTTCATTTTCTTGGCGTGATTCGATTAAAAAACTCTTTCAAGCTCTTGTCGTTTATGAAACAAGATGGGTCGAGAAAATGTCTCTCATCCAAGATCTTGCTGATAAGCAAATAGAAAAATTTCCTATTCCGCTTGCAGGAGTGTTAATGATCGATAAAACCTTCGATGATGGCGCCTGTGTACTCACGGAAGAAATCTTTTTATCTTCCAGTATTGTTGTTGATCCTGCCCATTCATCAGAAACATCGCTGCCTTTTCTACTTTTACGAAAAAATGGCGAGACCAATGTGCTGGATATGGCGCGTTTGTTCCGATTTTCGGATGGCTCTAACCAACAAATGGCTATAGGCTTTTCCATTTCTTCTCTAGTGAGTAAAATCGCAACTCTTGTTAAGAGACCTATTATTATCACATGGGAAGGAGAACCTTTAGCTTTTGATCAAGAGGGGAATGCTTTTGACCCGAAAAAAGAACTTGCGCTCACAGATCTTTCCTCTGCTAAGTCTCTATCTTGGCAAGGTAAAAATTATCTTCCGCAACAGATCGATTTAGAAGAATTGCAGTTGACGATTCTTACTCCAGAGTCAGAGGCCCTGGCTACTACAAGATTTTTACAGGCCATGCGCAAGGAGATCTCTTTTAAAATCACTCTGAGCCTCATTGTTGCCGCACTCATATCTTTTGTAATCGCTCTACTTCTTCTCAATAATATTTCTAAAAAATTCACCCAACCTATTGTTTGCCTCTCTCATGCATCGGAAGAATTAGGAAAAGGTAAACATGAAGGTCTTATTCTGCCTCAATTGGGTAAGCGGCACGATGAAGTCGCAACCCTCACGCATTCCTTTGAGAAGATGGTGGGGGCGCTTCAAGATCGAGATAAAATCCGAGGCGTACTCAATAAAGTTGTTTCTAAGGAGATCACGGAAGAAATCCTAAAAGGCGAAATTGAATTGGGCGGAGAAGAGCGCGTATTAACGTTGCTGTTTAGCGATATTCGTGAATTTACGCATTTTTCGGAGCATCTCGATCCTAAAGATCTTATTGGGTTGTTAAATGCCTATATGACGCATATGTGTCGGATTATCGATGAGACACATGGGGTCGTCGATAAGTTTGTTGGTGATGAGATCATGGCTTTATATGGAGCTCCTCTTGCTTTACCTGATCATCCGGTTAAAGCGATTGAGGCGGCTCTACGCATGATCCAAGATTTGCGCGCATGGAATAGTGAGCGTAAGAAATTGGGTGCACCTATTTTTGAAATTGGAATCGGCATTCATACGGGCTTAGTTTGCGTAGGCAATATGGGTGCAGAAAATCGTCTGAATTACACAGCTATCGGGGCGAATGTGAATCTCGCTTCGCGTCTCTGCTCTGTTGCAGAACCTATGCAAATTCTTGTTTCAGAAGCAACCTATCAATTCCCTGGCGTACAAGAGCATTTCCACTTTCAACAGTTGCCTCTATCTACACTTAAGGGTATTGACCACCCAGTACCCTTGTGGCGTGTTGTCCAAACGTAGTTCAAGTGGCTTATTTCTCTAGCTGTGAGGAAAAGATTCCTTATTCACCCTAAGAAATGTTTTGTTAATTTTCTTAATTCAATTATTCAATAAATTCTAAAAAAATTTCAATTGCAATAATTTCAGCAATTATTAAATTTTTATATTTTTAATTATAAACTATTTGTTTTTAATTGCATTTTAGTTGAAAATTTCGTGTAAAAACATCATAATATTCACGTATTCAATTAAAGCAAGAAATTCTTTCATGATTAATTATCCAATCGCTTTTCATCGCGATTATCGGTACGATTGCACTCCCTCTTCCCAGCAAGGATTCAGTAAAATAGCTACCCGAGTGGCCCATGCTACTCTTCCTTTACTAGGCCTTCATCCCACTTTACGTGGGCCTCTCTCTTTAGGCATGTCGGGCGCTCGAAGCGTTATGCACATGGGACAGATGGTGGAGAGTATAAAAAACAAAAAATTCGAAGAAGGTGGCTTGCATTTTCTTCACGGATGTTTAGCCACTGCGGGTGTTGGCCTTTACTTCTTCAATAAAACCTATAGCATTTTAGCATCTTCTGTTAGTGATCTAATCAACAATACACGCAATAAAGATTGGTCTCATGCGGCTCTCGATATCCTTTTCATTGCCTCCATTTGTCATGGCACTCTTGCCTTAACATGTGCTTGTGTGCTGTTCCAAGTCGCCCACGATTGCTATGCCTCTCGAGAACATTTCCAAAAAGGCGAGTATTTAGAAGGAGTGTGCCAGGCCCTTTTAGCTGGAGGACACCTCCACCAAGCTGTTCCACAATTGCGAGCCTTACATTGGTCATGGAAATATCGACCTCTTCTTTCTGCAGAATTAAAACAAGATTCGCGGGGTTTTGTTTATTTGGATATTCCAGATGAACAACTACATTCTCTTATTAACGCTCTGGGCGACAAAAAAGCTCAACTACCACCTTATTTCGGCAAAGGAATGGCAGGCGCTCATGTCAGCGTGATTCGGAGCGATGAAATGCAAAGGAAGGGGATGCCGAAAATTCAGGATTTAGGTAAAAAATTTGCATTCCGAATTGTTCAAACAGCCGATGTTTGCCCCGATGATTGGAAAGCCAAAGTCCACATTTTAACACTCGATTGTCCAGAATTAGAATCTATGCGCAAGAAGCATGGATTCTCCCCGCGTATTGGCGATCATGATTTTCATCTTACTTATGCCCTTACACCCCTATAACCCGTTGAGAGATGTCATGAAAAAAATAGGTGTATTTTTACTAGCGCTAAGTTTGCAGCTTCCTACTTTACATGCAGAAGAAATACCGGCTCCCTCTAAACTCCATAATCATTACGTAGGTGAATTGCATCAAGCTTGGCAATTTCCTTCTGATCATCTGCCTATGGGAGCGACAATCGATGGTTTTCATGTGGCCACCTGGAATGTTTTGAACTCAGCTTTTATCAGTTGGATCGAGAGAAATTCACAAGGTCTAAGTAAATCCCAGATCATGGACGAACATGCAATTTTATTGCATGAATCGGGGTTAACTCTTCGAGAAGAACACCTGGTCCAGAATATTGTAAAAATGATTGACCATCCTACCCATCCTCGGAGCATTATTGCTTTACAAGAATCGGGATCGATCTTTTTGCAAGAATTACAACGACGCCTTCCTAAGAAGATAAAAATTTATTACTCCTCTTCGAAGCCCGTAGTCGATCAAAATGTCATTCTTTACAATAGCGAAGAATTTGCGCTTCTTGAAGATGAGAGCCGAATCGTAACCAATGCTTATCCCTCGAATCCTGGAAGACCCTTAATGGATGTAGTCTTTCTTAGAACAAGTACCCAAGTTAAATACCGAATCGTTAACACCCATCTTCCAGGCGATCCTAATTTGCCCGGAAAATTGGAGTTTGCTTTCTACCTTGCGGGACATAGGAAGCAAGACACCGTTTGTATAGCTCTAGGCGATATGAACTTTGATCCTCAAGCTATGGAAAGTGCTTTTGAGGCTTCTCTTCTCCGAACATTTCGGAATCTTGTTGGCTACAGAACCATTGTCGGTACAGATAAAGCGGCTAAAGCCCTCGATCATATCTATGTCGATTTTGGAAAAAATACCGGAGAGGCTCATCCTAATCTGCCTGAAGAGGTTCTTCCAGGACTCGAAGCTATGGTTGCCCTATTGGATCATGGGGCTTCTTAATTCCTTTAAATCGTTACCTACAGAATCCAACCAGTTTTTAAACAAGAGAGCTTCCAAGCGGCACGCCTCTTGGATGTAAAGGCTGGGTTGATCGCAAAGATTTTTTTCCATCTCTGCCAAATGCTCTTTTTCTTCTAGTAAAATGGACTGGACTTGCACTTTTGATCCTGCTTTTCTTAGGGCGGACTGATAAAGAGGGTAAAGTTCGGCTGCGCGGAGTTCAATGGCGTAAGTAACAAGAAAGTAGGCAAGCTCTTTTTTCTGTCTTATAAAACGCATAATCTGCAGATCAAGGGCATTGAGATAATGATAGCTAGCCCACCCTCCTAAAAGATATTCAAGACGATAATCTTCGTATGTTTGTCCCAAGCGCACCAGTTGTTTCTTGAGATAAAAGGCATGCCGAAACTCTTCAGATGCATGCTTGAGCATTTCCTCTTTGACAAGAGTTGGATGTTCGCACGATGCGATTTTGCGGGCTCCACAATTTTCTAGATAAGAGAGCGTATTGATCCATCGCCCATGTGATACAGGATGACTTACAATCAATTTCACTAATTCACTGATTTCTTGAGTAAAGGAAATAAAATTCATGGCCAATTCGTTAGGGTTATTTCAATCGTTTCGTAGATTTTTTGTAGCTCATCATTTGTGATGCAGTAAGGGGGAAGAATGTAGAGGACATTTCCTAAGGGCCGCACCAAGATCCCTTCTTTCTGGAAGAAAGACGTTAGCTTAGGGCTCAGCGGATCAAAATAGGAACTCTCCTGGGTGGAATATTCTAAGATTAAGATTGTCCCTACTACATCGCAGCGCTTGAGTTTAGGATGAAATGCATAGTGGTTTTGGAAGCGAAGGTGAGAGTGTTGAATACGATCTCTATCCGAACTGTTTTCTTCAAGAAGATCAAGACTTGCATTTGCGGCGGCACATGCTAGAGGGTTCGCTGTGTAGGAATGGCCATGAAGAAAAGCCCGAGAAAGCTCATTGGAAAGAAAGGCTTCGTAGAGATATTCCTTTGCAAGGGTGGCCCCTAATGGCAAAAATCCTCCGGTAATGCCTTTAGAGAGGCAAAGAATATCGGGTGTTTCTTCGATGGTGTTACATGCGAATAGAGGTCCTGTCCGTCCAAAACCAGTCATGACTTCATCGGCAATTGTGATAATGCCCCGATCGTGGCAAGTTTTTATCATGCGCTTTAGATAGATTTTAGAGTGAGGAAGCATACCGCCTGCTCCTTGCAAAAGCGGTTCAAAAATAAAGGCCGCGATATTTTCTGTTTTCAGTGCTCTCTCAAATTCTGCCCAGGATTGTTCTTCATGACCACGAAGTGGGGGAGAAATCGAATAAATCTGAAAAAGGTAGGGCCAAAAGGGGTGATTATACGAATTTTTGCCAGATGCAGACATCGCTCCAAATGTATCTCCGTGATAGCCCCCCTGAAAGGATAGAAGAGTTTTTCCTGAACCTTTCACTTGCAAGGCCATCTTAATAGCTGTTTCCACAGCTGTTGATCCATTATCGGAATAGAAAACTCGCGTAAGCCCTTGGGGAGAAAGAGCTAGCAGCCTTTCGGCTAATGTGATGGCTTGAAGGTGCGTGTAACCCGCGAATAGAACATGTTCGAGTTGAGCTGCCTGCTCACTGATTTTTTTAGTGATATAGGGATTTGCATGTCCATGCAAATTTACCCACCATGAGGAGATAGCATCCAGGTAAGACCGGCCATCCTCGGCATATAAATAGACACCATTACCCGCTACGATAGGAATTGGAGAGGCAGCGGTTTGCGCTTGGGTAAATGGGTGCCAAATACATTTTTGATCCCTCTTTACCAAAGATGAGGTTTCCATTGGTGGGCAAGCTTTTGTAGATTCTTTTGCGATAATTCGGTGGGCCATTTTAATCTTCCTAAGCATCGGGTTTTAATTTTTTGTAGGAGCATTTCTTCGGTTTCAAAGTCTCCATCTCCATTAAAAACTACCCCGGTAAGAGGAACTTTTTGTTGGAGTAGAAAATTAGTGGTCAGAAAAAAGTGATTGAGACTGCCAAGGTAGTGGCGATGAACCAGAACCCAGTGCGTAGCCTTCCACCGTATAGCAGCATCAAACCAGGTTTCTTCTTCATTTAGGGGGGCCATAATACCGCCAGTCCCTTCTATGATAAGGGGGCCGTCACACGGAGGCGGGATAAGATCTGTAGCACGGATCAAGAGGCTTTCTTTTTTTGCTGCGAGATGAGGAGAACAGGGCGTTTTGAGAGTAAAACCGTCAGGAAAACAAGGTTTTTGCGTTATCTCTTGAATCCATGCCCGATCTGCGGGTAGGCCACATTGCACAGGTTTCCAATAGCTAGCGTTGAAAGCCTGAGCTAAAATCGCTGAGACGACGGTTTTTCCTACTTCTGTATGGATGCCAACGACAATGATGCGCATAGAAGGTCGATTTCCTTTTCGTGATTAAAGCTGTGTAAGACGATCCGCAAACATGGTTTCCCTTGAGGTGAAGTGGGGGGAAGAATTGCGCGGACATCTAACCCTTGCCGGTGCAGAATTTGAGATAGCTCCTTGACCTTTTCGACGCTAGAGCTATAGAGTGACTGAATGGGACCATCCCTCACAATGGGGGTTTTGAACGCATGCTGGAAATAATGGATAAGCTGTTGTAGGCGGTATTGATGGTGTTTAGCTTCTTTTTGCAATTTATCGTACGCGCATCCGATCATAGCCAAAGAAAAAGGTGGCAAAGCAGTTGTATAGATGAAGGGCCTTGAAAAATTAACGAGATAGTCTTTTAGGATCTGATTGCCTAGCACCGCAGCTCCATGCACACCTATTGTTTTACTAAAAGTATGCACCCGAGCAAATACTTGATCCTCCTGACCATATTCTGTAACTAATCCCTCACCATTTAGTCCTCGAATGCCTGTTGCGTGGGCTTCATCCACGATGAGCATAGCGCCATAACGGGTGCTAAGATCTGCAATCTCCCGTAAGGGCGCTATATCCCCACTGATAGAATAGATAGATTCAATGAGAACAAACACTGGAGGAGTAGCTTTTTGTAATCTTCTTTCCAAGGAATCGAGATTGTTATGGCGAAAAGGTAAGCATTTAGCTCTAGAAAGGCGCATCCCATCGTAAATGGATGCATGGGATTCAAGATCATAAATAAACGTTGTTTCGGGATTTCCGATGGCAGCTAAAAGCCCAAGATTTGCCTGATAACCAGTGTTAAAGATCAGAGCACTTTCAGCGTGATGAAAATGGGCAAGTTTTTGTTCCATTTCGCGATATAAGGAATAGTTCCCTGTAAGGAGTCGAGACCCTGTAGCGCCTATTCTAGAGGTGAGTCTAGAGGCTTCTTCGGCAAGTTCTTTGGATCGAGAAAAGCCAAAATAATCATTCGATGTGAAGTCGATAAGATCTATTTCAGGGGTAATGAGCGCGCGATAGAGCCCATTTGCTCTTCTTTTTTCCAAACGATCGCCTAAGAGATTCTTGTAAACAGCAGTCATTGGAAGGCTTTCTGCGGTTTGAGACCAAAAAGTTGGAACATCATCTTGTCTGTTTGATAATCAGGATTGGGCCTCGTTAAAAGTTTTTCCCCCGAAAAGATAGAATTAGCCCCAGCTAAAAAACAGAGAGCTTGCTCTTCCCAAGATCTATCAATTCTCCCTGCGGTAAATCGCACCATAGCCATGGGCATAGTGATACGTGCAGTTGCGATCATGCGGACCATGTCCCAAATAGGTAACCGCTTTTGATCGGCAAGGGGAGTACCCTCTACAGCCATCAGAAAATTAATTGGAACAGACGCCGGATGAGGATTGCGGCAGGCGAGTTGGTGGAGCAATCCAACCCGATCTTCGATGGATTCACCCATGCCAATAATGCCGCCACAACACATACTAATACCGGCTTTTTCGACCGTATCAAGAGTTTGGAGACGATCCTCATATGTGCGCGTAGAGATAATGGTTTTGTAAAATTCGGGAGAGCTATCGAGATTGTGATTGTAGGCGTATAATCCTGCTTCTTTAAGTCGCTCGGCCTGTGCTGCCGATAGCATGCCTAAGGTGCAACAGACTTCAAGTCCGCTAGCGGTGATTTTTTTTACGACCTCTAGAATGGTGTCAAATGCGTGGCCATCGCGTATAGACCGCCATGAAGCTCCCAAGCATACACGGGTGGCTCCGTTTTGTAAGGCCTGCTCTGCACGCTGCATAATTTCTTCATTCTGGAGCATTGCGCTTGCCTTTACATCCGTATGATAGCGGGCTGCCTGCGGGCAATATTTACAATCCTCAGGACATCCTCCCACTTTTATGTTGATCAAGGAGCATATTTGGATTTCGTCGCCTACGTGATATTTTCTATGAAGGGTGGCTGCGTTGTAGATCAATTCGAGGAGAGGAGTGTCATATATAGCGCGAATTTCGTCTTGGGTCCAATCACACCGGCAATCCATCAGGGTTCCTTTTGTCATGCTTCGATCTCAATTTAGCAAATTGTAGGCTACGATCCCCCATGTCTCAAGCAAGTAAAAGTTAGTAAAAACTAATAATTTGGTTAGGTAATTGCTAAATTGGTGTATATTTCGTGCGCTTGGAAGGGATTAAATAGTCCTAAAATTGATCTATATAAACTAAAAATTAGGTTATTTTTTATGCTTACAGGGCTTTGTGGAAACAAAAACGTGGAAAAAGTCCTGCTATTTCTTTTCGTTAACAATAAATGTTACGGCACCCAGCTGCAAAAATTGCTACGAACACCTCTTACTTCTCTGCAGAATGCCCTTTCTCGCTTAGAAAAAGGGGGAGTGATCCTGAGTTATTGTGAAGGAAAGACCAAACTCTTTCAGTTTAACCCTTCCTATCCGCTTTTAGTGGAATTGGAACAGCTCCTTAAAAAGAGATATACCCTTCTTTCTCCAGAGGGAAAGAGGCTTTACTCTTTTGTCAAAGAGGGAGGCTCCATTCGGCAAATGGACCCCTGGCAGAAAGGAACAGCCCTCTTGAACTTTTGGGAACGTCTAAGGACAGTAACTAAGCTTTCTGTCCATGCCAAAACAAAATCTAAGGAAGTTGCAGGATGGAATGGTAAGGGAAATGGAGAGGTTATTGTGACCCAAGAGGGGAGTTCGGTTCTCATCTTTCAGGAGAGGGGAACGTGGAACGCTAAGGAGAACCAGAATGAAATAGGATTTAGCAATGTTTTTCGCTGGACACTGGACAAGCAGGCGGGGATGATTTCTTTAGAGCATTTACGATTGGGATTGAATCACCCTGTTTTTCTTTTTCATCTCGCTCCCACAGGAAACAACCTTCTCTCTTCTATCGATTCCCACCTATGTAAAGACGATGCGTACATGAGCCAAATTTTTTGGGATCGTCAAACAATTCGACTCATGTGGCGCGTGATTGGACCTAAAAAAAACGAAGAGATGGAGTACTTTTATTATTAAAGCTAACTCAAGAGGATCGTAAGCCCATCTCCCTCGCTGGCACATAATCTTTTCCAAAACAAGATTTATATGTTCTGTAGCAAGAAAGTGGGGTAGTTAAAATAAAGCCGCGACGTTTCATAACAGCTACGACATTTTCATTATGGATATTGAAAGGGATTTTCAAGAAGTGGAGAAGACCTGCTATGACAAATACCCTACGACCAGGCCGCGCATACTTTTCCATTTGTTTACAAAATGAGACATGGCGAAGTGCGCCATTTTTTAAGCTTATTTGGATCTGATCTTTCGAAAGGTTTTTAAAAAAAACATTTTCTTGTTGGCTTTCTAATTGTGAGCCTAATTCCAAAAATAAAGCTCTTATGGTGGTTAGATTCTTATTTTCACCTTTGCGTAATTTTTCAAGTTCCTTCTGCAGAAGAAGTTCTGCACGACGTAAAGCTGCGTTTCTCTTACGACTATCGGGCATAAAAAATTCATAAAAAGGAAGAAGCTCTTTTTTAAAAAAAGTTTTTGTTCGTAGTTCAATTTTATTTATACTTGAAGAGCTAAAACTTTTGATTTTTTCTAGTTCCTTATCATAGCTTTTAATTTTAGCAACCATTTTAGCAGACATCTCTTCCGTAGTTCTGAATATAGGTGTATTTAAAGCTTCTATATTCTTTGGTTCTAGACCCTTAATAGGTATAGAAGAGGTGATGTATCGTACGGACTGGAGTTCGGATACCTTCACTCTTTTTCCCGCGGGAGTGCCTTCAACTAAAATAATATCTCCAGGCCTATACAGCTGTTCGATAGTTTTTGCTAAATATTTATGAAAAGGCTTTGCTTGCTCATGCTCGTCACCAAATACAATAATTTGCGCTTTTTTTAGGGTGGTATTACCACAGGTGAAAGTAAATGCAGGGAATTCTGCAGATCCGCGCGACTTTTTCCATATTTCGTGTAGTCTTTTTTCTAAAGCCGAGATTTTTCTATCTTTGTTGAGATTATGGTCGATTCGACCTGCGTTATAGCGATTCCATCCATATACTATATTTTCTAAATGAGTACTGGGGTAGAATCCTACTTTTCGTAAGCAGCATTCTAAGGGGTTTAAATGTTTAACACTCCACCCCTGTTGAAGGTCATAAGAGAGAAGGTGCTTCTTGGGTAACAACCCACTCCATGTGCTCACCCCTAAATTGCAATAATTATTTTCTAATAAAACTTTGTTTTTTTCTAAAACAGATGATAATGAGGGCATATATTAATTTCGCATTGTTTGGGTAATATTCTAATTTAAGAGGGTTTTATATGCACACATTTAGAGAGTAGTTTTTTATACAAAAATACTGGAGGAAGACGATTAAAAAAATAAGTAATCTTAAAAGGTGTAGTCATTATTTATGTCCATTGGAAGAGGTGAGGCCGCTAAAAAAATGATACAAAACAGTTGTATTGCAAGTCGGCAGGATTCAAAACGCCCACAATTCCCAACGCCTCCCATTCTTATTGTAGAGTAGGCAATTTTAAAAGCGGCTTACAAATGGTAGGGAGAGGGGAATTTGGCAACAGTGAGCTCTGCTACAGCAAATGTACTCGTATTGTAAGTATTCTGGTCGAAAAGATCTTACTAAGGAAGTACAAGTCTTTTCAATGAGGTATCATGCGAAGAGGAATTTTAACGTAGCTCAATATTTGGGCCCTAGGCTTGGATAATCAGGGGTAGAAGCTTTCGTCTTTAGTAGGGGGGCAGTCAATATCAATCTAGTTCAGTGAAACGGGAAATAAGCTTTCATTGAAAGTGGGTTTATAAAGATGACGCGGAGTAGATACAATAAAGCCATGACGTTTCATAACCTCTGTAACTTTAAGGCTGTCCACATCACCATTTTCCACAAAATGCGCAAGGCCTCCTATAACGAATACACGCCGTCCTGGGCGAGCATATTTTTCGAGTTCAGCACATAATGAATCATTACGGATTTTGGTAGAGAGGAGATCCTTGCTCTTTTGTGGGCCTGTAGGGTTTGTATAAAAGGCTCTTTCAACTCTTCGTTCGAGTTGGGCAATAAGCTCCAAAAGCAAAAGTTTTATCAATGTTGGACCCTGTGTTTTCTTTTTTTCCAATGCAGAAAAACCATTTTGCAAAACAACTTCTCCCCTTCTAATCATTTCTTTACGTGTTAGGAAATTGGGGATGAAAAATTCATAAAAAGTAAGAAGGTCTTTTTTGAAAAAATTGAGAGTTTGATCTTTAAATTTCTTGATTTCAAGCGGGGTCATTGTTTTCATTTTAAGAAATGGTTTAAGATAGTTATTGGTCGTAGCTATCATTTTTTTCTTCATTTGCTTAACCTTAATTACGTGATCATCATCTTCAATCTTAGTATCCCATCCCTGAATAGGTATTGAGGAGGACACATATTGAGTGAGTCGGCTGTCAGAAGCATTGATAGTTTTTCCTGCCTCAACACCTTCAACTAAGACTTTATCCCCCGGTCTGTAGAGTTTTTCGATAACTTTTGCTAGATATTTGCGAAAAGGTTTGGAACGTACATGTTGCTCACCAAATGCAAAAATTTGGCTATCTTTTACCCCCCGATTCCCAAAAGCAATAGTATAAGAGGGCAGCTCTTTAGAACCCCGAGATTTTTCCCAAATTTGCTTTAACCTTTTTTCTAAAGCTGGAATGTCCGGATATTTTGTCGGATTGTATTCAATGCGGCCTGTCTTATAGCGACCCCATCCAAGGATTACTTTATTTAAATGTGTAGAGGGGAAGAAACCTAATTTTCTAAAAAAGCACTCTAAGGGATTTAATTCTACAACCTTCCACCCAAGGAGGCCTTGATAGGAGAGAAGAATTCTTTTTTGCCAAAACCCACTTTGTTGAGTAGTACCTAAGTGGCAATAGTTTTTTCCTAATAAGTTTTTATGTGTATCTAAAGCGAATGTTAAATTCATATTTTTTTAAAGCAATAATGTTTTATCTATTTTTTATTAATTTTAGATTTAGGGTTTTACGTAAAAAGTCTTCTGCGAAAAGTAAATAAAAGAATTAAGGAAGAGAGAAGCATAAAGCCACTACTTATATTCATGGAGAGACTGGGGTTGTCTCCAACGAATGATCCAGAAATGGCAGCACTTAGTACAAAGGCGGCAGCATTTAAAGAGCTCGTAATTCCCAGTGCTTCCCCTTGTATGTTGGAGGAGGCAGCATTAGAAACAATCGTTATCGCAGTTGGTTGAACGTGGGCCACGAAGTAGCAGATTACGCAAAGAAGAGGCCATAACCAAAGAGCTGAAGGTAGAAAGATAATGCAGAAAATAGCAATTGCCGTAAAAAGATTGCCTGCAAAGAAGACAAAGCGTGGTTTAAAGCGTTGGACAACAGGTCGAATCAGAAAGCCTGTACTTAAGGCATAAAATGCACCTGCCGTCCCATAGAAAAGGCCTATTTCTGTGGAAGAAAATCCGAAATTTTTGATCAAGTAGATAGGAGAAAATTCAAAAAAGAAGGTCCAACCGAAAACGTGCAGAAAATAGCAAAGGAATATCGATCGCAATCCTACGAAATGAAAGGCCTTTTTAAGGTGAGAAAGTCCGATGTGCCAACTTAGCTTACGTTTAATAAGCATGAAGTGGCTTTCTTTGAATGCAAAAAGTGCAAAGAAAAGGTTGAGGACAACTAAGAGCGTCGCAAACTGAAAAGGAGCATTATAGCCTAAATAAGAAGAAAGTATGCTGCCAAAGAAGGGGCCCAGAGTAAAACCTGCACCATGAGCCATTCCAAAAAGTCCGAAATTTTTTGCTTTTTCTTCTGGGCTACTAATATCAGCAATCGTTGCTTGCACAATGGCCATGTTTCCTGATGCAAAGCCAATGACCGCACGAGCGAACAAAAGAAGCATAATACTATTAAAGGTCACACCCATCAGAGCAAAAATATAACCTAGTAAAGCTACGACAATACTGATTTGGAGAGGCTTTTTTCTTCCTTTCGTATCGGAAAAGGCTCCCCATATCGGAGCTCCGAAGAATTGAAAAAAAGGACCAGCAGCTAACAAAAGACCTAACCAAAATCCCCGCATCTTATGACTGGTTTCCAGCGGTAGAAGGGGGAGGGAATTGTCAAAGAGCATAGCCGAAAAAAGAGGGTAGATTAACCCAACTCCGATGAGGTCGACAAAGGCGACAAAGAGTGCTGTATATAACGAGGATTTTAATGTAGGTTTCATGGAAGGAGCTGTTCGACTTCTAGCTGGATTTGCTGTTTAAGATTGGAGTTTTGAAGAGCGGTTGCTCCATTCATCATCGTATGAGCTTCGGGAATAGAGACTTTTTTATCGATAACCTCTCCGCCCAAACGCTTGATGATAAATTCTAGGTGTTCAAGTCCTTTCGATCCGCCACCTTTTCCAGGGGATGCGCTCATAAGAGCAAATTTTTTTCCTTTGAAGGCTTCATTTGACGCGCCACCTTTTTCATTTCGAGATACCCAATCGAGAGTGTTTTTAAGGATGGCAGAAACCGAGCCATTGTATTCAGGTGATCCGATGATAAATCCATCGCTCTTGATCATCAAAGCGCGGAGTTTTTTTGCGTTTTCAGGTAAGCCATGCTTTTTCTCCAGATCCCCATCATAAAAAGGCATCAGGTAATCTTTTAGATCGATGATGGTGACGGTTGAACCTTCAGCCCTAGCAACTGCTGCTGCCTGTTCGACTAATTTTTTGTTATAAGAGTCAGCGCGCGTACTACCCGAAAAAGCTAAAATTTTGGTTTCAGCAGACAGTGTGGTTGTGAGCGCCAAACATGTAGCGACAAGCCATCCTCTCATATATGCCCTTGGAATAGTAGATTAGTTATATCGCTATTATACTAAGAACCTCGCTTCATAGCTAGAAATGAAGAATATTTTTATCGACGCACAGAGAGGTACAGAAATTTTTCAAAAATTCACAGAAAAAATTTAACGCTTATGGCGTAACGCTATCGTAAAAACAATGGCGCTCGCAACGGTAAGAATAATTCCAAGAATAAGTGTTACGATGATCGTACTGTCATATACAGCAGGAGGCGTTTGTGGTCTTCCTCCGAAAAACTCTATAATCCCATTCCATTGGGGATTGTGGGTAAAATAATCGGAAATAGCCTTTCCTAAACCCTTCTTTTGGGTGTCATGTTGAATTTTAAGAAGTGCATAGGTGATGCAATAGATGCCAATCCCAAAGGCGGCCATACAAATAAGACGGCTGACATACTTGAAGATAAAATTTCCTTTTAACATGAGGGTTCCTTTAAGCATGTGATTTTCCTTTTTTGTAACACTATTCTTTTACTGGAAAAAAAGAGAGATTGTAAAGGATTCTCTTACTAATAAGTGAAAAAATTCATAAAAAACTTTTAGAGCACGTGCTAAGGAGGCAGTTATCATTCAAGCAGATGACATTGACCTTTCCTATGGAAGTCAAATAGTTTTAGAGGGAGCCAGTTTTAGTATTCAGAAGGGTGAAAGGTGTGGACTGATTGGACGTAATGGATCGGGTAAATCTACGCTTTTTCGACTTTTAGAAGGGGAGGAAAAGCCCGACAACGGAACGATCGTTCTTCCAAAAGGGTATCGTTTAGGTGTGCTCCAGCAGCAGATACGTTTTTCACAATCGACAATTCTAGATGAAGCTGCCTTGGGATTACCCGAAGATGAAAAAGATTGCTTGTATAAAGCCGAACGAATCCTTTTAGGTCTTGGGTTTTCAATGGACGCTCTCGACCAGTCTCCTCATGGATTATCGGGAGGTTATCAATTACGCGTTCAACTCGCTAAAGTTCTAGTTTCTGATCCCGATTGCCTTCTTCTGGATGAGCCGACTAATTATCTCGATATTCTTTCTATGCGCTTTTTGGAGAGCTTCCTTAAAGAGTGGAAGGGTGAGATGATTCTCATCTCCCACGACTTACAATTTTTAGATAGTGTAACCAACCAGATGATGTCGATTCATCGTCGAAAAATTCATAAGATACGCGGGAAGAGCGATGATCTTTTTCAGATGATTGCCGAAGAAGAAGAGCGTCACGAACAGGCTCGTGTTCAAATAGAAAAGAAGAAGGCCCATCTCCAAGCCTACGTCGATCGATTTGGGGCTAAAGCTTCTAAAGCTACACAAGCACAATCGAAGCAGAAAGCGTTGAATAAGTTGCCTTCTTTAGAGAAGCTTAAGGGACTTTACAATCTTGATTTTGCTTTTCATGAAGTTCCTTTTATGGGAAAGAAAATGCTCGAAGCATCCCATTTAGAATTTTCTTTCCAACCTGGTAGTACATTAATCGAAGATTTTTCTCTTACCATTGAGAAAGGCGATAGGATTGCCATTATTGGTAAAAATGGATATGGGAAGTCGACACTTCTTCGCCTTCTACTCCAAGACTTAAAATCAGAAAGCGGTACATTAAACTCTTCTCCGAATGCGCGTATTGGTTATTTCGGGCAAACACATATTGATCGCCTCGATATGAAGAGAAGAATTGAAGATGAAATTAGTTCTTCCAATCCTCATCTGAACTTTAGCCAAGTGCGCGCTATCTGCGGACTCATGATGTTTAGCGGGGATTTGGCCAAAAAACCAATCTCGGTACTTTCTGGTGGAGAAAAGAGCCGAGTCTTGTTAGGGAAAATTCTAGCGCAACCATGCAACCTTCTTTTTCTCGACGAACCGACACATCATCTCGACATCGAATCTATTGAAGCGCTTATTGATGCGATCGAAAATTTTGAGGGTGCAGTAGTGATTGTTACCCATAGTGAATGGGTTTTACGACGCATTCCTTTTAATAAACTTGTGGTCTGTCATAAACAGAAGCAAGAGCTCTTTCTCGATAGTTACGATGAGTTTCTTGCTAAAGTCGGATGGCAAGAAGAGAAGCCAGAAAAAAAGAAAGGCGATAGGCCCAAGCAAGTGCAACCTCCTAAGCCTAAGACTTCTAAAATAGAGATAGCCAAGTACGAAGAAAAAATAGCGAATCTTGAAAGTCAAATAGCGGCCAATAATGAGAAGTTGGCCGAGATTTCCTCATCAGGTAGGGGAGACGAAATAAAAGCTCTTCTTGCTGCCATTGCTGATGATCAAAAAGCACTCGACATACTGTATGAGAAGCTAGGCGATCTATACGCCTAGTAAATTTTTTTTAATCTGTTTGTCTACGCCCGCATCAGCATGATCCTTAGTGTAAAGAATTTTTTTTAAAATTTTGACATAACATCCTCTTGTTCACCCTAAAACTCAATTGTTATTTAAAAAATATTTTATTATATTATTATAATGAAATTTTAGTTATTTGTTGAATTATTAATTTATTTGTAATATAATTAATTATTAACAATTTAAATTACGTGAATTATGACTTCATCCTTATTTAGTTCAACAAGAACTCCTATAGACCTCGGAATATGGAAAAGGGGCGCAATGTCTATTATGCCAGATCCATCTGACATTTATGCATTTATTCATGAGAGGTTAGATGAAATTCGTAACCTTCCAGAATTACAAAGTCGCCCCTATATACATGTTGGGATAGAGATGACAAGAGGAGGTTGTGACGCAGTTGTGGCTAAAGCAGAGTGTATTTATACGATGTCGGTGTCTTTACCTTTCTTAATGAAGGGTGAGGAAATGTGGGGGGAATTTGCCCATCCGATGGCGAATTTATTGAAGGCGAATTATCCATTTTTGGATTCCTCTAATCAGAAAAATTTCCAAGCTTTTCTCTACATGAGCTCGAACCCTAAATCTCTCGAAAAAGTAAAAAAATACATCCTTTTCCATGAATTCGCGCACATCCTCAATGGGGATTGTGATACCACGTCCAAAGATGATCACGCTTCCAGAGAACGAGAAATTAAAGCTGATTTGGGATCGGTGTCAGGCTCACAAGAAAGAACGGAAGGAGGAATTTATTTCAATCTTGCTTTGGCAATGGCCTTTAAAGGCTCCTCTAAACCTGCCACCCATCCACCAGATATTGAACGAGTAAGGTACCTAGCTGTTTCTATGGCTAGGGAGAGCCCAAGGCTTACTGGCACCCAAATTAAGGATTTTGCCTCGTATTACGGTCCAGCGTGTTCCGATTGGCATTTTTTGCTCGCGAATTGTTGTGAATTAGAAACTTTAATTATCACCGATCCGGAAAATTCCTGCGGTCTTCTTGAAAGGATAGGAACGAAGACAATGGGTTTCAACGCTCATAATTTGTTTAGTCTGATGATAAAGCTCCCCCTTTTAAGGGCTATAGAGCTGGGATCTTGTTCTAGATTTATAGATGAAGACAACCTTAAGGAGATCCAAAAACGCTTTCCCCATATTGTGATCCAATCTTTACCGGGCTTTCTGAAACTTGACTTTGGTTTAAAGAAAATATCTACCGTTACAATAGCCATGCCAACGCTACCTTACTTATCCTTGGCTGAAGCTTTTTACACGCCTTTAGTGACGACATCCGGTGCCGGAGGTTTTCCTATTTTTCATCAACCTATTTAATAGTAACTCCTATGTCAGCATCCTCTACAACAACCACAGTAGATTTAGGAATATGGAAAGCGAGATCTGCAACTTGTGATCCGCTTGTTTTTTTAGATTCTATAAATTTTTTAATATAAGGCGTAATTCTATGGCTGCATCATCCTCAACATCTACTACAACTTCCCTAGATCTAGGAATATGGAATAAGGGTGCAGCGGCTACAGTCCCTGATCTATCCGATATATGTGCATTTATTCATCATAGGCTAGAGGAAATTCGCAATCTTCCAGAAGTTCAAAGTCGCCCCAATATTCGGATAGGCCTAGATGTTACAAGTGCGGGTTGCGATGCCGGTGTTAGAAAAATTGAAGACATTTACATGGTATATGTATCTTTGCCTTTTTTAATGAAAGGTGAGGAAATGGCGTATGAATTCTGTGACCCCATGGCGGCTCTTTTAAGGGCGACTTATCCATTTTTAGACATCTTTGGGAAGAGAAAATTCGATGCTTTTATCAATATGAGCTTGAATCCTGTATACCTGGAAAAAGCAAAAAAATTCATACTTTTTCATGAATTCATGCATGTCACAGCTGGGGATTGTGAATCTTATGCTAAAGATGAAGCAGAATCTGTGAAACGAGAAGTCCATGCCGATTTCAGAGCTGCAACAGGCTCTGAAGAAAGAACAGAAGGAGGAATTTATTTCAACCTTGTGCATGCCGAGGTATTCAAAGATTTTATTCCTTCTACTACCCACCCTCCAGCCCTAGAACGAGTAAGATATTTGACTACACACTTAGCAATGCAGAGTCAGAGGCTTACGGGAACGCAAATTAAAGGTTTTGCCTCTTATTTCGGTCCAGGAGCTACTGATTGGAGTTTTTTACATGATACTTGTTACCGTTTACAAACTTTAGCTATTACTGACCCTGAAAGTTCCTGTGGATTACTTGAAAGGTCAGAAACAGGTAAGATAAGTTTTAAACTCGATAATTTATTTAACCTAATAATAAGATTTCCTCATTTAAAGGTAATTGAGCTCGGTTCTTTTCAATTTTCCATGGATGAAGACAATCTTAAAGTCGTCCAAAAAAAATTTCCTACGATCAAGATGCATGCAAGTCATGGATTACTCAATTTGCACTTAACGCCAGTTGAACTTTCTTCCGATTCTATTAGCACAAGGCATATCCAATTACCTATAACTTCACCATTGTCCGGAGTAAGTTCTTCTTCATCTTCTGGCTCACCGACTTTAGAGGCGACTTCATCTGGGTCGGGAGGTGGAACAGTTATCTTTCCTACAAGGACTATGGCTTCTTCCCCCCTTGCTTTCCTGGACACAATCGCCTCTCCCTCTACTCCGGCCTCGCCAGCAGGGACTTGTGATCCCCTTGTATTTTTAGATTCTATATAATTTTTTTAATATAAGGCGTAATTCGATGGCTGCATCATCCTCAACATCAACTACAACTTCCCTAGATCTAGGAATATGGAATAGGGGTGCAGCGGCTACTATCTCTGATCTATCGGACATTAGTGGATTTATTCATCAGAGGCTAGAGGAAATTCGCAATCTTCCAGAAGTTCAAAGTCGTCCCAATATTCGCATAGGCCTAGATGTAACAAGTTCAGGTTGTCAGGCCCATGTTAGAAAAATTGAAGACATTTACATGATATATCTATCTTTGCCTTTTTTAATGAAAGGTGAGGAAATGGGGTATGAATTCTGTGACCCCATGGCGGCTCTTTTAAAAGCGACTTATCCATTTTTAGACATCTTTGGGAAGAGAAAATTCGATGCTTTTGTCAAAATGAGCTTGAATCCTGTATACCTAGAAAAAGCAAAAAAATTCATACTTTTTCATGAATTCATGCATGTCACCGCTGGGGATTGTGAATCTGATCCTAAAGATGAAGCAGAATCTATGGAACGAGAAGTCCAAGCCGATTTCAGAGCTGTAATAGGCTCTGAAGAAAGAACAGAAGGAGGAATTTATTTCAACCTTATGAATGCCGAGGCATTCCAAGATTTTATTCCCATTACTTCCCACCCTCCAGACATAGAACGATTAAGATATTTGACTACACACTTAGCAATGCAGAGTCAGAGGCTTACGGGAACGCAAATTAAAAGTTTTGCCTCCTATTTCGGTCCAGGAGCTACTGATTGGAGTTTTTTACATCATGCTTGTGACCATTTAGAAACTTTAGCTATTACTGACCCTGAAAGTTCCTGTGGACTACTTGAAAGGTCAGAAACAGGCAAGATAAGTTTTAAAATCGATAATTTATTTAACCTACTAATAAGATTTCCTCATTTAAAGGTAATTGAGCTCGGTTCTTTTCAATTTTCCATGGATGAAGACAATCTTAAAGTCGTCCAAAAAAAATTTCCTACGATCAAGATGCATGCAAGTCATGGATTACTCAATTTGCACTTAACGCCAGTTGAACTTTCTTCCGATTCTATTAGCACAAGGCATATCCAATTACCTATAACTTCACCATTGTCCGGAGTAAGTTCTTCTTCATCTTCTGGCTCACCGACTTTAGAGGCGACTTCATCTGGGTCGGGAGGTGGAACAGTTATCTTTCCTACAAGGACTATGGCTTCTTCCCCCCTTGCTTTCCTGGACACAATCGCCTCTCCCTCTACTCCGGCCTCGCCAGCAGGGACTTGTGATCCCCTT
>JABDCS010000014.1:0-1252 GCA_013288005.1 Chlamydiota bacterium | reverse complement strand
CTACAAGGACTATGGCTTCTTCCCCCCTTGCTTTCCTGGACACAATCGCCTCTCCCTCTACTCCGGCCTCGCCAGCAGGGACTTGTGATCCCCTTCTATTTTTAGATTCTATATAAGTTTTTTAATATAAGGCGTAATTCTATGGCTGCTTCATCATCGACCTCTGCAAGAACTCCTATGGATCTTGGGATATGGCAGGCTTCTCTCCCCAAAATAACCTCCGAAATTTCCTCTCTCCACTCGTTTATCCACGAGAGAATTCAGCAAGTGCGTGATCTTCCAGAAATACGAAGTTGTCGCGATCTTCAAATCGGTTTAGATGCTACTAGTTCAGGATTTGAGATTGACGTAATAAAAATAGAAGGTGTTTACAGGTTGTCTGTGTCTTTACCTTTTTTAATGAAAGCGGAAGAAATGACACAGGAATTCTCAAACCCTATGTGTGCCTTATTAAGAAGCACCTATTCAAGATTGCCATTAAGAGAACAGAGACACTTCAATGCTTTTCTTCTGATGTGTACGAGTCCTGAAAACTTAGAAAAAAGTAAAAAATACATTCTTTACCACGAGCTCTCTCACATCGCAAATGGGGATTGTGAAACATTGCCTAAGGATGATGCAGAATCAGTAGCTCAAGAAATTAGGGCCGATAAATGCGCTGTATTTGGATCTCAAGAAAGAACAGAAGGAGGGATTCATTTTAATCTAGCGCATGCAGAAGCGTTTAAGGGGTGTCCTCCGGCTACTACCCACCCAACTTGTAACGAGCGAGTAAGATATCTAATTGCGCATTTGGGTTCGCTGAGTAAAAGAATTACAGTGGGACAAATTAAAGATTACTGTGCCTATTTAGAAACTAGAGTTTCAGATTGGGACTTTTTGCTCGCGAATTGTTGTGCATTAGAAACCTTAATTATCACAGATGCGGAAAATTCCTGCGGTCTTCTTGAAAGGATAGGAACGAAGACAATGGGTTTCAACGCTCATAATTTGTTTAGTCTGATGATAAGACTTCCCCATTTAAGGTCTATTGAGCTGGGATCTTGTTCTAGTTTTATAGATGAAGACAACCTTAAGGAGATGCAAAAACGTTTTCCCCATATTGTGATCCAATCTTTACCGGGCTTTCTGAAACTTGACTTTGGTTTAAAGAAAATATCTACCGTTACAATAGCCATGCCAACGCTACCTTACTTATCCTTGGCTGAAGCTTTTTACACGCCTTTAGTGACGACATCCGGTGCCGGAGGTT
>JABDCS010000013.1:18845-47808 GCA_013288005.1 Chlamydiota bacterium | reverse complement strand
CGACAAACTAAGTTCCTATCAGTGAATTTATGAGCGGGGGTAATGTGACAATTTTTTCTTCAACATGGTAATAATCCAAGAAAGGACAATATCACGCAGCATCGTAACGTTGATGGCATGGATCCCTCTAGCTAAGCCTACGCCTAATACAGCGCCTACTAAACAGTGCGTTGTAGAAATAGGAAGCCCCAATTTAGAAGCAATGAGGATGGTAGTGGCAGCCCCGAATTCCGCAGAAAAGCCTCGTGTTGGTGTAAGCTCTGTAATTTTCTTTCCTACAGTTTCAATAACGCGCCAGCCCCATGTAGCAAGACCCAGTACTATGCCCAGCCCCCCAAGCATGAGGAGCCAAATGGGAATAGGGCTCGTCTTTGCGATCGTGCCATTTTTTATAGTGTCCAAAACGGCCGCTACTGGACCGATAGCATTCGCCACATCATTCGCGCCATGAGCAAACGCAACAAAACAAGCGCTTAAGACTTGAAGCCAAACAAACATTTTTTCTACAACATGGTAATCGGACACTCTGTCGGGAAAATTGCTCTCTTGTCGCATTTTTGTGGATAATTCCCGGATACTCGTCAGTAAATCGCCAAGACGATCATGAGTTTCGCTAAATGAATTAACGCGTGCGCGCTGTAGGTGTTTGATCGCTCTTTCAACACTGAGAATAGATTGCGGTGGATGAGCGACGGTGCAGGATGTCTTTTCAAACTTCCATTTTTGCAACACAAAAAAAGTTACCAGAGCTCCCAGGGAGGCGACAATCAATGCGATTCCTAGAGACTGCGGTAATGAGAAATAAAGATTGATATTTTCAAATCCATGAAAGATCAAGCTAAGAGTAAATGTCCCAAGAACGATACCCATTAAGAGGGGCATCAGTCGCCGCGTGGCATCAATAGGACTCATCGCAAAGAGAATTTTTTTCTGCAAAATACCAAAAATGAGATAAGAGATAATCCCACTGAGTAGAGGAGAGAGGATCCAACTTGAAGCAATTGCGCCTGTTTCTGACCAATGAATTGCGTCTACACCGCCAACGAGAATCCCAAAACCCAAAATCGCTCCCACAATTGCGTGGGTAGTCGATACAGGCCAGCCAAAATAGGAGGCAATTTGCAGCCAGATTCCTGTTCCCAGCAGTGCGCTGCACATACCTAGAATCAAGATTATGGGTTCGGAAATGAATAAACTCGTATCAATCAAGCCGCTCTGCATTGTCTCTGCAACATTAGAGCCGACGAGAACCGCTCCTGAAAATTCGAATACAGCAGCGATGAGCACAGCTTTCCGCAGTGTCAGGGCACCTGAGCCGACCGAAGTTCCCATAGCGTTGGAGACATCGTTTGCTCCGATGTTCCATGCCATGTAAAATCCGATGGCCAAGGCGAGGATAGTAAGAACGAGTCCAGCTTCCATGCGGTACTTATTTTAATTCAAGAATCATGCGGATGCGATTAGCCAATCGTTCAGAAGCTTCTGCAATGTTGCTAATGGCCTCACTGACTTTCATCCAAAGGTAAAAAGCAGGGGGTGCAAGAGAATTGCCAGAGGCAAAGACCTGTTTTAAAAGGGCATGCTTAGCTAAAATTGCCCTGTGTTCTTTATAGGCAGTTTCTTCAACCATTGTTTTCACTTTTTCTGCCTCGATACCGCCAAAAGAAGACTCTATGAGCTCTACCACCTCTCGCATAATTTTCAAGGAGGAATTGAAGGTTTCTAAAGCTAAGCCATAAAATTCGGTGAAGGCAGGGGCGAGTATCGGATAGTTTTCAAGAGGGTGAAGAGTGAGCAGAATCCCAACTTCTTCTGTCCGGTCTGCGATACTATCTTGTACAGCGAGAATTTCTAAAAATTGGCCTCTGTCAATCGGAAGAAAAATACTTTTGGGAAGATGATTCCGAATATCATTTTTTGTCAGATCTGCTTCATGTTCGAGTTCGGACAGTTCTGTAGATAACTTCTGGATGGTCTTCATATCCGCGGATGCGAGAGAAGCAATCAATACAGTCAGTTTTTCGACACAGCTCCCTACTTTATTCATGTGTGTTTGTAGGGGAGCGAAAGGAGATTGACCGAATAAGCGTGCGATGGTCAGCATCTTTTAAGGACTCCTTTGAGATTAGCGAGGATTACTTATAAGAAACAGAAGGTTTAACGTAAATAGAGAAACTCTAGCTAAAGATCGCCGTTTTTTCTTGCGGTGTCATTTCGCGCCATTCGCCTGGTTCAAGAGGGCCGAGTGTTAAGCCGCCAATTCGAACACGAGATAGGGAGAGGAGCTCGAGACCAGCATTAGCGACAAGAAGCCGAACTTCTCGTTTTTTGCCTTCTTTAACGGAGATTTTCAAAGTCCCACGGCGCATTTTAGTCACGCGGACAGGCTTTACCCAAGTACCTTCTAAAACCATACCTTTCGAAATGGTCACAAGGTGATCATGGGTCACTTCCTGAACCACTTTGACAAGGTATTCTTTTACAACATCGGCTGAGGGATGGATGACGCGGTTAGCAAAATGGCCATCATTAGTTACGATCAACAGTCCTGTCGTATCGCGGTCAAGGCGACCAATCGTAAAAAGGCGCATACCTAAGGGTTCGAAAAGGTCGATAACAAGTTTTTTACCCTCAAGTCTTTTTTGACTGCAGATGTAGCCGTGGGGCTTATTGAGGATAAAGTAAACTTTTTTTTGCGTATCTCTTATAGGTTGCCCATTGACTTCGATACGGTCACGATCTAGCGAAACGCGGGTTTGAGGGGTCAAGATAACGTCTCCATTCACGGAGACCTTACCAGAGAAAATCAGCTCTTCACATGCGCGTCGTGAAGCGACGCCGGCAGCTGCTAAAGTTTTACTTAAACGTTGGGATTCCATAATAGCCATATAGCATAGTCGTCAGCCTTAAAGATTGCAATGGAGAGATTCCAAATGTAGAGAAAGAAAGAGTTTTTCGATAAAATGAAAGCAAAAATAACAATTTTGATTGGATGGGTATGGGAAAATTAATTTTACTACGACATGGCCAATCGGAATGGAATAAACGAAATCTTTTTACAGGTTGGGTAGATATTCCTTTAAGTCCTGAAGGTATACAAGAATCATTAGCCGCTGGTCGCAAAATGGCGCATATGGTTTTTGATGCCATATTCGTTTCAACCCTAGTGCGCGCGCAAACGACTCTCTTTTTAGCGATGAGCGAAAATAAAAATGGCAAGGTTCCTTATATGGTTCATGAAGAAATGGGAAAGACCCGTGATTGGTCTACGAATTTTAGTCTCGCTTCAGCGAAAGATTGCATACCTGTCTATTCGGCTTGGCAACTCAATGAGCGCATGTATGGCGACCTGCAAGGGTTGAATAAAAAAGAGACGATGGATCAATTTGGAGAAGCGCAAGTAAAAATCTGGCGTCGAAGTTATGAGGGAGCTCCCCCCCATGGCGAGAGCTTATCGATGACTGCAAGCCGTACAATTCCTTATTTTCAAAAAAGGGTGATTCCTTTTCTGGTAGAGGGAAAAACTGTGCTCATAGCAGCACATGGGAATTCGCTTCGAGCGATTGTAATGACTTTAGAAAAACTGTCACCTCAACAAGTTGTGGAATTAGAAATTGCAACAGGTGACCCCCTCATCTATCATTTTGACAAGGGTCAATTCCAAAAGAGCTTACTATGAAGGATGGAATTTATCTTGATCCTACCATAACACAACCTTCAGCAGCTTCAATCGAAGCAATACTCCCATTTTATAAGGAGTTTTGGGGATCTCCGCTAGCGCTTCATCAAAAGGGGCAAGAACTCTGGGGCCCCATCTATCAGGCCACAACCTGGATTTATGAAGCTCTAGGGATTGATTTTCAAGATCACTTCACGCTTACCAATAGTGGTGCCGAAGCTATTGCCTCGGTATTTTTTTCTACCTATATCGATTTCATGCGAGAAACTGGGCAAAATCATTTTCTTATAATGCCTACAGAAGATCCAGCTATGTTGCATGCGATAAAGCGCTTAGAAGCTCTTGACTGCGTGGGTAAATGGCTACCGTTAGATGAATGCGGTCGACTTCGGCCCGAAGCTTTGGAAGAGGCCATCAAACCGCGAGTGGCGCTTCTCTCATTATCTTGGGCCAATGGTCTTACTGGAGTTATACAGCCTATCGATGACCTCACAAGGGTCTGTCAAAAAAAAGGAATTAAAATTCACGTCGACGCAAGTCATGTAATCGGGAAGCTTTTCTTTCGCTTTGCTGATGCTGGAATTGATTATCTCACTTTAGAGGGTTCTCGTTTTCACTGCCCTCAAGGAGTTGGCGCTCTTGTTTGCCAAAAAGCGACGCCTCTCCAATCCTTATTGGGGTCTTACGATATGAATCCTGCCTCACTTACAGCCCTGGCTGTGAATATGCGGGAGGCACAAGAGAATTTTGATCTGATGTGTACAGAGACTGCTCGTCTTCGGGATAAATTAGAAGAGGGCATACGTCAAACAGTAAAGGATGCTCATCTATTGTTCCAGGCTGCTGACCGTTTACCGAACGTGACTGTAGCAGCTTTTCCGGGGATTGCATCCGAAGCGATGTTATATGCTCTTAATCGACGCGGAGTTTATGCTTCCATCGGTGGAGGAAATTCACAAAAGCTCCAATATATTTTACAAGCGTGTGGCACTGCGCCCACTCTTGCAACGACCAGTATAAGTTTTTCTCTCTCTTCGAAAACGCAAGAAGAAGAAATCGATCGCACGATTGCCATCATCGAAGATACTGTCCATCAACTGCGCACTTTTTCTAAGGATTTGTCATGAACCGTCTTCCTTTTCTTCGTTATCCCTCATGGCTTCTCTTTAGCAAAAAAGTGCATAGCCGCATGGCGCAGCCTTTATATGTAGGCTCATTCCATGCCGAAGATGCTGTTTTTCAAAATGCTCGTCTTATTACGGCGCAAGAAGGGTACATGAAAGAAGGGCAGCCCTCTTTACGCTTGCACTGGCTTATCGATGAAAATGATGGGATCATTATGGATGCGTGCTTTAGAGCTTTTGGCCCTCCCGCACTTATAGCCGCAGCAGATCTCGCATGCGAAATTATGATCCAAAAAAACTATGACCAGGCGCGGCGCATAAGTGCAGAAATTATTGATAAAAAGGGAAGAGACAAAGAAGAAAAGCCAGCATTTCCTGAAGAAGCAGGTAATTTACTCAATATCGTTCTCTTTACGATTGAAGAAGCTGCTGATCAATGCAGTGATATTCCCTTTGCGGACACCTACATTTCTTCGCCAATCGATGCTGTACCTGGGATTGAGGGAAATGGACACCCCCATTGGAAGGAATTTACCCTCCAGCAAAAACTCGCATTTTTGAAAGAAATTGTGGCTAACGATATTTTACCTTATGTGCAACTCGATGCAGGAGGGGTGGAGATTTTGGATTTGATTGACGAGCGAGAGGTTGTGATTGCCTATCAAGGTTCGTGTACCTCCTGTCATTCCGCAACCGGGTCGACATTGACTGCGATCCAACAGATCTTACGTGCTAAAGCTTCTCCCGACCTTATCGTCACACCAGATCTTTCTCTATTGCGATAATGGGCTCTTTAACGCTCTTTTTTGCGTAGTAGGCCCGAAGCAAAAGCGCGTCTTGTGCCATCCTGACATACAAGAATAAGGCTGCCTTGATCATCGATTTTTTCTAAAACCGCATCCAACGTGCTACTCGCTGAAGAAAACGTTACGTCTTGTCCTTGAAAAGCGAGAAGACGATTATACTCTTCTACTAAGCCGGAAAAACCACAATCGCGTAATTTATCTATGTTGGGCAAGAAGTTGTGGAGAATTCGTTCGAGAAGGGAGGTTAATTTAGGGGGACTTTGACTATGAGCAGATAGTGAAGTTGCTGCCTGATCAAGGTGCGCAAGCTGTTCTTCTGGTATATCAACGTTAAGTCCTACCCCTAGAATGACAGCAAGACCTTCATCGAGAGGGTGGACCTCACTTAGGATGCCGCCTACTTTTTTTTCCTTCAAAAGAATGTCATTGGGCCATTTCAAAGAAGGAGTGAATCCAAACTCTTCTAAAGTTTGCGCAACACTTAATCCTACAGTTTGCCCAAGGTTGGCCACATAGGGGAAATCCTTAGGAAGGATGAAGTAAAGAGTTGTGTAAAGATTTCCCAACGGAGAATACCACTTTTTGTCACGCTGCCCGCGGCCTGCTGTCTGAGTATCGGATATAATGCAGGTGAGGGCAGTAGGATCGAATTCATGTGAGTGATTTTTCGCCCATGTATTAGTCGAATTAATACTTGTAAAATGAAGTATACGAATAGTTTTAGCGTCAAACATGGATCATTTATTTTATTTAAGCATCATTCTACCCAATTCTGCTTATTCCGACCAACAAAGCAATCCGTGTCCCAGAGTAGGTTGAGATAGTTGAGAAACATCTACAACGAGTATAGTACCGCAACAGGGCCGTAACTTAGGCATTGCATCTTATGTGGGATCATCGTTGTTTAAAACGCATAGATTGGCGAACCATACCTATTCTTATCTGTTTAATGATCGTAAGTATTTTGGTTATTGCTGCTACAACAGGTGACCCTCATACCACCGGATGGGAGAGTCTTTTTCCTCCTCATGTGATGAGTCAATTGCGTTTTTTTGGTTTAGGATGGGCCGCCTATTTTTTTGTCGCGGGAATGGATTACACAAAATTGCGACAATGGGCGTGGGTATTCTATGTAATTACCATTATTTTGCTCTGTGGTCTTTTTTTTACAGCTCCTATTCAGAATGTGCAGCGTTGGTACCGTGTTCCTTTTATCGGATTTGCTTTTCAACCCTCAGAATGCGCAAAACTTGTAGTCGTTATTATTCTGAGTGCATTTCTCGATGCGCATGCGCGCATGGTGCACACCGTTCGCGTGGCGCTGCAAGCGATGATAATCGTAGGTGTTCCATTTGCCTTGATACTCAAACAGCCCGATTTGGGTACGAGTCTTATTCTTTGTCCGATCACTTTGGCAATTTTTTACTTGGCAGGGATTCATAAAAAAATTATTTTTTGGATGAAGATGGTCGGGGTAAGTGCCGTTGTATTCGTTAACCTAATGTTTCTTGGAGTGCTTCCTCACGACAAATTACGCCCCTATGCAACGAATGTAATAAAAGAGTATCAGTATGAGCGACTGAATCCTCACACTTACCACCAAAAATCGGCGCAAACCGCCTTAGGATTAGGGGGATGGACAGGAAGTGGGTGGCACCAAAGCGAATTTACAGGGCGACAATGGTTGCCCGCTGCTCATACAGATTCCGTATTTGCAGCCTTTGGAGAAGAGTTTGGAGTGGTAGGTATTTTTTTCATGCTGCTCTTTTTTTTCGGTTTACTCTATTTTAGTTTTCAGGTGACAGCCGTAGCCAAAGACCAATTTGGGAGGTTGTTATCTGCTGGCATTACAGTGTATCTTGCCATGCACATCATCATAAGTATGGGGATGATGAGCGGGTATTTGCCGATCACTGGGGTACCTTTGATTCTCGTAACATATGGTGGGTCTTCGATCTTGTCGACCATGACCGCATTAGGAATCTTGCAAAGCATCTATAGCCGAAGGTTTATGTTCTGATGGTTCATCATTTATTTCTTCTACAACCTAGCTCATGGTTAGGCGAAGGTAAAATTCGTTTAAATATGGTTGAAGAAGAACTCTTCTTTTTTACGCGTTGGAGCATGGCCTTTGAAGAAGAAGGCGAAGGGAGCGCTGTGCGATGTTTGCAGGAAATCCAGGTCAAAGGTATGTCGGATATTATGCATAACCAATTTACTATTCGTGATTTTTCGCCTAATTCTTTTGTCATTGACTTAGAGAATCAAGCATTAGGAAAAGTCTCTGGAATAGGTCTTTTGAATCAAGAAATTATTGGCTGGGAATTTCGAGTTCCTGAGTTGGGTTTTGAAGGGTTTGAATTTTATGAAAAGCAGGCCGATAACAGTTATCTCATGCGCGCTGAATATGCTACATCGGATCAATTCCGTACGATGATCAATGGAAAAATATGGCAGCCTCTTCCGCAATCGCCTAAAGAAGAGAGTGAGAATGCGTAATTATTTACCAATTCCAGCTAAAGACTTGTTTGCTCGCTCACTCCACTGGCTTGGATTGATTACTATCCTGATATTGGTAACAGGATGTTTTAATCGAGCTGCGATGTCACGAGATGTGTACGATTCTATTCAGGTAGGAATGCCAATAGCAGATGTTCAATCTTGGGCGGGAGAGCCGCGAGATATTCGTTCGAAAGGTAATGAGCACGAAGAATATGAATATAGCGAACGGATTAAAATTATTCCGCAGCCTGATCATTTTTCTATTGAGAACATCTATTATATAGAAGTAGTTCATGGAATTGTCGCAGGAAAGCGCATGACAACTACTAGAACCCCTGCTTATAACATTCTCTACCAAACCCAACCCAATTTCGCTGCCCCCTAATCTCTGTATAATACAACTTCGTGTATTGCCCATCATTAGAATCGAAAAGTGGCCAGTACTGTGGAAAATCGATGAAGTCTTAATTTTTCGCAAAGTTTTTAACAGGTTGAAGTAATAACCAAGCATTGTATTGATGTTGCTGCAAATTAAGAACGTCGAAGAAAAGTCATGGGACCATTTATCTGCTTTTATGCAAGAGCTTACACAGAAGTTGATTCATGGAGAATCAGCAGAGGCTTTGATCGCGTTTGCTCGTGCAAAAGAGGGAATAAGAGGCGTTGCTTCTTTTTATTACTACTTGGATCAATTACAAAATAGGGGAAGTCTACTCTACAGTGCCGGGGATAAAACTGCTCCCTTAGCAACGCTTGTCCCTATGCGCTCCGGATTTCCTTTCAATGAGAAACTCTCTCTCGATCGCCGTTATACACTTTCTAGATTTTGTTTTATTCGGAGGGAGAAAGAGGATCTAATTATTGAAAGCCCTTTAAGTCCTGCCTACGTCATTATGCATCGTCAAGAGGCTCATCTCTTGTTCAGGGAGTTAAGGAAAGGTACAACTTTTTCAGAACTCTGCGAGCAGTTCTCGAATTTCCCATCAAAGAGTATTCAGGATTATTTAATCCTTTTAAACAATCTAAACGCAATAAGCTTGCTAGGCGAAGAAGAGTCTTTAGAACAATGGGAATTTCATGATCTACTTTTTCACTCACGCAATAGAATAGGCAGACATGACTACCCATTGGGGGGTTGTTATCCGTTTAGAGAAACAGCGCATCCTTTGCCCGTCACCAAAACTTGGCCCTCTTTTCAGCCCATTCTTTTATATAGACCGGATTTAGAAGTAACAAAGAAACAAGACCCCTCTTTTACCGAGGTGCTAGAAAAAAGATGCTCCGTACGGTCACCCAGCAAGGCTCTTTTAAATGCTGAGCTTTTAGGCGAATTTCTCTACCGCACGGCACGAATCAAACAGCACATGCCTACATCTATTATGGATTGTTCCCAGCGACCCTCCCCCGCAGGTGGTGCGATTCATGAATTAGAAATCTATGCCGTGATTCATCAATGCGAAGGGTTAACATCGGGTATCTATCATTATGATCCCGATCTTCATGCTCTTCATCAGGTAACAGGGAAAAATCCACGAATGGATAGGTTGTTGGAAGACGTTCGAGCCTCTACAATGAAAGAAGAGTTTCCACAAGTTCTATTTGTCTTCACATCGCGATTTCAACGCCTTTCTTGGAAATATCGAGCAGTATCGTATGCGCTAACTTTAAAAAATGTCGGTGCTCTCATGCAAACCATGTACCTTGTTGCTACAGCTATGTCACTTTCCCCATGTGCCGTAGGATCAGGAAACTCTGATCTATTTTCGGAATTGATTGGTTCAGATTATTACGAAGAGACAAGTGTTGGAGAATTTATTCTTTCGTGAGGTAGAAGTAGGTCTACTGATTCTACTCTTTCTAAGAGAGTCTACAATTGATAGCCAATAGGATCTGTTAGGAAGGGAAGTCGTGGAATCTAGACGAGAAGAAACTTGAAGGATTTTTGGCTGATTTTTTCAAAATATAGGATGGAATATCCGAAATTTTACAAAAAAATCAGCACAAAATCCTTCAAAAAGGGAGCCTCAGAGTGAGAGTCGCTTTAAGCTGCTTTGATTTTGATATCGACGCCTGCCGCAACTGGTAATACTTTGAGTTTATCAATTGTATCAGGAGTTGGGTTAAGGATATCGAGTAGGCGTATGTAAGTACGCATTTCAAATTGCTCGCGCGATTTACGATCTACGTGAGGTGAGCGAAGAACAGTGAAAATCTCGCGTCTTGTAGGTAGCGGGATTGGCCCTGCAATGCGCGCGCCTGTGCGCTTCGCTGTTTCCACGATATCAGCTGTAGCTCTATCAAGGACACGCTGATCGTATCCCTTAAGTCGGATACGTATGCGTTGTTTAGTAGTTTTTGCCATGACAATAATCTCTTTGCTTTTTTTTTATTTTTTGACGAGTTCTTCCTGAATTTTCGCAGGTACTCGTTCGAAATGGCTAGGCTCCATTGTGTAGCTCGCACGCCCAGAGGATAAGGAGCGTAATTGTGTAGAGTAACCGAACATTTCACTTAAAGGTACTTCAGAATGGACTTCGATGTATCCCTTAATCGACGATTGGCTCATGATTTTGCCACGTCGTCGGTTAATATCACCGATGACATCTCCCATGAATTGCTCAGGAGTTGTCACGACGACTTTCATGATAGGTTCCAGTAAAATAGGCTTGCACTTGCGTGCGGCTTCTTTTACTGACATGGAAGCGCAAATCTTAAAGGCCATCTCGTTAGAGTCGACGTCGTGATAAGAACCAAATACAATAGCTACTTTCATGTCTACTAAGCCATAGCCAGCGAGAACACCTGTAGCTAAACCTTCTTCGATACCTTTAATAACCGCAGGGATGTATTCTTTAGGAATTACGCCGCCCACGATCTTGCTGACAATCTCGTTACCTTTGCCAGATTCGTTAGGTTCTACTTCTAAGCAAACGTGCGCGTATTGTCCACGACCGCCAGATTGTTTAACGTATTTGGTCTCGGTCTTGCCAGGGACTGTAATAGTCTCTTTATAGGAAACCTCAGGTTTTCCGACGTTGGCTTCAACCGAAAACTCGCGGAACATCCGGTCACGAAGAATTTCAAGATGCAATTCTCCCATTCCTGAAATAATCGTTTGGCCCGTTTCTTCGTTAGTATTAACGCGGAAAGTAGGATCTTCTTCAGAGAGAGCTCCTAATGCGAGCGAAAGTTTTTCGCGATCCGCTTTGGACTTAGGTTCGATCGCCATGGAAATAACGGGCTCGGGGAAGTCCATTTTTTCAAGAAGAAGAGGATTATTTTCTGTGCAGAGAGAGTCCCCTGTACTGGTGTATTTCAAGCCAATACATGCTGCAATATCACCGGTGAAAAATTCATCACGATCTTTACGTTGGTTAGCATGCATTTCTAGCAAACGCGAAACCCGCTCTTTCTTGTCTTTAGTGGTATTAATGAGGGTGGTCCCTTTTGCCAAAGTACCGCTGTAGATACGGACGAATGTTAAACGGCCTACATACGGATCGGACATGATTTTAAAGGCCAACGCTGCAAGAGGAGCGTCATCAGACGGCTGCAATTCCATTTCTTCGTTCGTATCGACATTAATCCCTTTAACCGCACCCCTATCAAGAGGAGAAGGCATCCATTTGACGATAGCATCTAAAAGAGGTTGAATTCCTTTATTTTTAAAGGCTGTACCACAGAGCACGGGATTGATTTTTAAGGAGATGACCCCTTTACGAATAGCGGCGTGAATTTCATCTTCCGTAATCGAGCTTGGGTCTTCGAGAACTTTCATCATGAAAATTTCATTTGTCTCATCAATAGTCGCAAGTTCTTCTAAAAGTTTCGCTCGTAACTCTTGGCAGCGCTCTAGAAGGTCTGCTGGAATTTCCTCGATGTCATATTTAGCACCCATTGTTTCATCATGGAATAAGTAGGCCTTCATAGAAACAAGGTCGACCATTCCTTTGAATTCGGATTCTGCTCCGATAGGACATTGAACGGGGATAGCATTCGCCCCAAGTTTCTCGCGCATAGTGTTAAGGGCGTGGAAATAATCACCCCCAATGCGGTCCATCTTGTTGACGAAAGCAATGCGAGGAACTTTATAGCGATCAGCTTGACGCCATACCGTTTCTGACTGGGGTTGTACGCCGGCTACTGCGTCAAATACAGCTACTGCACCGTCGAGTACGCGAAGAGAGCGTTCGACCTCTACAGTAAAGTCTACGTGTCCGGGAGTATCGATAATATTGATCTTAGAGTCTTGCCAGTAGACGGTTGTAGAGGCGGAGGTAATAGTAATACCACGTTCGCGCTCTTGCTCCATAAAGTCCATCGTCGCAGCGCCTTCATGCACTTCGCCGATGCGATGGAGACGACCTGAGTAATAGAGAATACGTTCGGTTGTCGTTGTCTTGCCAGCATCAATGTGCGCCATGATACCCACGTTGCGCACATTTTCAAGCTTGTCAGTTTCCGGTCTTTTATTCATGTTTTCTTACCCTGCCTTTACCATTTATAATGGGCAAAAGCTCTATTGGCCTCCGCCATACGATGTGTATCATCTTTTTTCTTAATGGCAGCACCTTGGTTCTGAAAGGCATCTGCGAGCTCAGAGGCAAGTCCGTCTTCCATAGAGCGTCCAACTTTAGTGTCCGCATAATTAATAAGCCATTTCATGGCCATGGATGTGCGACGGTCAGCAGGGATTTCGATCGGTACTTGATAGGTGGCACCGCCGATTCTTCGTGATTTAACTTCTAGAGAAGGTTTGCAATTTTCTAGGGCTTGTTCAAAGGCTCCTAGTGGATCTTCTGCTTTGACCCGTTTAGCAAATTTTTCTAGAGCGTTATAGACGATTTTTCGGGCAGTTGTCTTTTTTCCGCCCTTCATGATTTTATTGATAAACTTAGCTAGCACATGGCTATTGTAAAGAGGGTCGGGGATAATTTCGCGCTTAGTAGCACGTCTTCTTCTTGACATAGGGATCGTTCCTTTCTCAGTATATGTTTTCCCGGCGCTTAAACAGCGCCTATTCACTTGGCCTTCGAGTAGTCGAAAAGGGCCGACCCGAGATTAGCTCTGGTAAGAACCAGGGTAAATCACGAGTCAGGATCGCTATCGAACAGCAATCCTAATATTACTTGGGACGTTTTGCTCCGTATTTTGATCTCGATTTTTTACGGTCTTTAACGGCCGCACAATCGAGGGCTCCACGTACAATGTGATAACGTACCCCAGGAAGGTCTTTTACACGTCCCCCGCGTACGAGAACAATGCTGTGTTCTTGGAGATTATGGCCTTCACCACCTATGTAAGCGATGACTTCATGGCCATTAGAAAGACGAACCCAAGCTACTTTTCGTAATGCAGAATTTGGCTTTTTAGGCGTCTTAGTTTTCACTTGCAAGCAAACACCACGGCGTTGCGGGCATCGTTGCAGGGCTGGTGATTTCTTTCGTTTGATTTTCGATTGGCGTCCGGTGCGAATTAACTGGCTAATTGTCGGCATTGTGTGCCTTTCTCCTCAGCAAAAACGGTTGTATTAATCTGATTCAAGAAAAATCTGGAAAACCTTTGGCATCTTCTTGATGGATAGTAGGCGGCTTCAGCAATTTATCGATTAACTAACATCGACGCTAGCTCCTCGTTAGAAATTGGGAAATTCGACCCTTTTTTTCATCATTATCGTGCCAAAGAGTTTTCTAGGCCTCTCCTAGGCTCATGGACTTAGTCCTTAATATCTAAACTGCCCAGGCGGGCAACTATACATAGCAGAGTGAATTATTTGCAATGCATACAGAAGATGAGGATTGTAATATTTAAATTGAAAATAAATGTGCATATGTTAATAGGAGTTAATTAGTAGCGAATATCTAAATTTAATTCGCTATAAGACAGCTATTCTAGTTAAATAAAGATTGTAAATGAAAGATTTAATAAAACTATCGAGAATTGGAGTGGTGGGATTATTACTCCCTATTTTTCTCGATTCTGGCGAGCTTACATTAAACGAGGTACGCCCTGTAGTCGAAGAAATGCTCGACTATCATGTCGAATATAAAGAATATAGTCCGGCTTTAATCCAACGTACTTTTAAAATCTTTATCGACCAGTTTGATCCCGCTAAAATCTACCTGACGGCAAGTGAAATAGAGCCTTATTTCGATCTCTCTGAAAAAAAAGCTAAACAGGCAGCTCAGGCTTATCAAAATAATCGCTTCCCCGATTTTGTCGTTCTTAACCAACTTGTTAACAAGGCTATAGAGCGCAGTGTGGAATGGAGGGAGGAGCTGCAGAGAGCGCAAATTATAGGAAATCAAAAAAATCAGTCTGTAGCAGGTGAATCTTATTTGGAATTTGCCACAAGTGAAGCCCAACTCAAGCAAAGATTGCAAAAACAACTTGTTCAGATTTTAGAAGAAGAGAAAAGAAAGCGCGAGAAAGAAATGTGGGGGCCGGAGCTTAAGGAGAAGATCGCCTCCTATTGGCACAATCGATATGTTCGTCAAGAAAAGTATTATGCCAGCAATAGCCCAGCCTTGCTCGCCCAACATATTCTGAAAGCAGCAGCGAGAAGTTTTGATGCCCATACGGCCTTTTTTACCCATGAAGAAGCCTTAGAATTGCGAGCGAGTTTAGAGAAGCAATTTGAGGGTATAGGCGTTGTATTAAGAGAGGGGATAGACGGTATTACTATAGCCGATCTTATTCCCGGAGGTCCCGCAGCACGGAATGGCCAAGTCGAAATTGGGGATATTATCGTGCAAATCAATGGAGAGCTTCTCAATCAGACGAGTTATGACGAAGCACTCAAAATGCTACAGAGCGAAGCAGTGCCCTATATTGAACTGACTCTGAAAACGACTAAAAGGGGCAATAAAGAAGGTGAGCTTCGCGTTGTGCAGCTGAAAAGAGAGAAAATTCTCCTAGAACAGGAAAGAGTATATCACACAGCGCTTCCAGTCGAAGGTGGTATTATTGGTAAGATTACCTTGCCTTCCTTTTATGAGAGTGAAGATGGTTCTAGTTGCGAACGAGATATGCGAGAAGCGATTCGTGCATTGAAACGCCAAGGCAATCTAAAAGGAATTGTTCTCGATATGCGAGAAAATTCGGGTGGCTTTCTTAATCAAGCTGTTCGAGTTGCCGGATTGTTCATGACAAGTGGAGTGGTCGTCATCTCGAAATATTCTCAAGGACAAGTTCGTTATTTGCGCAACATCGATGGCCGAATTTATTACGAAGGTCCTCTTGTTATTCTCACATCACGTGCCTCAGCATCGGCAGCCGAAATTGTCGCTCAAGCTTTGCAAGACTATGGAACAGCGATTATTGTCGGTGATGAGAGAACCTATGGAAAGGGCACAATCCAGTACCAAACGGTTACAGATTCCCAAGCTCAGGCTTTTTTCAAAGTAACGATTGGTCGTTATTACACAGTATCCGGCCGTTCAACACAAATGGATGGTGTAAAAGCGGATATTGTGGTGCCTACTCCTTTTGCTGCCTTTAAAATAGGGGAGCGCTACCTCGAGTTTCCTCTTAGATCCGACCAGATGCCTGCTTGTTATAATGATCCCTTGACCGACTTAGATATCCAAACAAAGTCTTGGTTTCAAAAAAATTATATTCCCAATTTGCAGCCTAAACTTTCACAATGGCAGGAGCTTCTTCCTGTTTTACAGCAACGGAGTGCATCCAGACTTGCTCAAAATAATGAATGCCAGCGTTTTCTGGCTCAATTGCATGAGATGCAATCTTTAGGTTCACCTGCTTATGCAAATCGTAATTGGTGGAGAGGCCCTGACTGGCAGATAGTCGAAGCGGTCGAAATCGTTAGAGATATGATTTCTCTATCAAAAAGCCCATAGGGACGGCCCAGACTCTTGTCTTAAAAGCTATTCATATTCTTCTCAGAAGTAACTCCCTCTTAATTCTTACTCTATTCTTTCTTGGTGAAAAAACTGAAATACGCTAGAGTATTCATCATTCTCTTTGGCCAGATAGCTCAGTCGGTAGAGCAGAGGACTGAAAATCCTTGTGTCGCTGGTTCGATTCCAGTTCTGGCCAAAACAATCCCAAAACATAGTTTTGGGATTTTTTTTGTCAGAAAAAAAGCCAAAAGTTTGGCTTTTGTCTGGTAGCGAAGTGAAGCGCTCTATAAAGCGCGAACCGGCGGAGGGGTCCGGATTCCAGTTCTGGCCATTCTTTCTCTTGCCGGAGAATCCCGTAATATAGCCGTAATTGGCTAAGTTTCCTAAAATCACCCAAACTGGGTTGCCAAAAATAGTTTTGAGCAATCACTTTGGAGTGTCGATTCCGAACCATCTGAGTTGGATAAGAAGGCCGTAATACAAACTATCCAGGCTTCTCAGAGTATTTAATTAGTTGCTGAATATGAAGGTGAAATCGTAGGCCATGCTTTTTAAGAACCTTACGCATTGCAATCATTACGTCATATTGCCGATTTAAACATTGCTGTGAACCTAGGTTGGCAAAACAAAGGGATAGGAAGACGACTACTCGAACAACTCATTGATCGAGCAAAAAAATCATCTGACATAGAGAAAATCCAATTAAATGTCAGAGCCTCAAATATTCCTGCGACTTCACCCTATAAAAAAATGGGATTTCAAGAAGAAGGGAGGCTAAAAAACAGAGTTAAAATTAAAGATCGTTACATCGATGACTTCATAATGGGTTTAGAGTTGAAAAAATTCCAAGAAGTTAAAGATTTTGTGATCCGGCCTATGAATAAAAGTGATATTGCAAAAATTGCAAGGCGATATTCTTTCCCTTGGTCTACTCTCGAGAAGACTAAAACCCTTTGGGACACATATTATCTAGAGCACGAAAATGAAATACGTACCGTCGCTGTAGTAGTGGAGAATCATGAAATTCTAGGCTATAGAAGCGTACTCCGAAAACCTGAATGCCCTTTTTTTTGCGCAAAAGAATATTCCTGAAGTAAATGCAATCTGGATCGATGAAAAGCACAGAAGACAAGGTCTTGGAACAGCATTAATTAACTGGCTTGAAAACCTTGCAAGCCACGAAGGCTACATTGAAATAGGGATTGGTGTGGGACTATATCGCGATTATGGACCAGCACAACAGCTTTATTTCCAATTAGGCTACCTTCCCGAAGGGAATGGCATTACTTATAAAGGCCAACCTACAACTCCTGGGCAGTCTTATCCATTAGATGATCATTTAATTCTTTGGCTAGTAAAAGTGTTATCAAAGGTGGGTCTTACATGAAAATTGCTGCGCTGAAAATTTTGATTCTTGGAGGAACTCACTTTTTAGGTATCCATCTTACAGAAGAGTTGGTTAACCGTGGACATGAAGTCACTTTATTCAATAGAGGCACTCGCAGTATTGACTTCCCAGTGCAACAATTGCAAGGAGATCGAGATGGAAATCTAACGGCTCTGCAAGGACACACTTGGGACGCTGTAATTGACACTTCTGGACACCTTCCTCGTATTGTCGAACAATCAGCTAAAATGTTATCGAAAGCAACCAATCACTACACTTTCCTATCTACAATTGGCGTATATGACAATTTTAAAATTTCTGACATAGACGAACACTATTTCCTGGCCAGGATTGCAGACCCCACTACGGAAAAGATTACAGAAAAAAACTACGGTGCTCTGAAAGCATTATGTGAAGCGAAAGTTCAGCAATATTTTCCAAATCGCTCGCTCATTGTCCGATCAGGTCTTCTCGTTGGGCCATACGATCCGACCGATCGATTTACCTATTGGGTGAGACGTATTGCTAGGGGAGGTGCAATATTGGCGCCTGCGCACCAACAAGCGCAATTTATCGATGCAAGAGACCTGGCTAAATGGATTGCTACAATGATTGAGGGGCAAGTGACGGGTATTTACAATGCTACAGCACCATCTTATGATCTGGGACATATTCTTCAAGAATGTCAAAATGTCATAGATCGTCATGATCTGATCGTTTGGGTGGATGAGGAATTTCTTATTGAACAAGGTATCCAAGATTGGGTTGAGCTACCTCTTTGGCTGTCTAAAAGACGCTGTATGCCTGGATTCTCAAAAATCAGTTTTCAAAAAGCTCTGCGATCTGGATTACATATCCGTCCGCTAAGAGAAACGATAGCCTCTATTCTAGAATGGGATACGTTGCGTGGAGGGTTGCAACTCCAAGCAGGATTAGATGAACAGAAAGAAGCCAAACTACTAGCACAGTGGCAAGACCGTCAGGAGAAGAGTTTATGAAATCGATAACGCATTACCGTGTATTAACTCACCTCCTCCAGGAAAGAGCGGATTAGCTCCAATACAAAGATTAGAGGCAAAACTTTTCAGAATGCAGATTTGATTACGAGGTCAACTGGCTGGTGTGACCTCCTAAGTGAAGACGAATGGGGAAAATTTGTTTAGTGCATCAAGAACAGGTATCTGTGCAATGGCTAAGCACTAACCTATTTTCGATAGATATTGCAAAAGTTGAAGAGAAATATCAAATAAAGGTCCCTCCCTTGAATACAAGGTTGCCCGCAAACTGTGATTCAAACAGGATGCTGAGTAACCAGCAAACGAAAAAATCTTTTTCCATGATGACTGGAGAAATGTTTCTCTGAATAGCCGCTTGTTCAATATAGAGGCGTCTTTCATCGGATGGTAATTTTAGAAAGTCGAGTTTCACTTAAAGCCCCTCCGCTAGTTTCTTGAAAATAGGATGCATCCATTCGGGGGCAAATCGAATATCTTTGAGCAGTTCTTGCCTTGCATCCAGTGGACTAGTGCGCTTTAAATGTTCAACTCGTTCTGGAATAATGTGTTCTTTGCCTAATTCGCGGAGAGCTTGAACTAGCAGTCCACTAAGACGTCCTGCCATTGCCATATTTTTGGGAGTCGTGTGTCGCAGCTGGATGGTTGTTGTACCGATTTTTACCGTTCGACTTGACCCATCAGTTAAGAATAACTTTAGCAGGAACTTGTTCTGATAGCCCTAGGATATTAGCGGCATAAGCTCCTGCTGGTTGAATGCGTGTACCAGCTCTACCAACCAACGCCTCTGCGATCTTTTCTGGAGAGGGCAGGAGTTTTCCAAGCTTAGAATGAACTTTTGGGAAGTCATATATTCCTCTTGCAAGGCGGCGGATGGTTCCTTTTTGAACAAGGCGGTGGAGAGCAATATCGACAGCTTGCCGACTACCGAAACTTAAAAAGTCCGTTGGGACAAAAACAGCACCATGCCCGAGTCTGTTTGTCGCCTTCAGTATTTGATCGTCAGTGCTATTGGCATGTTTTTTTCTTACAAATGCAAGAGTTGTTTTGGTAGAATCTTAAGCGTTTAAGGGTAAGTAGATTATTGCATTTATTTGTAAGAAATATCGCTATGTGTTTCTTACAAATCCATTAAAATCGGTTAAATTTCAGTCAAATAGCGGTATTTTTTCCAGCTCGGCCTCAAAGGGAAATGAAGAGGTTGCTATTTGATCTGTGACGTAGCTAATTTTAGGAGATGCTTTTGATAGGCGGGCTTCCAAATAACGGATGAGATCAAGAAGCTCTTTTGAGCAAAGCAATTCGAGATTTCGCTTCTTTAGCTCACTGAGCGCGCTATTTAAAAGAGTTGTGAACCGCTCTAAACGAGTCATTCTCATTAAGTCGTTCTAATAGCTCTTCCGCTGCTAAAAGTGTCGATGAGCGATTGCTCCTCTTCCTTTTCCCTTGAGGTAGGTGGAAGGCTATGGTAAAGTAAGTCAATACAATTTGTTATAGGAGTCCTGCCCAGTGAGAATTTAAGTTTGAATCCCATCTGTTTACTCAACTAACCAAGGATCAAACTTATGTCTCGGCTCTTCATACAATTTTCACATCTTTTCAAATCATTCGGTTCTTTTTCTCTTTATGAAGATATAGCGCTTTCTGTAAATGAAGGTGATGTTTTTGCGCTCATCGGAGAGAATGGGGCTGGAAAAACAACTCTTCTGCAGCTTTTACTTGGAACAATACAAGCTGATTCAGGAGATTTTAGCAGAGCGCCCTCCCTTTCCATTGGATTCCTTCAGCAGGAAATCATTTTGGCCGATTCTTCAATTTCTGTAAGAAAATTCGTTGAAGGAAGTTCTCTTTTAGATCTCGAAAGAGAAATGGCTGCTTGCCTCGAGGCTCCCAACCGTTTAACTGAATGGGCTGAGCTACATGAAAAATATGAGCAGTTAGGCGGATATCGCCAAATTCCGATTGAACAAGTGCTGCGTGGATTAAAGCTCGAAGATAGTCTTCTCGATCTCTCCATGTTATCTTTAAGTAGCGGGCAACGTATGCGTGCAGCCTTAGCCAGAGCATTGATTGAAAATCCAGATCTTCTGCTTTTGGACGAACCTACCAACCATCTGGATCAGGAGATGATGGAGTGGCTCGAAGTAGCTTTGAAGCAAAGGAGAGGGGCCAGTGTGATTGTTTCTCATGACCGTAAGTTTTTAAACGCTACCTGCAATCGCCTGATAGAAATTAAAAATGGAAAGCTTACCAGCTATGGGGGTAGTTACGATTTCTATTTGGAAGAACAAGAGAAGCTTCTGGAAAAACAGATGAAAGCATACGTTGCTCAGGAAGAGGAAAGGGGAATCCTAAAGCAAAAAATCAAAGAAGTTACCTTTTCAAAAAGAAAGCCATCTCCTATAAAAGACCGCAACATCATGGCGTATGATAGAAGAGGAGAGAAGCACCAAAAATCGCTCCAACACAAACTCGACGCAATGAAAAGTTGCCTCGAGGAAATCGAATCAAATCTTCTTCCCCATCCAAAGCCCAAAAGCATCAAAGGGCTCAAATTTGTCGAAACACCTCTGGCTTCCTCAGTTGGAATTGAACTACAACATGCAGGCAAGTCCTATGAAAATAAGGTTTTGTTTTCCGGGTTCTGCAAGAGCATCTCTAAAGAAGATAGAATTCTTATCACAGGACCGAATGGATGTGGTAAGACGACGCTTTTAAAAGCGATTGCCGGAATCATTCCATTAGATGAGGGGAGCATTCGTTTAGCACCTACCGCAAAAATCGCTTTCCTTGACCAGGAAGTTGAGCTGTTACCGAGGGATCAAACGCCTCTTCAATATTTTGAAAGCAAGTTCCATCTTTCTCAAGAGGTTCTAAGAAGCGAACTTCATAAAGCGGCCTTAGGTGGAGAGGATCTGCTAAAGCGCCCGTTTTCCACATTGAGCACAGGGCAAAGAAAGCGGATGATGTTGCTAGATCTTGTTTTAGAAAAACCCAATGTCCTGTTGTTAGATGAACCAACGAATCATCTAGATTTCATGACCTTGGAAGCCTTTGAGAAGGCTCTTGTTGAATTTAAGGGAGCTATTTTAGCAGTATCGCACGACATCACCTTTATTGAAAAAATAGCTACCCAAGAGTGGAAGCTGGGAATTAGGTAGATATACGCAAATATTAGCATCGAAAAATGCCGCCTATTGCGGAAGTAGCTGATTGCGGTTTTTTGATCTGATACACCCTCTGAGTAATGGGTAAGTTTTTGTTTACGAAATGTGCCTTTCAATCTATCTTTTAACGTTTTATCAAAAATAAGAATGTAGGTAAGCCATGATTGCAATGGTCACTAGATCAGCAAGGGTAGCGGTTAGACAGGTTCCAAGAGTAACAAGTTTACCATTAGCACATAATGCTCGCATTACAAGAGTTGCAACTCGTCTCTCTGCTAACGATTTTTCAGCGCACAGAAGTTTTTCTAAAGATGTGAAAGTGCAGACAAAAACGAACGATTTGCACGTACCAGAAAAAGATGTGGATGTGGATACAAAAAAAAAGATCGATTTGCACCTCCGAGAAATGGAGCTTATGGCTAAAGCGGAATCTTTACGTAGACGAGAAGAGGCTTTAGAAATGCGTGAAACAGGCAAAACCCGTGAAGAGATAGCTGAGGACAAACAGGAAGTTATCGCTAACTTGTGCAGAATGATGAACTCTGGCGGACCCTAAGAAGTTTTTCAAAGCTTTTTAAATTGCTTATGGTTTCCAGAATCATTCCGAATCGACAAGAGTTTTCTCAAAGCCATTCAATCTGCCTTTTAACGTTTAAACAAGTAAGAATGTAGGTAAGCCGTGGTTACTACCGTCACTAGATCAGCGATGTTAGCAGTTAGACAGGTGCCAAAGGTAACATGCTCCTTATTACAGAATCCTCGTATTGCAAGAATTGCAACTTCTCTCTCTGCTAGCCAATTTTCAACACGAAGAAGTACCGTTTATTCTCGTTGGGACTGGCAGGGAAAGGATGTGAAAATATGGACCAGAAATAACAACCTGTCTCGGCGAGAAAAGGAGTTGATGACCAGAAATAAAATTTTACGTTTGCGAACAGTAAACCATACCGCTCAAGAGAAAGCTTTGCGCAACCATGAACCAAGAAAAACACCTAACGCGGTAGTTCACAAGAAGGAGGACGTCAACTCTAACTCGGCCGCGATTATGAAGCCTTATATACTCGCGTGGATGCTAAGAGGGTTCTAAGAGGTTGTATCTATAGAAATATTTCATCGATTTTTCAGTGCTTTTAAAGCTCCTTTGGTTGCAGAATCCATTTCGATTCTATTTGTGGAAGATGCAAGTAGGGGGCTTTTTGCCCAACCAAGCGACTTCCTAAGCTGTTCTTGGATTCAAAACAATCGTACAATTGTAGTAGGTCTTGGGTGCCCGCCTCTAAGTCGATTGTAATTTTTGTCAAAATTTTTTTAGAGTCACCCCCCTCTAGCATGAGGGAGGTTTTAAATCTTAATTGGTGCTATATTCTTCGTTTTTAAGATGGAGCGATGAATTTATGTCCTTTCTCAAGAGTCTTTCGAGAAGCTGTTCACCTATTATTCATGGGGTTGGGAGCTCTCCAGCAAAATGGGGACCCCATTTACGGACATCGCCCTCGATCCTACAAGGATCCATTTCATTTAATGGAGGGCCGACTCTTCGACCCATTAGTTCAAAAATTTTACAGCTACCTCAGCGCACGCACCCGCTTTCTTCTGCGATGCTGGGATCAATTTCGTCTATCAGAGGCTCTTACCTCCCACCAATTAGTCGAAAAATTTCAAATACATCTTATCACACGCAAAGTAATGAAGGATCAACAATGCATAGGACCAAAAAAATCGCAGTATGTCTCTTGGCCGGCTCTTTATTAGTGGTTCCTTTGGGAGCATATGCGTATGCGAATAAAGATGCCTCATCCTTCAACCCAATTACTTCTTCCACTGTCAAGGGTATAGAATGGGTACGGGAGTGCGTGGATCGGTATCCTGAAATTCTCTTACTGGCAGATGATAAGGTGCGTAAAACCGAGGAAGGTGTAGCTACTGTATCAGGTCCTTTTTCTAAACAACTATTTGGCAAGATATTCATTGAGTTTGACCGAACAATCATGACTCTTCGTTCTTTGCAATTAATTCTCGACGGTAGTGATCGGGCCTATAATGAGTTCACCGCAGCTCAACCTAAAGAGACCAAACTATCAAGGACAAGTTTTGAAAATTTACATTTGCTTGGGGTTGGCCTACTAAAATCGAAATATCAAGGAATGTCTGAATTGGAAATGATGCAGGCGATGGAAGCTTCTCTTGTGCTCGGAGATATAGGCAAAAGCGAAAAGGCGAGAGAGATTTTTAAGCCTTATGGAGCCAAGGCCCCTGATCATGATGATTTTCATGGTGAAGTCATGCAGATCCTTCAAAAACATCCGAAGCTTTGTCCTACATTTGATCGGTTAACCCCCAAAGCTAAAAAGCTACTCACCCAAACAGCGAATTTAGCGCACTATGGTCATGTGACTCACCTAGAAGGTGGACCGCTCATGTTCGCAAAATTACGAGAGAGTGGGGTAGCAGCATCTTCACCTAGGGCCTTATCGTTTGACTTCTTCGTTCATACTTGTGATGTTGCCGGGGCTTTGGGACATGTAAATAATGAATCTTCATTGGTTTATACAGAACCATCCCATCTTGCAATGCAAGGAGTATCTAGAGCGTGTAAGATTCTAGGGGACTCTCAAAAGACAGAAATGGATGCCTATAACACTTATCTAGCGACGCGAGCGAATTGGCTCGGTTTGAATGCGCAAGATCGGACCGATCGCGCGCTGACAAGAATGGGGGCCATGCTTCGATTATTCACACCTAAAGATGGGGTCATCTTAAAACAAGCGATTTTGAAATTAGAGCCTGAAACCAGAGCGAAAATCATTGCTCAACTGGATATTCAAGAAGGTGAAGAACTGAGACGTACACCCACATACATGCCTGCTGTACTGGTGAATCTGGCAGATAATCCGCAATTAGGGGCTTCATCTGAAGAGAGAATTTCACAAGCGGTTATTTTGGGATTACCTTTTCTCTCACGAGTTTTGGAAGCACACAAAGAAGCTCTCGCGGAAAATAGAGCTAACCCTGATATTCCATTGAATTTCAACAAAGCTGCAGCCGTGGCCAAACAATCTCCCACTACTCTTCTTAAGGGATTCAATATTGATTCAGAAGGGAATGTATGTTGTTCCAATGATTAAATAGAGAATAATTTTTTTTCAAAGAGGGTGTAGCGAAGAAAATATTTCATTGCTTTGGATACACCCTCTTTAACAGTTGTCTATTATGAATCTTTGGATGCGTAATAATTCAACGCATTCAAAAATTTGAAACAATTCGATAGTTCACTTCACTATTCCAGTGAGTTCGCATGCAAAACATTCTCTTATAATCTCCTGGTTTTTGCATAAAGTAAGAGGATTTTTTTCGGCTAAGATCTAAATTATGTGATTAACTATTAGCAGAGAAGTAAAGCTAGCCAAAACATAAAAAGATCGATTAGGGAATATTGTGAATCCGCGAATAAAAAAATTTATCTCTTACTACAAGCCTTATCTCAGACTTTTCTTTGCAGACATAATGTGCGCGGTGATGGCCTCTGCCGCCATGCTCGCTATCCCTTTATGCATCCGATACATCACTACGAATTTGCTACAAATTGGATCACAGGTTGCCCTCCATCAAATTTACATGATGGGTGGACTTATGCTCGGGCTGGTTTTTGTATATGCTGCATGCCACGCATTTATTGACTATCGAGGACATGTAATGGGTGCCTTGATGGAAAGAGATATGCGCAGCGAACTATTCGAGCATTACCAAAAGCTTTCCTTCAAGTTTTATGACGAGCATAAAACTGGCCAGCTCATGACCAGGATCTCTAGTGATACATTTGATCTTGCAGAACTCTATCATCATGGGCCGGAAGATGTTGTCATTTCCGTTTTGAATTTCATCGGCGCTTTCATCATCTTGATCAATATCAACGTCAAACTAGCTCTTATTGCTCTCCTTTTTGTTCCTATAATGGGAGTGTATGGATTTTGTACGGCCAATAAAATGTACGCAGCCTTGAAGAAAAGTAGTGCTAAGAGAGGGGATATCAATGCTCAAGTCGAGGACACGCTTGCAGGCATTCGAGTGGTCAAATCGTTTGCGAATGAAGAAGTCGAAAAGAAAAAATTCAACCAGGAAAATAATCGATTCTTTGAGAGCAGGCGCAAAGGCTATAAAGCGGAGGCTTATTTTTATAATGGGTTAATCTCTTTTACCCAACTAATGACCATCACTATTGTCATCTTTGGGGCAATAAGTATTGTCAAAGGTTCTTTGGATTTGGCCGATCTCCTTACTTTCCTCTTGTACATTGTGATTCTGATTGAACCCATTCAGCGATTGGGCAATTTCATTCGGCTATATCAGGAAGGCGTCACAGGCTTTAATCGATTTATGGAAGTCTTAGAAGTAGAGCCCGACATTCAAGATACACGAAATAGTGTAGATTTAACAGAGGTCAAGGGAGAGATAGAATTTCAAGCTGTAAGTTTTACCTATAAAGAGGGCTACAATCATGTTTTGAAAAATGTCTCTCTGAAAATATATGTTGGAGAGTATATAGCTCTGGTTGGCCCTTCCGGGGTCGGCAAGACGACTCTTTGTTCCTTAATTCCTAGATTCTACGAGGTGAGCGAAGGGCAAATATTGGTCGACGGTCAAAATGTTAAAAAAATTAAAGCCCAATCGTTACGGAAAAATATTGGTCTTGTCCAGCAAGATGTCTATCTCTTTTCAGGAACAGTTTTAGATAATATTCGCTATGGGAAGCTAGACGCCACAGAGGAAGAGATTATTAAGGCAGCAAAACTAGCCAATGCCCACGATTTCATTATGAAATTGCCGGATGGATATTCTACCGATATTGGTCAACGTGGTGTCAAGCTATCTGGAGGGCAGAAACAACGACTTAGCATTGCTCGGGTTTTCTTAAAAAATCCTCCGATCATTATCTTCGACGAAGCTACAAGCAGTTTAGATAACGAAAGCGAAAAAGCCGTACAAGATTCTCTAGAAAAACTGTTACAAAACCGTACAACTCTTGTCATAGCTCATCGTCTATCAACGATTCGAAATGCCCAGAGAATTCTCGTGCTGACAGATAAAGGAATAGAAGAACAAGGAACACACGAAGAGCTCATTGCCTTAAATGGGACCTACGCTAATCTCTACAACACACAGTTAAGAATCGAAGATGCAGGAGAGAACGCGTAAATACTTCATCAAAAAGCACAGAAAATCGAGATAAACATACTCTTGATGTCCCCTTTTAGAAAATGAAGTGACGAAGTCAAATAAGGATCCATTCCTCTTTCTTAGGAAAAACACTCAACGATATTTTTTATGAGATTTGTGTTTCGACTTTTTTTTCGAGGAGGAAGAGGGAGTTGAAGAAGTGTCTGAGGGCTGATAGCGTTGCAAAGAAGCATATTTAACAAGCACCTTATAACAATATAGGTAGAGGTGTTCCGGCATCGCATTTTCTAGAATAAAACGGCGACCATTTTCTGCTATTTGGTGAGCTTCTGCATCATGACTTCTCGCCCATTCTATTTTTTCCAATAGATCGCTGATATCATGTTGAAGAGGGATAAAATGGACCCAAGGTTTTATGGCTGTGTAATACCAAAGAGTAAAAGGTGAAGCATGTTTAAAAACGGCAGAGTTGGATAAAAGCTTCCATGCACAACCGGGCGTTGAAGCGACATATCCATCTAAGTCAATTAAATATTTATGAGACAAATAATCATCCCAAGTTGACATTTTTTTTGGGAAAAAGCGATAAAACTCATCGATTATCTCTGTTTTCAGCATCCAAGGATGATTTCCTGAAAAAGCGGCATCGATAGATTCAGGATGGTGTTGGGATAAATAGCATAGTTTCCCTCTAGGACGTAGGGTCCATAAGTTAGGATCATTGTAGTTGTCACCATCATTACACCATCCTCTCCAGAATACTTTTCCGCTCTTCATTTCCCAGGAAAAATTGTCTGATAGTGGAGGGATTATCTTTGAAAAGTTGTTTGCCCACTCTGCCCACGATTGTACAGGGAAATGGATCATCATTTCTGAAGAGTTTTTGATTTTACAGGTCGCAAGAACTGGACCCGGTAATGTCTTAGGCTCCCATATTATATCCTGTAGGTGAACAATGATATCAACATTGGGCACGTGGTAAAGATCGATAATTCGTTTAAGTAAGTCCTTTGCTTCTCCATCTGGACCAATCACTTGACGATTGATAATTTGATAGCGCTTCAGCGCATTCCCAAAACTGATTTCTGGAATTTTTTTTATGGTCGCGTCTAAAAGTTTTTTGGTTATTCCCTTACGCTCAAATGGCTTGAACTCTTGATCGATCTGTTCATCCATCCATTTCCATCGTGGATCATTGGGATCTAAAGTCACAGAGGCTTCGCTGGCAAGAAACTGACTGCAAAAAACGGTCAGAAGAACAACGATGAACTTATACATAGAGTAACCGGCTAATAGATAATCGCCATGAACTATAAATTGATTTTTTCGAAAAGAAAAGCTTTAAACTCCTGATTGAGCGTGGATTAAGTAGTATACAGAGGTTAAAACTGAAAAGCTTGCTTTTCTCAAAAATCGAATTTATAGTGCTCAGCCATTGTCCATAGGAAGAGTGTAGAAAAATGCATAAGCTCACACCTGTTTTTTTAATGTTTTTTTGCACTCTACTCCTTATTAGTGAAGCTGCAGAACCCTTAGATCCACATGACCCCCGATGGAAATGGATGGATGAACAGATCGATCAAGAGTTCAAGCCATTTGAAAAGAAGGGAATAACGAAAAAACTGTTAGATGCGACGATAGAGAAAATCCCAGAAATCAGTTTTGGACATGCGCTGAAGCGCTATCAAATTACCCATCGTCAAGTAATTGGTCCGGAGGGAGATGCTAAAGACTTAATCCAACGAATTGTGGATCTTTATCCCGTGCCCGATGTCGATATCATTGTTCACTTACAGGATATAATATGGGAACCTAAGACATTACCGGGTCCCGTTCTTGCGACCTGTAAAATAAAAAACTCTTCAGAAATGATGATCCATTTCCCTGTACAATTATGGTCGCAATGGGAGAATGAATTTTCAAAAATAATCTCCGGTTTATCCTCAAGTTCGCCTTGGGAAAAGAAAGTTGGGAAAGTATTCTGGAGAGGATGGTGTAATGATAGCGATAACTACAATGATCCTAACTTATGGACTGTGCATCCACGAGGTAAATTATGCTATTTATCCCAACAGTATCCTGAATCAATCGATGCAGGCTTTTCAGGGAATCATCCCTGGATGCTAAAAGATGATGTAATCGATGAGTTTTATCGCTTTTTCCCCAAAAAAACGTCAACTTGGGAAGAGTATATAGGTCATAAATATTTGATTGACTTAGATGGATATGTAGCCTCAACACCCGGTTG
>JABDCS010000013.1:0-18345 GCA_013288005.1 Chlamydiota bacterium | reverse complement strand
TTCTTGTTAGTGAAGCTGCAGAACCCTTAGATCCACATGACCCACGATGGAAATGGATGGATGAGCAGATCGATCAAGAGTTCAAGCCATTTGAACGTAAGGGAATAACCGAAAAACTTTTAGATAAGATCATAAATAAAATTCCGGAAATCAGTTTTGGACATGCTCTAAAAAGATATCAGATTATTAATCGTCAAGTAATTGGTCCTGATGGAGAAGGCAAAGACTTGCTGAAACGAATTATCGATCTCTATCGTGTCCCGAATGTGGATATCATTATTCACTCTTGGGATATTATCTGGGAGCCTAAGAATCTTCCAGGTCCGGTTCTTGCTACCTGTAAAATTAAGGATTTTTCGGAAATGATGATCCATTTCCCCGTGCAATTGTGGGAGGAATGGGAAAACAATTTTTCAAAAACAATCAACGATCTATCAGAAGTTTTTCCCTGGGAAATGAAAGCTGAAAAAGTATTCTGGCGAGGGTGGTGCAATGATGGTGATAACTACAATGATTCTAAATCCTGGACTGTTCGTCCCCGAGGAAAGCTATGTTATTTATCCCAACACCACCCAGAATCTATCGATGCAGCCTTTTCAGGGAATCATCCCTGGGTGCTCAATGAGGATCTTGAGGAGGAGTTTTACCGCCTTTTCCCCCAAAAAAAAGCTACTTGGGAAGAGTACTTAGCCCATAAATATTTGATAGATTTAGATGGCTATGTGGCTTCAACACCAGGATGTGCATGGAAGCTTTTATCCAATTCGGCAATGTTTAAACATGAGTCACCTTTCACTCTTTGGTATTATACAAATTTAAAACCATGGGTTCATTTTATACCTCTTCGTTATGATCTGGGCGACCTCTTTGAAAAAATAGAATGGGCGAGAAGCCATGATGCAGAAGCTCACCAAATAGCGGAAAACGGTCGTCGTTTTGTTCTAGAAAATGCGATGCCTGAACATCTCTACCTTTATTGTTATAAGGTCCTGGTTAAATATGCATCTCTGCAACGCTTTCAGCCTTCAGACCATTCTTCTGTTTCTTCTTCTCCTTCAAAAAAGAAATCGAAACACAAATCCCATAAATAATATCATTAAGATGAATAGCTCTTTTAAGAGGGTAACGTAATCATAGTGTTTGCAATGCTTTATCAGGCTTATCTCAAACCCGGTTGTGATGCTGAGTATCAAGAAGCCTGGAATACAGTGGCCAGCTATTTTATTAAAGAACGAGGAGCGTTAGGCTCTTGCCTCCATCGGGCAGCTGATGGAATGTGGGTGGCCTACTCGAGGTGGTCTGATAAGGCGAGTTGGAGTGCTTCATGGCCTGAAAATCTCGATATTCATTCTAAAGGATTACCGAGAGAAATTACTGATGCTGTTTTGACAATTAAGAACTGTCTAGATCCAGATCTTCCCCAATCTTCGTTGGAATTAGAAATAGTTAGTGACTTATTGCTTAAACCCTGAAAAATAAATAAAACTGATTAGACCAGCTCACTTCATTATATTTCTTCTAACCCTAACTTGTAATAATTTCAAAAACCAACTCCTAATTTTTCTAAAATATAATAAAATATTTTCGAATTAATTACTGACATATCGTTTTAGAATTAAATAAATGAACTTCAAAAGAAATTTATTCGATCAGAATTTGCATAAAATCAAAATATGATTTATAAAATACACACTTTCCAAAGATCTGCGCAAAAAACTAAGACTTATCGACAATCAGGAATAACAACATGAAAAAAACCATGATCATAAGCCTACTGACTATAGGTTTATCAACATTTCAACCGGAAGCGCAAGCGCAAAGTCAAGACTGTTGCTGTACAGAATGTGCATGTCCAGCTGGACCAAAAGGTCCACGAGGCCCACAAGGAGTACAAGGTGTTCCTGGCCAACAAGGCACCCAAGGTGATGTTGGACCACAAGGTCATGAAGGTATTCGCGGTGTGCGAGGTCCTCAAGGCCCCTGCTGTCCTTTAGCGGGTACGTTCACGAGTGTTTATAGTAATATGAACCAAATTATTGAATCAGGTTCTAATCCGCTATTTGAATCGGTCAGTTCGACATCGACATCCTTTGATTTATCTAATGCCGCAACGAATGGAACAATACTGGCACGAAAACCGGGTGTCTATTTAGTTACATGGGGAGTCGATGCTATTCAAAACACCTTTTCATTGCCCATCCGAAGTTGGTCCTTTACCGTATTTCAGAACAATAATCCTGTATTGAGTACAGCATCTGGAGCGACAAGTTCATCACCTGATGATATTTTGATTCGTGCAACAGGAACGGCCATTATAACTGTGGCAGCGGGGGATGTATTTTCTTTAGTCAATACTTCGATTGACCCTGTTAATCTGGTTGCAGCGCCATTGGGCACTCTTAATCCACTTGCTTCTGCTAATTTGAGTTTTGTTCTGTTAACCGCTCTATAGCTTAACTACGAGATGGTATTCTAAAATTAGGGGTAATATTTTGATGTCGAATATTACCCCTCTACTAAGTCTTAAAACAAAGAACCCAATTATTGGAATTTCCTTAAGGAATAGAGGAAATCTTGCCTATAAGGCCGTTTCCCTCTTGGGAACGACCGGCAGAGAAATACAAAGTTCCCTGGGTATCAAATTCTAGTGTTTTTAAGCCATCGATTTGGAGGGGATTTCCTTGCTTGTCTTTTAGTTGTCCAAGGAAAGCGCCTGTAGAGACATCATAAGCATGGATTAAGCCATCGCCCAAATTCCCCACGAGTAAGGCATCGCCAAAATCACCGAAAGTAGAGGGAGCTATTGCTAATCCCCAAGGTGAATTTAAGTTTCCTTTGGAGATGAGCCGTTTGATAAATGCCCCCGATGATGAGAATACATTAATATACCCATGACCCGGGCCGGCTTCATCTTCGCTATTATCCGGTGCGAGTTGTTTGGCATATGTAACATACACAAGTCCATTCAGATTGCGTATATTAAAAGGTGCATAGCCTTTAGGAATTGTATAGTCCTTTGTGAAGTACTGAAAATTGAAACATGAATCAAAGATGTCTGTTTTCGCATTGCGGAAATCGTTGGAATATACAAAAACTTGACCACAGCAGCTTTCAATAATATCCAACCCTTTATAAACGGTTGCAAAACTAGACCGATCAGCGGCAATTACACTTTTCTTAGCATCTAAATAAGCATTAAAACCTAAGATTTTTCCTTCCTCTGTAGAAAATATATAGGAGGCTGGATATTCGCTAAGCTCATTTCCGATAAAAAAGGCATTAAGGTGCTCATTGCGTACAGCACCAACAGGGCGACTAAAATGGATGATAGAAGAATTAAGGCGGTTTCCCTTTTGGCTGTAAAGAGTTGATAGATGACTATCCTTATTGGTTACCCAAAAATCTCCATTAGTAAGAAAAAAAAGACCTTGAGGATTGGCAAGCTGGCTATCTATAAACTCCGCAACATCCGGTTTGTCAGAAATCAAAGGAGTGAGTTCATAATGAGAACCACTAACTGTTAAGGGGAAAACCCCTAATAAAAAGGCTGCGATCCAAGTTGTGACAGTGTTTTTTCTTTTAATAGTCAGCATATCTTTCTCGTTGAAGGTGTAAGAAGAATAGAGATTTAGTAGAGTGTGTCTAACTTCTAGAACACACTCTACTAAATCTCTATTCAAGAGCAAGCAATTACAGTTGAAAAGTTAAATTATGAACTAGGGAACCATGACAATTTTTCCAACAATGCCATTTTTTTCGTTTTGAGGGCCTGATGTGTAATATAACGTACCTTGTGAATCAAAAGCTAATGACCAAAGTCGGGGAATCTTGAGAGGGTCTCCTTGAGCGTCTTTTAGGCGGCCTAAGAAAGCTCCTGTATCGGCGTCGAAGGCATTAATAGATCCATCACCTTGATTGCCCACAAGTAATGCTCCACTAAAATCACCAAAAGTATCAGGAGCTAGAGCTAAACCCCATGGGGAATTGAGCTTTCCTTGCGATACAAGACGCTTAACGAAATCCCCCGTAGGCGTATAGACATTCACATAACCATTGCCTTTACCTGCTTGATCATCGACATTATCGGGGGGTAGCTGCTTGGCGTAAGTCACGTAGAGGAGGCCATTGATATTTTTGATATTAAAAGGAGCAAAATCAGAAGGAAGTGTGTCATCTTTCAAAGAAAAGAGAAAGTTAAAGGCGCTGTCGAAAACATCGATTTTTCCGTTGTGGAAGTCCGTTGCAAATAATAAAGATTCAACCTGTGTAAGTCCCTTGTAAATACTGCCAAAGAAAGAACGATCAGCCGCTACGACGAAACTTAAAGGATTTACATCGTTGTTAAAGCCCAAAATCGTTCCGGTTTCTGTTGCCACTAAAAAATCTGCAGGGTGTTTATTCCCTACATTTCCGATCAAGAAGTTATCGGTAAGATTCAGTAATGCTCCTGTAGGACTAGCATTAGCTTCCAGTATGAAATTGATAATCCGACCATCTGGGTCATACAGAGTCGCTAAATCGGCTGCATTATCTGCTACCCAAAACTGACCATTGGGAACGAAAAAGATTCCCCATGAATTCCTTAGGTTTTTATCTACATTAGGTGCCTTCCCATCTTGATTTGCGATTAAAGGAGTGACTTCGTAGCTTGAAACTGAAAGAAGGGGAGGAACGACTCCTAGAATAAAAGCCGTGATAAAGGATGCAAAAAGAGACTTTTTTTTGGAAGCTAGCATGGTTTTCCCGCCTGTGATTTTAAAGAAATGCCTTCATAGGCAACAAGCAGGATGTTAAAAAAGGATAATTTTTTTTTGCAATCCCTGAATAGTAAAGAGAAGAATTTATTTGAGAGATTTTTTTAGATTGGAAACAGCAATTTGTCTAAAAACGCTTTCCGCTTACTTGAGCTAGTTCGCGCATTTTTTCGACAAGAGGTTTTAAATCCATCCCTTCTTTTGCAGAAATAGGAAAAAGAGTTTGTCGATCAAAAGGGTAGTTGCTGTAAAAATGCTCCAAATGTTTTTCTGCTTCGGGCATGTCGATCTTGTTTAGGGCGACGATAAAAGGTTTATCGAGCAAATTATTCTGATAGGCTTCGAGTTCGTGTTGTAAAGTAAGAAAATCTTCCCACGGATCACGTCCTTCTTCACCCGAAATATCGATCATAAAAAGTAGAACACTTGTTCGTTCGATATGCTTAAGAAAAGAAAGTCCAAGGCCTTTATCTGTGTGGGCATTTTTGATAATTCCTGGAATATCGGCCAAGAGCACACGCGAATAATCATCAAATTGTACAAAACTCAAATTTGGATAGAGAGTAGTAAAAGGATAGGCGCCTATTTTAACCCGCGTATGGGTGAGTTTGGATAGCAGGGTCGATTTTCCTGCATTAGGCATGCCGATAAGGCCCACATCTGCTATCAGTTTGAGCTCAAATTCTATCTCTTTACTTTCTCCGGCAGTACCTAGAGTGCAAATATTGGGCGCTTGATTAGTAGAGGATTTAAAACAATCATTTCCTTTACCGCCTTTACCGCCAGTACAAATCAGCCATTTTTGGTGCAGCTCTGTACAGTCCAAGAGGATATCTTGCGTAGAGAGGTCTTTAATTAACGTGCCTTGAGGAATCAATAAGATAAGATCTTTTCCATTTCTTCCCTGGCGTAGATTAGAGCCACCTGCTAGACCATTCTCCGCTTTCAAAAGACGGCGGTTGCGAAAGCTCTCTAAAGAGTGGACAGAAGGATCTGTTTGTAGATAAACGGAACCACCCTTCCCCCCATTACCACCCGTAGGGCCGCCCTTGGGAATAAATTTTTCACGACGCCATGCAACAACGCCATTGCCGCCATCGCCAGCGGTGAGAGTGATTTTAACTGAATCAACAAACATATAAAAAAAGTAGAGGATGAAGGGCCCCCTTGTAGGGAAAAGGGGGCAAAAACTAATTAACTAACAGGAAGGACGGAGATATGTGTTTTAACGCTTTTTCGGAAAGCGACGGTACCGTCGATCAACGAATAAAGTGTATCATCTCTTCCCACACCCACATTTTTCGCTGGATGCCATTTCATTCCACGTTGGCGAACAAGAATGCTGCCTGCAGTTACGAATTGTCCTGCAGAGGCTTTAATTCCTAATCTTTGCGCATTAGAATCGCGTCCATTACGGGTTGAACCCTGACCTTTCTTATGGGCCATATCGATCTCCTTTCTAAGCTACGATGTCAGTAATTTTCACACGCGCATAATTTTGGCGGTGGCCGATCTTACGTCGTAGACCTTTGCGTCGCTTATATTTAAAAGCGATTTCTTTTGGGCCCCGCACCTGAGCTACGAGTTCACCTTTCACAAGGGATTGAGCGACGTTCGGATTGCCGATAGTGACACCAGTTCCATTATTAATAAATAGCACATTCGTGAATTCAACGGCGTTGCCTTCATTTATTTTAAGAAGTTCAACATCGATGACATCCCCTTTTTCGACGCGGTATTGTTTACCGCCTGTTTCGATTATTGCGTACATGTAACCCCCTGAACGCTCTATTTGCTATCCCTCTATGTGGGGATTTTACTTAACGGAAGAGCGAATGTTAAAAAGTAGCCCGTGATCATAGGCGATCGTAGTTTTCCAGTCTATACATATAGTAAGAGGATGTATCGAAATTTATTTTTGATATTCCCTATAGCGTGTTGATTGTAACTTCGTCTTAATCCTTTGAGATTCTTGGGCTTAAGATGCTTGCTAGCAGTCCTAACATTTGCGTATGCCTTTTTTATAATGTTTATTTCAAACTGTGTAACTGTTTTTAGCAAGTTCTTAAATATTCTTGAATAAAATATAAAATTTAATTACATTTAAATTGTGGGTGAATTGTTGAATTCTTTGGTAAACCGCCTTTTGAATTTAGCTTCGCCAAGAAAAAGGGGTGCCCTATGAGCCGAATGGAAAAGAAAAAGAATTCCAAACTGACGACCAAGACAGCGAATTCGCGAAAACAAGAGAAACAGAAATCGATGAACAAGGGCAAGGGGATGTTTGGGTCTGGTAATTTACCAGAAGAAGCCCGTTAACCCCATTTCTTTAAATATTTAAGAACAACCCGAGGTGATATATGAAAAGAGGCAGAAAAAGTACAAAAAAAGCAAAAGCCACGAAAACTAAAAAGACGGCTTGGAGAAAGTTTGTAGATAAAATGTGTCATCTGTAGAAAAAATAGCTTAAGTGGAGCTTCGGTGCTTTTGAGATTTGATCGCTAAAACAACGCTGAAAATAGACTGCAAAGCGAAAAAGTACCGAAGCCTAAAAAGAGATCGCAAGTTCATCCTTTGCTTCTCTTTGATTAGCTTTGTTATTCCTTCACACTTTGACGAAAACGAAATGTCCAAATTTTTCGTGTTTTGCTCATGGGATAATTAAGAAGGGATAAAAGGTAACAAAGAGCCGCTATCAAAGCAATTGTCGCCCCAGGCGGCCAATTCAATTCATAAGAAATAATCACGCCGCTTGTGGAGAAAAGGCAACCAATTCCGCTTGCAATAACCATGATTTTTGAAAGTCGATTTGAAAGCATGGACGCAATAGCTGCTGGAATTGTCAGAATAGCAATTACGAGAATAGCTCCCACTACTTGGATGAGCAAAACAATGGAAACAGCAATCATACACAGAAGAAGAGTGTAAAGGGGTTGTACGGCTATACCTTGCATATGTGCTTGTTCTTCATCAAAGCAAATCGTTAAAAAGCGCTTGTGGAAGCACAAAACCCCTGTTAAAAGAGCTAAATCTAGTAATCCAAGTAAAGCAACATCTCCTGAGGTGGCCCACAGGATATTGCCGAAGAGAAAATTGGTAAGTTCTACGTTATATCCTGGTGTTAAGGCTGTGAATACAACGCCTATGGCCATCCCTGTTGACCATAAGGCAGCAATAAGAGTGTCCTCCCTCGCCCTATATTTATTATGGATCCAGCTAAGCAACATAGCGCTAATAACAGCAGAAATTAAGGCTCCTACAATAGGATTTGCCCACGAAACGGCATAGACCCGCTTTAGCCATAAAAAAAATCCCATTCCCCCTAACACGGCATGAGAGATACTTCCACTTAAAAATACGATTCTTTTGGCCACAATGTACGATCCCATCATGCCCCCAGCAAGAGATGCAACTATAGAAGCAGCCAAAGCAGTTGCTAAAAAAGGATGGAGGGATAGGAAATCAAACATGTGCTTTTTACCTAGATTGAGGGGGTGCCGAGGGTAAATGATAAAGACCCCAAGCAAAGTGTTCGCAAATCTGTTCTGGAGCCATAAAAGTGGCCTGGCGCTGCACGCAAAGTAGCCGGTCGCATTTTTGGAGTATGCTCTGAAGATCGTGTGTGACCATGATGATGGTCGTTTTTGTTTTAAGTTCGAGGAGGATGCGATAGATCTCTTCTTTTGCGGCTTGATCAACACTTGCGATTGGCTCATCGAGAATGAGTAATTGCGGATTCCCCATGAGCGCGCGGGCTAAAAGGACGCGTTGTAACTGACCGCCCGAAAGTGTTCCAAAAGATTGCGAAGCGAATTCTTCCATACCCACAAGAGCAAGAACCTCTAGAGCCCTCGTCTTAAAATCACGGGGATAAGTTCCCCAAAGTGTTGTCTTAGATACGCAACCCATTAGAACAATTTCGAGAACTGAGATAGGAAATTGACGATCGAAGCGAAGGATTTGAGGAACATAACCAATAAGTTCCCGAGCTTCAGCTGGAGGCCTTCCGAAAATTTCTACACGCCCATGTTCGGGTTTAACAAAACCTAGCAAAACTTTGAGTAAAGTTGTTTTTCCGCCACCGTTAGGACCGAATATAGCTAGAAACTCGCGCTCTTTAACGGATAATGAGACATTTTCAAGAATAGAAACATCGCCGTAACTCAAGCAGACTGCCTCAATATCAATAGCTAATGGGGCCTTAGAGTTACTCATAAATTAGCATGCCTATCGAGTCTGAAAAAAACGTCAATTTTATTTCTATTCTATACACGAGGATTTATCCCCTGTCCTACCTAATGTCAAGAAGATGCTGGATGGGAATTGGCAATAGCGGCAGCGGTCGATTGCATAGCTGCAGGATAATCAATGGCGTAAGGGTCGATCATTACTATTTTAAGATTCATCAATTCTGCTATGCGCAATGCGCCTTGATTGTTGTGTTGAGGCAGTAGAAGAATCGTGGTGATATTTTTTTCCTGAATTTGCGCGACTAAAATCGCAAGATCACCAGGAAGAGGTTCTTTCCCTTCAATCTCAATTGACAATTGTTCAATTCCATATTCTCGACAAAAATATCCTAACGCAGGATGTGAGATAGCGATCGTATGCGGGCGAGTAGTAGCGAATAAGGTCCGAATTTCAAGATCGAGCTGGGATAATTGTTCAAGCCCGAGATCAAGATTATTCCTATAGAGAGCGGCATTGTACGGATAGAGAGTTGTTAATCCCTCAGCAATCATTTTTAGCTGTTGTTGAGCTATTTTAGGACTTGTCCAAAAATGGCGATCTTGGCCGTCATGAGAGCAACACGTATCATTAGGAGAATGTGTATGATCGATCATGGCAATGCCGTTACTCAGATCAATAATTTGCATGTGGGGATTGTGCGAGCGAAAAATATCGAGAAATTTGCTTTCCATAGGCTCTCCTAAACGCAACCAAAGAGCTGCTTGAAGAACTTTCTGTACTTGTTTAGGAGGAAGTTCAAATAAATGTGGGTTCGTGCCTGAGGGAATCAAACATTCTATCTGGACTGTATCTCCAGCAATTAATTGGGTTAGGTAGGCGTAGGGAGGAGAGCTAACAATTACCATAGGCTGTTTAAGGGTTGGTGATGAAATTGGTGAGGTTTTTTTTTCACAACCCGTAAATAAAAAAAGGTAAAGTGTCAGAATGGTAAGAGATAAACGATACATAGTGGTTATAGATAGTCCTTCACAAGTAGTGCTGGAATCTGCTTGTTGCGCACTACCACTTTATAGATAACAGGTTTGAGAGAGACGACCTCTAAGAGGTGGTGTCACATAAATTCTTATGCAGCCTCTAAGCTCGCTGCTATTTTAGAAACATGATTCGGTATAAAAAATTATTCGTCCCAGCTAGTGTTTATCGCAAGGAAAATATTCTTGTTTATTAACATCTAATTTTTGTATAAATATTGAGCATTAATAATTTTTTCTCCTGCGGAGGAGTGTCCGAGTGGCCGATGGAGCACGCTTGGAAAGCGTGTAAACGTGAAAACGTTTCATGGGTTCGAATCCCATCTCCTCCGAATTCAACCATTTAATTGATTTCAATTAAATGGTTGGATTCGGAGGAAGCAAGCCAAGAGTTTGGCTTGCGTGATGGGTTCGAAGCGGCTCGGTATAAAAACCGAGTCGCCGGCCCGGAGGGGAATCCCATCTCTTTTTCTCTTTTCAATCTTATTGTCTAGGCAAAAGTGCTAAGTGTTTAACCGAGTCGCCGGCCCGGAGGGGAATCCCATCTCTTTTTCTCTTTTCAATCTTATTGTCTAGGCACTAGTGCTAAGTGTTTAACCGAGTCGGCGGCCCGGAGGGAATCCCGTCTCTTTTTCTCCTCAATCTCTTTCTCTAAAAAAATCTATAGATGATAATTTCTATATCTACGAACGTTTTGTCTTACATTTTCGTAACACCTGAACGTTAATTAAAATTATTCTGTGTCTCATCGAAATTTTTTATTTGGCCGATCTTTCTAGCTCATTGATAAATAAGAGCGCTTAGTTAATACTAATTTTCCCAACTATTTTTACATATTCCCCATGCAAAGCGAGGAGACTAGCAATGCGCTGTCCTTTTTGTAGTCATGAAGAATCCAAGGTCACAGATTCTCGCAATGCAGGTGAGCCAAACGCTATTCGTAGACGGCGAGAGTGCTTAAAATGTTTAAGACGGTTTACTACATTTGAGACAATCGACCTCACTTTGCAAGTTTTGAAACGCGATGAACGTTATGAAGACTTTCAACAAGACAAACTGATTAGGGGATTAGATGCTGCTTGTCGTCATACACAAATCAGCCATGATCAAGTAAGAGGCCTTGCCTATAAAATCACCTCCGATTTGATGGAAAGACAGGTGCGAGAAATCTCAACCAGCGAAATAGGTGAAATTGTGATGCAGCACTTACGTAGCATGGATACTATTGCTTATATCCGCTTTGCCTGTGTATATCGACGTTTCAAGGATGTAAACGAACTCATGGATGCGATCGAACACATCGTTCCCGAAGAACAGACTAAAGGAGATTCTCTATGCCGCTAAAGAAAACAGATATCGAGAAATTCAAGAAACGGCTCGAAGATTTAAAAAAGCAGATGACACAAATCGTCCGAGGAACTGCTGCGGAAGTTAAAACCCCAGATGAATCCAAGGGATATTCCCAACATCAAGCTGATGAAGGGACAGACGATTTTAACAGAATTATTAGCCTTGAAGTCACAAATAAAGAATTTAGTATTTTGCGGCAAATTGATAGAGCTCTCGAAAAAATCGATGACAATACTTATGGAGTCTGCGACATATCGGGTGAAGAGATTCCATTGGCCCGTTTAGAAGCAGTTCCCTATGCTACAATGACAGTTAAAGCTCAGGAAAAATTTGAGAAAGGGCTTTTGTAATGGGCAAATGCTGGGTACTGATAGTGATAGCTTCAGCAGTACTCGGCCTAGACATCATGTTAAAGGCTTACACTCATCATAATATTCCTGTGATGAGTATTCTTTTTCCCATGTTTCCCTATGGAGGGGTTCCGATCTTTCAAGATTGGCATGGGATCGATTTTTCTATTAATCACGTGATTAATTATGGTGCGGCATGGGGTGTATTAGGAGGTTACGGCAAATGGTTATTAGTTTTGCGCATTTCGATGATCCTTTGCATGGCTTACTATCTATTTTTTTATAATAAAAAATCCGAAAACAAGCTTCCACTTACATTGATTCTGACAGGGGCCTGCGCCAATGTCATAGATTATTTTATCTATGGCCATGTAGTCGACATGTTTCATTTTAATTTTTGGGGTTATTCATTTGCTATTTTTAATATCGCTGACGCAGCGATCTGTTTAGGTGTTTTCTTCATGATCCTCTTTCCTTGGTTGGCTAAAACCAAGCCTTTTTTTAAAGGGCTGAAAACGCGATGACGCGAGCTCAAATTTCACCCTTAAATATTAGTTCCCCTGCAACGAGAGGAATTTTTCAGGCTTCAAAATGGCTACATGCACAGGTGCTTCTCGATGAAAATGAAATGAAAGCGCTATGTGCACATCTAGGAGATTTTTCTATACACAGCGTAAGCGGTCTAGTTGAAGAACCTCATGGTTATATTTCGGTTGATGAATTTGTCGATGAATATAGCCTCTATGTTGGCGCCCTTAAAAAGGGAGTAGAGCCGGATGAAAAACGCTGTCGACCTTTTTTTTCGACAGTTTTTACTAGAGATACAGACTGTTTGTATGCGATGCATGCAGCGAATAAATATCTTATCAAACCGCTTTTACCCATAATCCAACTGCAATTGCATCATGTATTTCACAGTAGTGTGGATGGAAAATTTTACCCGAAAGTTCATGGAACCGATAGTATATCATGGGGTCTACAATTTTCTTATCCGCAGATCTTTCAAGATCCTCTTACGCGAGAGATAGTGAAAGTGGATAAAAGCCCACGGTTTCCCAATACAACTCTATTTGCTGAATTGATGAAATGGGTACGGGCTCATACTCTTCCGACTCCTTTTGTAATAGATAATCAGAGAATGAATCAGCCCATACGACTAGGAAAACAGTGTTGGGAATGGATTGCCCATCACCCTCATCTTAAGCAAAAGAATATCACTGTGGCTCCTCTATATAAAAAGCCTGAAGACTTGCAAGCGGGCAGCACGGCCTCCAGCGAAGGTGAAAGCTCATGACGATTGAAATCATCGCAATTGGACATGAAGTTCTTCATGGCGTAATTAATAATACGAATGCGAGCTTCATCAGCGCGGAATTGCTTAAAGCAGGATGGAATGTTAAGCGCCACACTGTGCTTCCGGACGATGCTCAATCTTTAGAAGAGGGTATACGAGAGGCATTAGCAAGAGCAGATATGGTCATTACGACAGGCGGTCTTGGGCCCACTTGTGATGATCTTACTCGCAGTATTGCGTCAAAAATATTCGATTCGCCCATTCAACGAGATGAAGAACTTGTTAAGGAGCTGACATCACGTTATGGAGAAAAATTAACCTCCTTAGAAGATCAATCCCTTGCTCCCACAAAAGCAAAACGCCTTACCAATCGCTTAGGAACAGCCTCTGGTTGGGTTTTTAGCGAAAATGGACGTCGGCTTGCTCTGCTTCCTGGACCACCGCGCGAAATGTCAGCAATGCTCATAGACGTTCTTCTGCCCCAATTGTCTTCCATAATCGGCCAGCAACCTAGGCAAAATTTTATCCAAGTTTCCCAGTTATGTTGTTTACGAGAAGATGATGTCGATCCCTTTTTGCGTAAATTATCCCAAGAATTCCCATCGGTTCATGCTGGAATTTATCCAGGGTATGGAAGTTTGACTGTGCGCTTTTCCAGTCCTTCAGAGCAGGAAACAGAAAGTTGTCAACAGGCTCTTGAGCGTGAATTTGGTACATATCTCTTCTATAGTCCTCACGGTAAAATAGAAGAATCCATCCATAGTTGGTTTAAAGAACACGAACAAACCTTGGCTTTTGCAGAATCCTGCACAGGAGGCAGACTTGCCTCCCAGATTACTCTTCTCCCTGGTGCTTCTGAATTTTTTCTTGGATCCCTTATCGTATATGCCGACCAATTAAAGAGAGATCTTCTCGGTGTTGCAGAATCTACCATAAGCAGTTTAGGAGCTGTAAGTAAGGAAGTGGTCGAAGAGATGCTTGAAGGTCTTTTTAAAAAAACGCAGGCAGATTGGGCGCTTGCAGTGTCGGGAATTGCGGGCCCAACCGGAGGATCGCACGAGAAGCCCGTAGGTACAGTTTGGTGTGCAATGGGACAAAGAGGACATCCGCCTGAAACAGCTCTGCTATATTTTCCCTTCTCTCGCGAAACTATCATTACTGTGACATCAACTTATCTTTTGGGGGCGTTGTGGAGAAAAATACGCTATCGTGTTCCTTTAAATAGCGGTTTAGCAAAATGAGTTACTCTCTTCTCGATAGTGGTGATCAATATAAGCTTGAAAGGTTTGGAGAGCATATTCTTGCACGCCCATGTGCACAGGCTGTCTGGCGTCCAGTTTTGCCTACACATATTTGGAAAGCTGCAGATGCCCATTTCTCTCGCGATCAAGGAAATCGGTGGACTGCAATTCGCTCTCTTCCGAAATTTTGGAATACGACTTTACATGGCTTAAAATTCAAGATAGCTCCTACAGATTTTGGCCATGTGGGTCTTTTTCCCGAACACTCGAGTCAATGGAAGTGGATGGAGTCCGTCCTAAAAAAGGCCAGCAAGCCAGCTCGCGTACTCAATCTCTTCGCCTATAGCGGTGGCGCTACTTTGGTAGCAGCTCGAGCAGGAGCCTCCGTTTGCCATTTAGATGCTTCCCGTTCAGCTGTTGCTTGGGCTCGTGAAAATGCTGCATTAAACGCTCTTGAAGGCAAGCCGATTCGCTGGATCATCGAAGATGTCGCTAAGTTTTTACAACGTGAAATTAAGCGGGGTGTGCGCTACGATGGCGTTATTTTGGATCCGCCTAGTTTTGGACGTGGACGCCAAGGCGAAGTTTTTGTCATTGAACGCGACTTGCAGGAGCTTTTACATGCTGTGCGTCAATTATTGAGCGATCATCCTCTATTTATCATTTTCACCTCACATACACCCGGTTTTACCCCTCTCGTTCTTCATCATCTTTTACAACAAGTTTTGCAAGGTTTAGGAGGAGATCTCGAAACAGGTGAAATGCTTCTTCCCGTTTTGGAAGAAAAGGAAAAAAACATTTTCTCAGTACCTAGTGGTTCATTTGCAAGGTGGACGCCCCATGATTGAACACATAACTAGCACCAAAAACCCAAAAATCAAATACGCACTTGGATTGCGCGAAAGACGAGAACGTGATGCATCGGGAGAATTTCTCATTGAGGGATATCGAGAAATTTTTCGCGCTTCACAGGGCGAGGTTTCGGTTCATACATTGTTTACATGCGAAGAACAATTCTTAGGCGTCAATGAACAGACTCTGATTTCTTCACTTCAAGAACGAGGTGTAAAAATTTACGCTTGCGCGCCACCAGTATTCGATAAGCTCTCCTATCGAGATCGTCCCGATGGTCTTCTTGCCATTGCGACGCAAATGAAAATGACGCTCGATGATTTATCACACGGCCTCAATACCACTCCAAAGAAGGTGCCTTTAATCATTATTGCAGAAGCAATTGAAAAACCGGGAAATCTGGGAACAATTTTACGCTCCGCTGATGCTGTAGCTGCAGATGGTGTGATCGTCTGTGATCGATGTACAGATATCTATAATCCTAATGTTGTAAGAGCCAGCACGGGGACTCTCTTCACAGTGCCTGTCGTAGAGGCTGATGGCGAAGCTACGTGGGCCTGGTTGAAAAAGCATAAAATAGCTATTGCTGCAGCGACACCTCATGCTGCCAACGAATACACAGCAGTTGATTTAACGGGTGCATTAGCCATTGTTGTAGGTACAGAACAACTAGGTCTTTCGCAACGTTGGTTGGAACAAGCAGAGATCAAAATGCGCATTCCCATGTTGGGAGTAGCAGATTCCTTGAATGTCGCTACAGCGACGACTCTTCTCCTTTATGAAGCCCTTCGGCAAAGAGGGGGGGTGTTATGACTGACATTCTCTTTTATGATAATCACCTTTTGGCTCTAGTCAAGCCGCCGATGCTTCCAACACAGACGGCTCTGTCAGGTGATGAAAATTTAGAAGACCGTGCGAAGTTGTGGCTTCGTAAAGAAACGGGGAAGCAAGGTTCTATCTTTCTTCAGCCTATACACCGGTTAGATAAACCTGCAAGTGGGATCGTGCTTTTTGCTCGCAGTAGCAAAGCTCTTGCTAGGCTCAATCATGCAATGAGGGAAAGGCAAATTCATAAAACGTATTTTGCCTTAGTAGAAGGAAACCTGCCTTCTCAAGAAGGCACGCTAGAGCACTGTCTACGTCATGGTGATTTCCGAGCAGAAATCGTTGCAGGAGAACATCAAGGCGGAAAAAAGTCCCTTCTTTTTTACAAAGTCCTTAAAACTCAGGATCGTAAAACTCTACTGGAAATTATTCTAGCCACCGGACGTTATCATCAAATCCGCGCTCAACTAGGAGCGATAGGCTGCCCCATTGTAGGCGATAAAAAATATGGTAGCCATTCTTCTTTCAAGCATCCCGGCATTGCTCTACACCACGGTAGGCTTTCTTTTGAGCATCCTGTCTCCAAAGAAGAGATTACTTTGCAGTCTGAGAGGGGCTTCTAAAAATTGACTTTTGATAAATCTTCTAAGCTCGTGTTTTGAAGTGGCCCCATGGCAAAAATCGCACGACGAATAGTAAAGCTAATCCAGCGATGCAAAGACCGACTATATTCATGTAAGTCGAAGCAAAAATAGTGCTCGCTGCTAAATCGCTTTGAATTGTTTCTGCAATTCCGGATGGTAAGGTCTGTAAGGCATCCATCGCTTTAGGAGCCTGAGAGAGCAGTCCATCAAAAGCAGATGGATTTAACATAGATGTTTCCGAATGCTGAGCGAGTCGCTGTTGAAATGCACTTTCCTGATTGTGCAGGAAAATAGATCCAAAAATTGCCATCCCAGCTGTAGAACCCAATTGTCGAATCGTTGTACTTGTTCCTACGGCCATACCTCGCTTTGCTTCTGAGATCTCGCTTAAAAAGAGAGTAAAACTAGGAATAAGAATTAGGGGAATCCCGCAGCCAAAAGGAATTATAATAGGAAGAAGTTGATAAGGCGTTGCAGGCACAGGGACGAGAATAAACCATATTAGAGCAAAACCAACGAAAACAAAACCAAGAGAAATAGGGAGTTTTCCTCCATAACGGTCAAAGAGGTGACCGCTGATTGCTCCTACAGCAATTACTGGACTACTGGCTAACATCGACCAAATGCCCGCTAAAGAAGGAGAGTAATGCAAGATTTTTTGAAAATATATCACCCAAAATACCGTTAGAATTAAAATGAATTGGGTGCAAAAAATGCAAAAATTGCCGGCAACGAAGCTTCTTTTATGGAACAAAGAAAAATCGATAAAAGGATCTTCCACTTCTCTGTCGAATAGAATGAGGATGGCTAACATGGCGATGCCTCCTAACCCTAGAGAAAGAATAGGCCATGAATACCAACCCCACACCTTACCTTGCATGAGTGCCGTGACAATACCGGCTATACCTAGAGTTAAAGAGAAGAATCCGAAAAAATCAAAGGTCTCTTCCTTTTTCTTGGAAGGCCCAATCGTCAAAAAAGTAATACATAAGCCTAAAAGGGCAATCGGCGGGTTGATCCAAAAAACATAACGCCAACTCAAGTATTGGGTTAATAAACCTCCGATAAGTGGGCCGACAGAGAGGAAAAAAGCACCTATACTAATGTAGAGACCAAATATTTTACCTCTTTGTTCAGAAGGAAAGGCTCCCGCAAGCATGACAGGCACAGTGGGAATAATAAAGGCACCTCCCAGACCTTGGAGCGCCCTACCCATTAGAAAGACACCCGCATTTTCACTTAATGCGCACAACAATGAGGCGGCAGCAAATGTAACCAGTCCCCAGCAGAAAATACGACGATGGCCGAACATATCACCCAGGCGTCCACCGGTAAGAACAAATACCGCAAGAGCGAGGAGGTAGGTATTAATGGTCCATTGCAAGCCGATTTCCGATAGACCTAAATCCCGTTGAATCGTGGGAAGAGCTACGGGCAAAATAGTTTGATCTAAATAGACCAAAGAAATACTGGTGCCCATTGCGGCTAATACACCCCAGCGATGCTTTGTTGTCATAGCAATCTCTCAGCAATTTGGATGGCATTTAAGGCGGCTCCCTTTCGGAGCTGGTCCCCAACTACCCATAGTTCAAGAGCACAAGGATGGGAAATATCCTTCCTTATCCTACCATATAAAACATCATTTATACCTGTGGCATCAATTGGCATAGGAAAACGATTATTTTCTCGTGATTCAAATAAACGAAGGCCTGGTACTGTGGATAAGGTCTCGTAAGCTTCTTCTACACGAATAGGGAGGGAAAATTCAATATTTAAGCTTTCGGCATGTGCTCGCAAAGTAGGAACACGTACG
>JABDCS010000012.1 GCA_013288005.1 Chlamydiota bacterium | reverse complement strand
ATGGAGGAAGGGGAGTAGACCCAGGTATTGTTATTTCCAAACGAGGAGGTATAGAACGTCCTGGCGTAGCTGATGATTGTGTAATAGGCCCAGAAAAGCTCCTGAATAAAGGAGGTTGTTGGGGAGATCGACCACTTCCTGGAGAAACCCCAGTTGTGCTGATTGAAACAGGTCCTGTTTGACGAGGAGATGCCAACCTTGTGGGTACTATTTGATTTATCTTATCTCGTGAGTCTCGTGCGTTTTCAAAATCTTGCATGTAGTCCAATCGCTCCAATTCTTGGGGGGACCTACGGCCTACTGAGCGGGGTCTTGAAGACTCCCTCGGGGACGGTAAAGGTGATGATACACTCGGAGCTGCTCCTGCGGACATTGCAGAAGACGCTGCTGAGGGTGTTAAAGACGACGCCATAAAAGCTCCATTTTAGGATTGGTTTTATTATCCTTAACAAATAGTCTAAATGAAAAATGGGAAATAATACAATTAGATAGATCGAAATATAATAAATTATCTGTCTTTTAATACAATTTTATATGTTTTTATAAAGTATTTAAAAGATTAATTCTTAATATCCTTCATATAATTATATAATCGGGAAATGTTAATTATGTTTATTTCTTTTATGAAAACTATCAAGAAAATATTTTTAAAAAAATAATTTAATAAAACTGCACCATTTAGTAAAAAAATAATTACTATGATTAAAGGCCTTTTCAGATATCTGCACGAGGATTTTCTAGAAAAATTCAGATATAAAAAAACGCCATCGGGGGTAACCCCGAGGGCGTTTCTTCTAGCTTTGAGAACAAACTCTGCTTAGAAAATCGCGATGTTAGTAGCCGTTGCGCTGTGGTCTATCGCCACGGTAAGGACGACGTTCGCCACCTGTTGCAGATTCTGCGAATCTCTCTCTTCGCTCTTCAGGGCGTGCTTCGTTAACAATCAGTGTTCTGCCACCGAATTGTTTGCCGTTGATCCCTTCAATGGCTTTTTGTGCATCTTCACCAGAAGACATTTCTACAAATCCGAAACCTTTAGATTGGTCTGTGAATTTGTCTTTGATAATGCGCGCAGATTCAACTGTACCGAATCCAGCGAAAATGTTGCGCAATTCGTCTTCTGTTACGCTGTAAGGAAGGCTACCTACATACAGCTTTTTCTTCTTTTGCATAGTTTCACTCATGAATAAAAATTTCCTTAAAAAACTTAATAACTACGAACCCTGTCCTTTTTTGAGGAAGATGTCGTTCGTACGACCGATAATAATTGATTGGGGATCTTGAACAGAGCGATAAAACGCAGGAAACAAGAAACAAAACAACTATCCACCACAGGCTTCAACTTATAATTACAAAGACCTCTTGGCCATTGTCAGCTTAAAACCTACAATGGTTTATCAGCTAAGAAAAAGTATAGCAGGTCATCAATTTAGCAACTACCTTTTGTGCTAATTCAAATTTTTGATTGGATGATCCCTCTATAAAAAAATGGGAAATCTTTTGCTAATAACTCCTAGACAGATGGTTAGAATAAAAAACCATCAACTTCTTTTCGATGCAAGAAGCCCCCAAAATTTTTTTTGCAGTTCGATAAGTCCTTTGTTTAAAAAAACTTGCAATAATATACCAGAAGGCCCTATTGACATAGGCCTCTTGAATAATTAAGGTTCAATAGTTTTTAGGTATTCGTTTCGCCTTATGTCTTTAGTTAAGCAAGAGCCTATAATGGAAAATTAAAAACCTTTGGAGATGAGAATTATGGGCTTAAAAGAAACAACAACAACCATGATCAAGCTCTTAGATGAACTTAATAAAAATGTTCTAAAGGCAGTTGCAGGGAATAAAGCTGCCTCTCAACGTGTTCGTACGGGCACGATTAAATTAGAGAAAATTGCCAAGACCTACCGCAAAGAATCTGTCGCAGCTGAGAAAAAAAATCTTAGCAAACGCACTCCTCTCAAAGCCAAAACTTCAGCTAAAAAAGCTGTAAAAAAGACGAAAAAGAAAAAATAACATTATCCGCTCGAACTGTGGAAATCTTTCCGCGGTCTTTTTTCAGCTTCTGTGTTTAAATAGACCTCTTAAAAAGAGGTCTACGCTCCAACATGCTGCTTATCGTCGATCATTATACTCATAAGGGAGATGCCGTCGCTTACCTACCCGCACCGCAAGAGGGAAAAGCCCTTCTTTCTGCGGGGGTGCCTGGTGATACGGTAGAAGCTAACCTAGGGCGCATGCGTCGCGGTAAATGTCAAGGTTGGGTACAAGAAGTTGTAGAACCCTCTTCCCTACGCGTTATTCCCCGCTGTGCTCATGTGCCTTTATGCGGCGGATGTCGTTTCCAGGAGATGGACTACCAGGCTCAGCTTCTCCTCAAAGAAAAATGGGTAAAAGAGCTTTTCCAAACAACAGTTTCTCCCTCTACCACTTTACATCCCATCTTAGGCTGTGCCGAACCCTGGCAATACCGTAATAAAATGGAATTCACCTTTTCCCAAGATAAAGAAGGCACACGTTACCTGGGACTTTTTATGTGGGGAAGCCGCGGTAAGGTCTTTAACCTCCAAGAATGCCATCTCGTTTCTCCCTGGTTTCAGGAAGCGGTTGCTGCCACCCGCACTTGGTGGGAAAGCACCACTCTACGGGACTTTTACCCTCACAAAAATACTGGTTCGCTCCGTACCCTAACCTTACGTGAAGGACACCACACTAAAAGCCAATTAGCCATTCTGACCGTCTCGGGCCATCCTGACTTTGCCCTCTCCTACAAGGAAATGCAGCAGTGGGCCCAAGAAATGCGTAAACTCAATGAAGATACAAGCTGCTTTATCTGCATCCATCAAGCTATCCCGAAGGAGCCCACTCGTTTTTATGAAATCCACCTAAGTGGCCCGGAATGTCTTCTCGAAGAGTTGCATTTACCTCACACCACCCTTTCACTGCAAATTAGCCCGCGCTCCTTCTTCCAGCCCAACACAAAACAGGCCGAAGTACTTTACACACGTGCACTTGCTCTAGCTAACGTCTCTTCGCAAGATCACGTCCTTGATCTTTATTGCGGTACAGGGACCATTGGCATGGCCTTTGCTTCCTCTGTGGCCCAGGTAACTTCAATTGAAATAAATCCTTATGCCGTTCTCGATGCCCAAGCCAATTGTGACCGTAACAACCTCTCCAATATTCGCTTCCTAAAAGGGGATGCGGGGGAAAAGCTCCAAGAAGTTCTACAAGAAAATGCCTCATTTGACATGATCATCCTCGATCCTCCGCGCACAGGATTAGGCCTAAAAGCCCTCCAAATTGTATTACAAGCCCAAGCTCCTCGCATTCTCTATATAGCGTGCAATCCCAAGACGCAAGCCGAAGAAGTAAAAATTCTCCTTCAAAATGGCTATACCCTTGAAGCCCTTCAGCCCGTCGATCAATTCCCTCACACACCCCACATCGAAAATATCGCCCTCTTGACAAAAACGACCTCTAATTTTAGTAAATAGTTGAACTTGCTTTTTGGCCGCTTTTTCAGGCATGATTTGTGTGTAAACATTTTTTATTTTTCCAAGGGAATTTTTATGAAAACCTTTACCTCTACGCTCACGGTTCTGGCACTCGGAACAACAGCTCTCTTTGCCGAAGGTGCTGCTCCTCCACCAGCCAATAACATGATGCAAACCGGACTAATGCTCCTTGTCGCCCTCCTTTTCTTCTATTTCATCCTCTGGCGCCCCGAGCAAAAACGTCGCAAAACCATGGAAAAACAACGAAGTAGCCTCAAAAAAGGCGACCGCGTTACAGCCATGGGCCTTGTCGGTACAGTAGCTCGTATCAACGACCAAACAATCATCTTAAAGATGTCAGAAGGTGGCGCGAAAATCGAGATCCTCAAAACAGCTGTCACAGAAGTGCAATCTTGTACCGAAGAAGAAGCTAAAAAAGCGGAAATCTCCGAATAGACCTATCCCGTTCAGATCTAACGAAAAAGACCAGCTAGATTCCTAGCTGGTCTTTGTTTTTTTGGAGTTTAATGGGCCTACAAGTTCCTTTCCTACTTACAAGTAGTTAGCCTTTACGCCCGTTTAGCTGGTGGTCTAGCACCGGCTCCTGCGGCGGCAGTTGCTCTAACTGCCGGTGGTGCTGAACCCGTCGGCTTAGAAACGAAGGTGTATATATCTCTTCCTAAACGTATTGACGATTCATCACTTCCTGTCACTTCTGGAGAAGTATGCCTTCCTCTAAGTCCCGTTACAACTGAAGAAGGTACTGAAGGAACTTGTGTTCTTTTGCTCGAATCAGCTTTGACTTGTGTAGCAGGTGTTGTGCCTCCTGCTCCTTTAGTAGAAGTTGCAGAGGAGCTAGTTGCAGAACGTTCTATAGGAGCAGATGATCCCTGTCTAGGAATCGGTTGTTTCTTTTTATTAGAAAGACAAAATTTTCCTTTTGTTGAAGGAGTACGAGATGGACTTCCCTCAGGTGGAGATGATGCCGCTTCTACAGATGTTCCTGCGGTAGATCCCCTTCTTTGACGAGTACTTGGTAAAGGTGCAGCTCCTGCAGCAGGAGGGGGCCCCCCAAGGCTCGCGTAGTAAGCAGTGCTACTAACTGAAGAAGAGCTCCCTGCAGCTATAGAGGGCGTAGCTGGGCCGGGGGTAGGGGGATGTTGGCGAGCTTCCTCTTTACTATCATCTTTCATGCTTGAAGGGTGTGACATAGAAGCATAAGTGGCACGACCTGATAAAGATGAGGAAGGCATGGAAGCAAAAGCTGCACTTAATCTAGCGGAAGAACCAGCAAGCAGAACAGAGTCTGCAGTTACAGGAGAATACCCTTTAGCCCAGTTGATTAGATAACGAGCTTCCTCAAAAGCTTTGTGGGCTTTCCATAGATTTTGATCCCCATCAGCAGCTTGTAGCATTCTTTCAACAAGAGGTAGCTGGCTGTCTCCTTCGTTTCCCTTAATTGCATTTTCTATAGTTATTTCGAATTGTTGCCATTCGCGAGCAAAAGTTTGTGCTTCATCACTATCCTCGTTTTTAAGGTAGGCGAGAGCTCTTTTTGTCATGGCATCATGGTTTTGCTTTCGTAGTTCTTTGGCTTTGATTACTTTCCAACCAGAAACTAAAGGACCAGCTGGTAATTTCGCAGTCTTCGGAGCTACAATCATAGGGTTCTTTAAGATGGTGGACGCCTTGATAATTTTTCTAGCAATAGCAGCCGGAACATCATAAACAGCTCGTCCTTGTTCAATCGTGGTTTGACGCAGAGCAAGTTTAGATGAAAACTCTTCCTCTGAACAACTTCCCACAACAGCCGAATTCTGGGCGGATGAGCCTCGTCTTCTGCTCATGGCTTGATAAAGCGCATCTGTACTGACGACCTCTGCTGGATCGCGGCCTTTAGTTGATATATTGTAGTAGATTACTTGAAGTATATCGTTTTCAGACTCAGCTCGGCTCCATGCTCCAAAATCGCCACCCTGTTTAGTCGTAGTGTCATAAAGCATGATCGTTGTTTGTTGCGACATGACATGTTTTAAATGTCTTTCAATGAAATCGTCGCTATGAATAGTGGGTTGAGATATTTTTCTATATTCTATTTCAGCCAGCCTTCGTTGTTCCTTCCAATAATCCTTAAGAGTCAAGCGATCTTGTTTACCTGATCTGCCTAATGTGCTTAATCTGTGCCCATTTTCGTCATAACCCATAATGATATCTTTTCCATAAGTAGATCCTGGAGTGTCTGGATTTGAATGGGAATCGTGGTACACAAAGAAGACAGGCTGACGAGTCGCTTGCTTGCTAATTAACGCATCTTTAGCTGCTTCAATGAATAATGGTAATGACTCTTCTGTAAAACGCACATCAGGCATAATTACTTGTGCTCGATTAGCAAGACTTTTTTCGACTAATTTGTTAGCAACGCTTGCGCCATCTCTGCGTGGATCGAAGTCTACACGCTCACTAGTTTCATAGCTCATCTTGGTAGCTACATGTTTGGCTCGTTCGCCACGGGATTGCATAGACGCAAGTCCTTCCGCCGCTTCTTTGGTAGCTTTACGGGTCCAGCTAGTTCTTTTGGCTCCTAGTTCTTGGTAGGCAGTAGTAAGATCCTTAAGTCTTCGATCAATTTTTGGTAACTCACCGCTTCCGCGTACACATTCTCGATATACATCTGTTTGGGTCCAAGCCTTGAATGTAAGAAGATCTTTCAGAGTCGTTTCAACCTGCTTTTTATTACCTTCATGTGTTTTTGTAAGGGCTGCTGAAAATTCTTTAGGAGGCATTCCTAAAAATGTGTAAGCACCTGTTGTAGTCGCTGGCGTGTAGTCAGTGGTGATTATATCCTCTAATCTGTTTCTGAGTTCATCAATCCGAGCTCCTAAACCAGCATGCTGATCTGTTTGAAAGCCATCTTTAATTTTATCCAGATCTTTTTTCAAATTTCCGATTGCCTCTTTCAAGGGTGAGCGTTGAGCAGCGGTGACATATTGTTTAAAAGATGGATTGCCAAAGTTAGCAAGCATAGTGTCAAGCATATGAGCTTGTCTTATGACCTCTTTATTGCGGAGATATGCAATTTCCTCTTCTCTTTGCTTGTTAAGACTCTGTATTTCCCGAGACAGATTGCGTCCATAACCGTCAAAAGTTTCTTGAAAAGTTGCAGCTTTGTCACTCGCTTTTCTTGCACGGACTTTATGTTGTGCATATCCTTTATAAGGTTTTATCTTCGTGGCCGACATTTTTAAAGGTCTTACAATTCGGGTCGTACAGCCATCTAGAGTGATATTTTCACTCCGTCTGACACGTTCTTCATCCTCTTCATTCCATACTTTTACAACAAATTCTGCATCGACAGGCAACATATCTGCTTCGTCTACTACGACAGCCACATTCCTTAATTCTTCTTCTGACTCAACAAAGATCACATTTTGTTTCTTATCTTCATCAAGCAACCTGCATTCCATACCAGGGATTGATGTAGCAAATGGAGAGTAAAGAATAACTCGTTTTTTTTGTGTTTCAGGTAAGGCTGTCTTAATGAATTCGACGATAAGATGACAGAGGCCTGTTTTACCCGAACCCGCTTCTGCGTCGATGTAAGGTGGATTGCATTGCTCATCTGTTAACAAGATAGAGAAATCACGAGCCCAGTCGGCTTGTTGCGCAGATGCAGGAAGTCCCTCAAACTTCTCGTGGTTTTTTAACGCCTGTAGCAATTTTAAGATCTGCTTAGAGGCTTCTTCATTACCAAGCCCTTGTACAAGCCAATCCCATTGATCAAGGCTTGCTATATGTCTAAAGAAATCATGTTTTGGTGCATCATGTAATGCGTTGTAGTAGTATAGCAATTGGGAAAGTACAAGAGCTGCATCCCCTCCCTGTAGAAGCAGGGCTTGCTGGATAGCTATAGGGAATTTACCATTAGCTTGCACGTATTGCATAAGGACCTCAGGCGTAGTCCTCAAAGTCTGCAATCCGGTTAGGTTTTGTAAATGAAAACGTATACGTCCTTCTACCTGTGTCTTTAAGGCTATTCGAGTGTCTTCTGAAATAGGTTTTCCACTATCACGTGCAGCCACCAATTGATCAGTAATTGTAGGAGGGTCCCTCGGTGAAGATCTGCGTAGTAAAGGTTCTATAACGTTGTATGTGCCTGTTAAAAGATGATCCTCTTCCTTAGCTCGAGAGGATTGAAGAATATCGTCTGTGATTGTGTCAAAATTGAAGTCGTTAATTACGTTGTCAATTAGATATTGTCGTTGCTCAAATGCTCTACTCCACTCTAGTGTTTTGTGGATACCGATTATCCCATGATGCAATGTTTGATCGGGCAGCCCTAGGTATTGTTCATGAAGCGATACTGGCACCATGTGCAGTCTTGAAAACCCATCTGATACAAGCATTGACATTTGTATTTCAAGAGCGGGAGCTATTTTATCTGCTTCCGTAAGTTTATCTAGAAGAAGACCTTTGATGTGCTGTTGTTCAGGAGTTAACCTCTCTGTCATTATCAAATTGCGCGCCCATTCTTTTTTCGAGATTCCATTCATATTAAGAGCAGCATGGTACTGGGCAGCTCTTAGCATAGGAACTGCTATTTGCCCGCATAATGTACTTGCATCATTCGCTAATGTAAGAAGAAGTGTCCTCTGTTTTCTTTCCAATAAGGGATCAGTTTCTCGACCTAATCGTCCTGCTCGCCGAATAATCCATGCCTGTAATTTTTGGAATAACTCTGTATTTTTAAAGGTCGGTATATGCGGTACACCGTTCGCAACATAAATAGCTAAGTTATAAACATGGTGAGGATCGGGATTTTCAGGTGGAGTCAAAATTTCATCTAGAGCCTCACTTACAAGGTCAACTGTAGCGCAGATATTTTCAAATGGAAGCAAAATATCTATATGCCCCTCTTTGATAAGTTCGGGCACGTCTAGAAAAGCCTTTTCTCCAGCTCTAAAGAGGCCTCTAGGTGTTATACGTGGTAGCGCTTTTAAAGCGGCTATAGTATCTGCATCACTAGCAATGGCTCCGCTGCTTAGGGTAGTAACACGTGCAGCAAGGAGACTTCGAAGATGGCGGTTTTCTGCTTCAGCGGCTTCTGCGCGTTTGGTCATTTCATCGAGTCGCTGTGTTGCGGTCTCCGTAACCTTGCTTGCGGTGGTCAATTGGGCTTCCAGCTCTTTGATTTTTTCAAGAGCAAGAGTTAGTTTATGGTAATCCTCTGCCCTCTTTTTTTCAGAGGCTTCTAATCTTTGTGTTAATTCAGCTAACTGATGTTCTAATCTTGATCGCTGAGCTTCGAAGCCTACACGTTCTTCATTTATCTGTTGATTTATGCGAGTGATAAAATCTTCCTGATCTTTGCAGATACTACGGAGATCTGCCGTATTTTCACTAATTTGTGCAATCTCCTCATTTAGTTTCGCAATCTCCGCTTTAGCTTGTTCACGACCAGCTCTACTTGTCTCGGCTTCTCGTGTCTTCTCTGCTAATAGGGTATGGAGGCCTTCTATCGTTCTTTCCTTCTCTTGAATAGCTTCTTTAGTTTTGGATAGAACACCTTGTAATTCTTCAAGCTCACGCTTATGAGCTGCTTCTTGTGCTTCATGCTCTCTTCCGAGTGCAGCGATACGAGTTTTAGCTTCGTCGATGCTAGTATGTAGCTCGGCTGATCTTGCCTGTGCTTCGCTTAACTGTCCGTTAAGGCTATCTTTGTCAGCTAGTAATCTCTGCTCGCGGATTCGTGAGCCTGCTAGATCACTTTGTAGGGCTGTATTTGCTGCTTGGGCTTCTTCCAGTTCTTTTGTTTGCTGTGCGAGTTTCGTTTGTAGGGAGGTTGCTTGAGCTTGAGCGGCAACTGTAGCTGCTGTCTGAGCCTTTAGTTGTTGTGCGTATTTCTCGTTACCTGCTGATAATTGTTCAATCTCAAGTCTTAGTGCTCTTTCTGTTTCTGCAGCTTGTTTAGCGGCTGAATGATTAGCAGATCGCAATTTTCTAAGTTCTGTTTCTAAGGCAGCATTTGCCCTCTGGGCTTTTTCAAGGGCATGTGCTGTTGTACTTGCAGAAGTAGTTAATTCTGCTAGAGAATGCCTTAACTGGCCAATCACAGTTTGTTGCTCAGTCTCTTTTGTTTGAAGTTGATCAGCACGGTGTTGGCTCTTGCTTAGTTCTTTTTCAAGTTTACTAAATTGATCTGGTGTAGCTCTTTGGCTTAACTGTGTTTGTAAACGGGTAACATGTGCATTAGTAGCATCAAGTTCAGCTTTCGTTCTTGCATGTACATCGGTTAAGCTTTCTATCTCTCGGGCTCTTTCTCCTAATGCCTTGCTTTGCTCTTCAGAAAGCCTTGTTAAATGATCGGTAGCTGCTCCACCCTCACGTAATGCCTGGTTCAACTCAGCTTCTTTTTTAGCTGCAGCAGCTTGTGCAGCTTGCGCAGCGGCGAGCTCTTGGGTAAGGGATGTGATTTTGTCTTTCTGAGCGCGTAGTTTCCCTTGATCAGCTGTATATTGCTCCTCTAAGTGGCTGATTTTACCTTGAGCTTCTCGGAGTTGAGTTTCTAAATGTCGTTGGGTGCTTTCAAGGCCTGTAACGCGTTCTTGTGCTTTATCGCGCTGTTGAGTTAAGGAATTATTCTGCTCCTCCCAGGCCTTGATAGCTTGAGTAGCCTCTTCAAGTCTTTTTTGGGAATCGGCTAATTCCTCACGTAATCTTTTCGCTTCTTGCCGACTGCCTTGTAAACTACCATTAAGGTCTTCTACAGATGCTTCGGCTGCTGCTTTATCTCGTGTTATATTTACAAGTTTTGTGCGAAGGTAGTCATTTTCTTGACCAGCGGATTCAGCTGCGGCACTTGCCGTTATTCTAGTTTCTGTGTGGGCATTTTTTTCTGTCTCGAGGTTTCTTGCTGTCTGGTCAAGCTCCTTTTGTAATTGGTCTTTCTGGGCATCCAAATTCGCAGCTCTAACGCGTTCTTCTTGGAGAGCCTCTGTAAGAGATGCAATGACGGCATCTTGTGCTACAAGAGCGGCTTTTTGCCTTTCATTTTCAGCTTGAGTTGTATCAAGAGCTTTTCTTATTGAAGCTAACTTTCTATCGTGTTCTGTTCGAGCATCTTCACTTTTTTTAGTTAATTCTTCAATAGAGGCCTCAACGCCTTCTTTCACGCTTTGGAGTAGTGTTAATTGCGCACGTAATCCTTTAAGACTTTCCTCATCTTTTTCATGCTGATCGCTAAGTTGATTATTGCCTTCAACAGCTCTTGTGAGAGCACCTTGTAAGCGTGTTCCTTCACTATCAACTTCATCGGCTCGTTGGTTTGCAGCTCGGAGTTGCTTATTTAGATTCTCCTCAGTGTCTTGCCATTGAGCAGCAGCTTTTTCATGCTCAGTATTTAGTTCTGCTAGGTGCGCTTGGGAAGCAGCTAATTCATCTGTAAGTCTTCTTCTTTCTGCCTCCGCAGTTTCTAAAATATTATTAAAGGCTTCCTTATCTCTATCTGCATCAATTTTAGCTTGTGTAATTGTATGGAGTTGTTCTTGGAGTTTTGCTTGTTCTTGACCCCGTGCTGTCTCTGCTTGGGTAATCTTCTCTTGTATTGCTGTCAGGCGTTCCACACTAGCAGTTGCTTCTCTAAGTCGTGTCTCAAGTCTATCAATATGGCCTTCTTGGTCGGTAAGACGTGTTTTTAGGGTTGTATGAAAGAGATCAGCTTCGGTAAGAGCCCTCTCGCCCTGTTGTTTGTCTTCCTCTGCTTTTGCTAAAGCTTCAGTCAATTGTGCTATTTGTTCATCAGCCGCTTTTTTCTTGTGGTTTACTTCTGATAGCTCTTGATTAAGCAGACCAATATGGTCCTTAATTATCTCTTCTTCTTTTTCGCGATCAGCTTGTAATTCAGCATTTTCAACTTGGGCAGCTTGAAGCTGGTCTGTTTTTATTGATAATGCATTCTGAGCTTTCAACAGTTCTGCAGCTAACGCCTCTGCTTGTCGTTGTTGTTTGCTAGCTTCGACTTCAGCTCTTTCTCTTCCTATATTTGCTTGTTTCAGCTCTCTCTGTAAAGCATCACTCTGCCTTTCTAATTCTATTTTTTCAGCCTTTAGATGACCGATTTTTCCTCCAGCTTCACGGAGTTCTCCTTCTTTAGCATCTAGTTCAGCTTGTAAAGCCTCGGCTTTTCTCTTATGTTCAAGAGCTTCAAGATTTGCTTGTTGAGCAGCATTCTTTGCTCTATCAGTTTCGCTTCCCAAATGAGCTATTTCTGATCGAGCTTCCGTAAGGGCTTTATCTCTTTGATCGATATTGGCTCGTAGATCGCGTTCGCGTGTTGCGGAGTCTTCTAATTGTCGTGCTACACGTTGTCTTTCTGCGATTGCGTCATCTAATTGCTTTTCGAGGTCAGAAACATGTTCTTTAGCAGTTGATTCTGCAGCGCGTGCACGTTGTAATTCTATGTTCAATTCAGCAAGTTTTGCCTGAGCTGTCTCAAGGTCAAGTCGGTATTTTTCAGCTTCGTCTTTTGAATGGGTGGCTTGGTCGGAGAGTTCTCCAATTCGTGCTCGATTTTCTTTGTCATTCTCTTCTAGTTCGCTTATCTGCTGTTTAACCTTTTCATGTTCACTTCTTAAAGCATTCAGTAGCTCATGAGCATGTAGTTTATCTGCTTGCGCGTCCGTAAGCTCCTTATTGAGTTCTGTGATTGTATTTTCCTGTCTGCGTAGGGCTTCCTCGTGGCTTCTTGCGCGATGTTGCGATTCTATTAAGTTACGTTCAGTTTCCTGAAGTTGTATGCTTAATTCTTCTACTTTTTGGCGTAATTTTGTTTGTTCTTCTTCTGCATCACTTAGTTGTTGAGTAGCACTTGTAAGACGTCCTTCTTTTTGATCCAGTTCAGCTTGTAGGCCTTCAACTTTACCCTGCCATTCGGCCACTCTTTCATCAGCTTGTATAACTTCTGCTCGTGTCTGGGCGAGGTCGCTTTTCAAACGGTTTATTTCTAAGTCAGCACTAGAAAGCGCATGGTTTCCTTGATCGATCAATGCCTGTAGCTCTCTTCGTTCTTCATCAGCCTGAGCTCGGGCTGTGCGGAGTTGACTTTGTAGAGTCGTGATATCTTGTTCCATTTCAGAACTTTTATAAGCAAAAGTGTTTCTTGCTTGGTAAAGCTCCTCTGCAAGTTGAGTTTCAGCTTTCTTAAGACGTTCTAACCTTCCCTCAAGAGTGAGAATGGTATTTTCAGCCCTAATGAGTGCCATCGCCTGGGCATAGGCAGCTCTATCTTTTTTTGCCAATTCTTCCGTTAGGTTATCGATCATCGTTCGTTGAGATCGGGATATATCTTCTGCTTCACGGAGTTGGCTTGTAACTCTTGCAAATTGGCTTTCTAAAGCTGGATCAGCTCTGCCAAGCTCTTGAAGTCGTGATAGAAGAGTAGCATTTTCTCCCTCCAATACTTTTACTCGGGCTTCTGCTTTTAGCGCGCGTTCTAAGTGATCAGGAAGGCCTGCTTCTGCTGCTCTACCAAAGGCTTCATCCCAAGCACGTCGTTGTTCTGCAACTTGGGCTTTTGCTTGATCAAGTTGTTCTGTTACATAAGCCAGTTGTTCTTTAGTTCTTTCAGCTTCTCTTTCGTATAGGTCTTTTTGGCTTTGTAATTTGTTTCGTAGAGTATCAAGATCCTGTCGGGCATCTTTGTAATTTTGAAGCGCTTTAGCTAATTGGTCATCACGATCTCTTAAGTTGTCTGTAATCTCATTGAGTTGCCTTTCCAGTTTGCTGATATGGTCTTCTGCTTGTTTAATTTTTTGGTGGTTTTCTTGAATAATGGCACGGTACTCGTCTAGTCTACGCGTATCTTCTTCTGCTTGGCCTATTTCAGGTAGTCTCGCGATCAGTCTTTGGTTGTCATCACGCAATCTTTCACAAAAGGCTCTTAGGTTAGCAATCTGTGCTGATAACAGTTGAATACGTTGTCTTAATTCTGCATTTTCTTCGCCTGGAATAAGCGCTTCTAGTTCACTCTGTAGTCTAGCGGAAGCTTCTTCATGTCTAACAACCGCTCCATGAAATTCTGAGGATGTTACAGGGGAAGCGGGGGGGCTCAATCGCAAGCTAGCAAGGCTTAAAGGCGCTAACCCACTCGCTGCATCTGTGAGGCCTGCAGCATCTGTTATCGGAGGAGTGGATATAGCACGGGGAGCCGCTAGGAGGCCCTTTAAACGTTTTCTATAATAATCGAGAGACCTATCTCCAGGTGGTGTTCCCCACATAAAGCTGCGGGGAGAGGGAAGAGGAAGAGAGCTTAGAGAAGTCCAAAGAGGTGGTTGCCTGTCGGTTGGAGAAGCGCCTGCACCATGATACATGCTTGAAGAATCTGTATCGATTAAGAGTCTGCGAGAAGGTGGGGGAGATAAAGAACCCTCTCTCGAAGTAGTTTCCTCGTCGTCTAAATCATGAGAACCAACAGAAGGGGCTCCAGGGGGAGAAAGGGGAGTTGGAATAGGTGCGGACGTTGGAGTGCGAGCCCTTGGTGTCGCTAAATCTACATCACCTTGTGTACTATAAGGTTCTGCATCGGAGCCAGGTGGAAAAACCGGAGGGAGTTGTGACGGGCCAGGATTACGTGGATTGCTCAAAGTCTGTACATCACCCCCGGCACCTGGGGCTAGAGAAGCAAAGCGAGATGAGGATGTACCGACCGTGGAATCAGAGGGGCTACGTGCGGAAGGAGGATTTACTTCCAAACTGCTCAAAGAAAACGGAGTAGAACTTTCAGGGAAGGCGTGCGGTTTGAATGGGGGGTAACGACTTTGAAGTGAATCGAACTCTTCATCCAATCTTTGTGCTGTATCTGCCATGCTTTCCCGAAGATCTGCTAATCTGCTTTGGGTTTCTGCATGGAAATCATCAAAAGAGGGACTGGGAGATAAAGGTCTCGCGAATCCAGATGAGGCTCTCTCTGCAGTGGCTAAAGGTGCTCTTGCAAGGGCAGCGAGTAGATTCCTTTCTTGTGCCTGGATATCATCTAAAAGACGGGCTAAATTATCCCGTAGATCACTCATATCTTCATTTGATTGGGCTAGTGCTTCAATAAGGGTATTAGTAACTTTGCGAAGTTCAGTTAATGTTTCGAGCTGTTCAGCCATTTCTTGAATTTGACTTCTTTCAAGAAGACTATTGCCTTTACTTATATAATTCTCGCCTAACCGGAAGAGCTTAGTATAGGTTTTAAGCAGTTGTGATCGAGCAATCCCATCTACGCGTCTTGTACGGGCATAGGGGCTAGTTGCAGCGGGAGTAGAGGCCGCAGCTGACGTTGATAAGGGAGCTGGGATTGACATTGTTACGGGTCGATGAGCGTGCGAGGAAGAAGACGCACTATCATGAGGATGAGGATGGAAAGCGGGCGGTCTGGCAGAAGGCATAGGGGCAACAGTATGACTCTCACCGAGCCTGGTGCGTTCCATTCCGTAAAAAGGGTTGTGAGCAGCTTTCCAATGGTTGTTCCAGAGGTAGTCGGCTTTAGCAACTACGCGTTGTGCTTGGTCGGTTAGAGTGTCTCGGCCTGTAGATAAAGGAATTTCTCTTCTTTCGCCGTTGCCTTTGGCTGTTAATACAATCTTATTCTCGAAAATACGTATGTCATAGCCAGGGGCGTAGAAACGGGGAAGGCCTCTATTGTGTAATTCTTGCATGACAGCATCGACTTCAGCGGCACAAGCTTGTTGGACTACTCGCTCAATCTGATCAGGGTGTTCATCGCAAGTAAGCCTCTGCTCTTGGGCTCCAAACAATTGAACATTATTGAAGGTGAAAGTATGTGTCATAGCTTTTATAAACCTTAATTAGGCGAATTCATTAAATATATTATTAAACGTTATAAATATTTTATCATTAGTATTATTCTTAATCAATTAATTATTTGTTTATTTTAAATAAAGATAGCTATTGGATCTCTCTAGTTTTCAATAACTTAAGGATATTATTTATAAACTATTAATAACCAATATCTTGAAATAATAAGAGGATTAAAAAGATAGTTATTTGTATAAGCCACTCTAATAGGTGGACTTATATGCATATTGTTTTTCTCGTCTTTCTCTTAGTTACTCAGGCTCTAGTAGCTAAGCCCATTGCGGTCTATCTAACGTTGAAAGGAGACCCTTCGTCGGAAATGATCGTTCATTGGTTAGAGAAGGAGAGAGGTCCCGATCGTATTCTTTATTATGCAGAGGTTGAAAAGAGAGGCTATGGGCCTAAAATGCACGCTGAAGCCCAAATTGAGCGATTGCGGGGTGGCTTGGCAAAATTACAGAGGGTGGAGCTATCCCATCTAAAACCCCATACGGAATATGCTTTTTGGCTTGAAAAGGCGCAGGACAAAGCAATAGGCCCGTTTCGATTCCGGACTCTTCCTGCGACCCTGGAGAGTCCTTTACGCTTTGTTGTAGGAGGAGATGCCTATTCCAACGAGGACCTTTTTCAACAGATGAATGCTGCTGTAGCTCAGCAAAATCCCTCTTTTGTGGTTTTGGGAGGGGATATTGCCTATGCCCATGGTCATATTTCTAACCTTCTTCATTTACTCAATAAAAATAGCGATTGGGAGCGGTGGAAAACTTTTCTGTCCACCTGGACAGATCAAATGGTCGATCAAGAGGGTAGGCTGATCCCCCTTGTTCCTGTAGTCGGTAATCATGATGTACGAGGGAATTTTGAAAAGTTCTCGAGGGGAGAGACCCCAAGATCACTCTTTTACGACCTTTTTGGGTTTGATGAAAAGATGCAAGCGTATCGAACTTTGGATGTAGGGAATTACTTAAGTCTTTTTCTGCTAGATTCTGGGCATACGCATAAGATGGAAGAGAGGCAAAGAGAGTGGTTAGGGAGTGAATTGCAAGCCCACAAGCAGACTCCTTATAAAATGGCAGTCTACCATGTTCCCGCTTTCCCGGGGGTTAACGCCTTTGATCGGCCCTCACCAACTAGGGTCCGCACTTCTTGGGTAGGTCTTTTTGAAGAAGGGGGGATACAGGCGGCTTTCGAGCATCATTGCCATGTCTATAAGCGCTCCGTTCCTATTCGAGAAGGGAAGGAGGATCCAACAGGGATTATCTACCTAGGGGATGGGTCGTGGGGGTCACGTCCTAGGCACGCAGAAGAGCCTTCTAAGTTATGGTACCTAGCTAAAAGTGCTTCGGTGAATGCTGTCTTTGTGGTAGATCTTACCGCGACATCCTGCAACATCTTCGGTATGGATAATAGAGGAGACTTCTTCGATGAAGCGCCCTCTATTTCAGCTAAGAGATGAGTGGCTAGCTCATCTCTCTTAATTCGGCTGGCTTTATACTGCTGCAACTCCAGAAGATGGATCATGGGAAGGTGGTTTCATATCCATCGTCAGAATATCCATCGATGGGAGAAGATGGTTCAGAAGGCCCATCAGGGGGCAAAGAGCCTGCTTCACCAGATCTGGGGGAAGCGGGTGGGGTTGAAGAAGAAGAGCTGAGGGCAGGGGGCGTTGAGTCTATTGCCTTCGTTCTTAGACGTTCATCAGCGATATCTTTGAGTTTTTCCAAAAATGCTAGTTTTGGATCTAAGCTCATATTCCTTATATCAGCGTCCCTTAAGGCGGCTTCTAAAGCGTCCAGAACTGCTATTAGAGCTTCTGCCTCAGAAGATCGTACGGATAATCTAGCGTTATTCCTGCTCGTTCTCACCTTACTCAGCAAATCTTGGAAATCTTCATTGGCTTCTCTATGCCACCCATTACCCTTAAAAAACCTCTCGCTAATGCGTTGGATATCTGCTCGAATTACAGAAACACTGGTTCTTAATTTCATAAGCTCGTCACCAAATTGCTTCGAAGGATCAGCTAATCTATGGGCTGTATCGGAGGAAGTTGGCTTTGGAGTGACAGGCAAGGCTTTCAAACGCTCTCTAAACGGGGTGGCGCGCGTCAGCGATTTCCTTAGCTGAATTCTTTCAGGTGTAGCTGAAGATGGTGACTTTTTGCCTCTAGCTTTTTTAGGAGCAAGAGAAGTTAATATTTTACTTAACTTCCTTTTTTCTTTACGCATAACATGTAAATCCCTTGTCAATTGCGCTACATCCTGTTGAGCATGTTCGAGGTCTTCTTCTTGATCATCAACCTCCTTAGCAGTTGATCTTGCATGCTCTAATTGCCTTTGCAGAGTTTGCGTTGCTTCTTTAGCTTTCCTCAATTCCTCTTCGAGTTCTTTAATTTTTTCCGTTTTAGGATTTAAATGTGTAACAATAAACGTAGCTATGTCATTCGCATTTGCGTCTTCAGCTTCTTCTAAGAGGGTAGTTAGGCGATCAACCTGTCGCTCATAATCCTTAAGTCTCAATTTCATCTCATCGATGGTGAGGGTTCCTTGCTTTCTTAGTTCGTCTATTTCTGTAAAGCTATCTTCCAATGCCTTTTTAGCTTCCGCAAGTGACTTTACGGCCTTGTTCAATAATTCGCGTAAGATTGCAGTCTCTTTTTTTAATTGCTCGCACTGAAGTTTTTGATCGTCAAACAGCCTCTGAATCAATGCACTGTCAGCTTCAGCTTGACTTCTTTGTTCTCTTGCTCGTACTACATCCTGCTCTAAGCCTGCCTTCTGGTATAAAGCTGTCTGAAGTTGTTTTTCAAGAGTCTTAATCTTCCTGTCAAGTTGGACGAGTAGTAACCCATTGTAATCTGCTCGCTCTATTGCTTCATTTTTCTTTTTAAGAGCCTCAGCTAATTCGTTTTTGAGTTTAGTTGTTTCCGCCTCTCCTTCCTCCATTTGCCTTTGTAAAGCCGTTATATTAAGGCTTAACCGGGTACTATTTATTTCATGAGTCGAAATACTTGCCTCTAGACTTTCTATTTTTTTATGAGCTTGGTCAAGATCTGTTGTTTTTGTAGTAAGGGCTTCGGTAAGAACTCTATTTTTCTCACTTAGCATATCTTTTAAAGTGGCGGCAACTTCATGAGAACGATTAAGGATAGCAATGGATGAAGCGGCTTCCCTATCTTCTTCAGCTTCTAGAGAGGGAGAGGGTATAGGATCTAAAGAGGAGCTGGCTGAAGAATCTAATGGAGCTACAGGATGTTGAGGTCCGAGGGGGGTAGAACCTAAAGCACGCTCATCTATGCAAGTTTCTCTACCGAATGAGCGGGGAGCTGGAATCCTCCTAGAAGTATCTCCTACTGGTGATTCATCTTGTAGCGATGGGCGGACCAGGGGCGCAGAGGGGGAGTCATCTTCAGGTGAAGAAGAAGCAGAGGGAAGAGAAGGAGTATGGGAAGCCGCACCAGCTATAGGACCACTACTGCTCATAGAAGCTGCCGAAGCACTTGGTGGAGGAGAAGCGGAATCTGCGCGAAAAGGAAATTGGTAGGGCATCGGGGGTATAGTAGCGGCAGGCAGATGTGATGCAGAGGCGCAATGGCTATGGCTAGAGCAGGTTGAAGCGCTTGTTGGGATATGGCTAACTGAACGAGAAGAAGAAAAGCTAGTTGGGAAAGCGGAATGAGACTGATGTTGGTGCGCTTGCCAAATGTTGTTGGCTATTCCAATAACATTTTGGGCTAAGGATTGTAATCGAGGATTGCCTCCTACGTCAATCTGGTACATGTGACCGTGTGTATCAGTTAAATGAACTTGATTATCAGTAACCATTACATGGAAATTTGCAGGAGCGCATTTGCCTTGATCTTGCATTTCTTTCATAAGATTATTTATAGAAGTTGCGCACGCTATATGAGCATCACGTTCTACAACTCCCTGGTGCTCACGACAAGTTAGGATTCCTTCAGAACCATATAATTGGAGGGGACCAATAGTGGATGTCATAATTTTACCTTATTTTAATATCTTAATAATATTATTTTAACAGTTTAATGATAATAAAGCAATTTATTGACATATAATTAACATTTTAATATTAAAAATGCGATTCGTAATTGATAATAAGGTATTTATAAAACTAACAAGATAGCGAATAAAGAAATTTACAAGTAATTTGTGTTGAATGGCTTATAAGGGAGGCGAGAGGGAAGAAAAAGAGCGCAGGATGTAAGGCCCTGCGCTTTAAGAAGATATAATTAGGAGAGGAGTTTTTCGAGAACGCGGGTGTTTCTTTCGATAAAAGTGGAAAGAGCAGCCGGCTCAAGACCTTTTTGGGCTAAAAGAGAGAGATCATAGAGATGGGTGGTGATTTCTTTCGCTAGTTCCGGTTTTTTATCGCGCATGCCGTAGATGGCATTGATGAGTTTATTGTTGGTGTTGAGAACAAACGTGCGCTTTTCTTCCATCCCGGGGGGCATGGCCTGGCCCGAAAGGGCTAAGTAATCGCGTAATCGACGGGTCTCTTCGTCCACTACGAGAAGGGCAGGTAGGTCATCGGCAGCTAGGCTTTTTGCTTCAACTTCCAGCTTATTATGATGAGTAAGATGGGTACGGAAGAAGTCGGCCAGGCGCGAACTTTCGGTTTTGCCTTCTGCATCGAGAAGGGTCTTTTCGCGACTTGTATCCAACAGGGCTTCGTCGAGTTTGCCATCGATACGTTGAAAATGGAGATCTTTCTCGTGGCTTTCGAGATAGTTCATAAGGGCGGTATCGATGTGGGGGTTGGCGACAAGAATTTCGAGTCCTTTACTCTTGTAGAGTTCGAGGAGAGAAGGGGCGATTTTTTCATCGGTAGTATAAAAGATCTTGTTTTTAGAACTCTCTTGGGCCCTAGTTTTGTATTCGGCTAAAGTAAGCCATTCGCCACTTAAGGTTTTCCAAACGAGGAATTCTTGGGCTTTTTCGAAGAACTTCTCATCTTGTAAAATGCCGAGCTTAACGATCATCTCGATGTCGTTCCAGCAGGCAAGAAACTTTGCCCGGTCGGTTGTATAGAGGGAGGAGAAACGGTCGGCAATTTTCTTCGATATGTGGGAAGCGACTTGGCGTACGGTGCGATCGACCTGTAGATAACTGCGTGAGACGTTGAGAGGGATATCGGGGCTGTCGATTGCGCCGCGCAAGATGGTGAGATAATCGGGCAGCAGATCTTTACAATTGTCGGCTACAAAGACTCGATTGCAGAAGAGTTTGACGGTATTTTTATCCCACTCGAAGCGACGCTGCATACGGGGGAAGTAGAGGATGCCTTTGAGGTTGAAGGGGTAATCCACATTGAGGTGAATCCAAAAGACAGGGTCTGCTTCCATCGGGTAGAGGGTGCGATAAAAGTCGAGATAGTCTTGATCGGAGCAAGTAGCGGGAGATTTTACCCATAGTGGCTCTTGGGGGTTGATGTGCGTGCCATTAAGATAGATCGGGAAGGGTAAAAAGCCTGAGTAACGTTTTAGGAGCTCACGGATGCGGGCTTCTTCGAGAAACTCCTCGTTTTCTTTATCGATAGTGAGCTTGATGGTGGTGCCGCGCGCACTGCGCTGACCGACGTCGAGGGTGTATTCGGATGAGCCATCGCAACTCCACTTGGCGGCTGTACTATTAGGTCTGTAGGAGAGGGTGTCGATTTCGACCTGCTGAGCGACCATGTAGGCGGAGTAAAAGCCTAAACCAAAGTGACCAATGATCTGATCGCCTTCGGATTTTCCTTTGTATTTGGCTAGGAAGTCTTCTGCTCCCGAAAAAGCGACTTGGGCGATGTATTTTTCTACCTCTTCACTCGTCATGCCAATGCCGGTGTCGGCAATCAAGAGGGCCTTGTTTTCTTTATCGATTGAAATGTCGATGCGCATTTCGGTATCATGCAGATGGGCTTCTCCTGCTTCTCCTAAAATTTTGAGCTTATTAAGCGCATCGCAAGCATTAGCGACCAGTTCGCGAAGGAAGATCTCTTTTTCCGAGTAAAGCCATTTTTTGATAATAGGCAGGATGTTTTCTGTATGGATCGTGAGTTTGCCTTGTGCCATAGGTAAAACTTCCTCATTTGTTTTGAAGGTAATGGCGAAATTATACCGAAAGATGGCCTTAAAGTGAAAAAACAAAAATTGCGGTAATGGTAGGATAAATCCCTTGTTATAGTTTTATTCAATTGTTGGTAAAATGTTTTTATCGGTATTAATTGGAATGATTTCTGTTAATAATTATCTTTTATTTAAAAAACCAATCTCGCATTTAAAAATAAATATGTTAACGTAAATCTATGGGCATGCGCATTCTTGTTTCGCAACTTAATCCTACTATTGGGGATCTGGAGGGTAATACTAATAAAATCCTTCAGACTCTCGATCGCGCTCGTTCAAAGGGTGCTGATATTGTGCTTTTTCCTGAACTGACTATTTGTGGCTACCCGCCTGCGGATTTTCTCCTACACCATTCGTTTATTGAGGCAATCGATCAATGCTTAGATAGGATTGTGCATGGTTCGTATGGTTTAGCGGTTGTGGTGGGACTACCTCGGCTTAATTTAGAAGGAAAAGGTAAGCCGTTATTGAATAGCGCAGCGGTAATCGACGATGGGCAGTTAATCGGCTATCAAGACAAATGGTTATTACCCACTTATGATGTGTTCGATGAAAGACGCTACTTTGAACCGGGCACCACGACGCAGATTTGGAAATTAAGAGGTAAAAAAGTAGGGATCATTATCTGCGAAGATATCTGGCAACATGCTGGCTATATTAGCTCGACGCGTTATCCACGAGATCCTGTGTTGGAACTTTTGCCCTATAAGCCTGATGTTTTGCTCAATCTTTCCGCATCTCCTTACCAGTTCCAAAAGCCTGATATGAGGGTGAATGTCTGCACAAAAGCGGCCAAGACTTTGCAATGTCCCGTTGTGCTGTGTTGCCAAGTAGGGGGGAATGATCAGCTTGTCTTTGATGGATATAGTGTGTGCGTGGACAAAGATGGCCATCTGCGGCAGCTGGGGAAAGGTTTTGCTGAAGATGATATGCTGGTCGATTTAGGTGCTGCTGCTTGCCCTTGCACCTTCTACTATGATCCTCTTCAGGATCTCTATAGCGCTTTGGTCTTGGGGATACGGGATTACTTCTATAAGCTGGGGTTTCGACAAGGCTGTTTGGGGTTGTCGGGGGGCATAGATTCGGCTCTTGTAGCTTGCATTGCCGTGGAAGCGTTGGGAAAAGAAAATGTCTTAGCGATCAATATGCCTTCTCGTTACAGCTCGCAAGAAGCTAGGGACGATGCCGCGGCTTTAGCGAAGACATTGGGTATCGAATATAAGACAATCCCGATCGAGGGACCTTTTAATGATTATCTAGAGCTCCTGCAGCCTTTTTTTGAGGGTAAAGAGCCCGATATAACAGAAGAAAATCTGCAGGCACGTATTCGTGGCATGATCTTGATGGCGATTTCGAATAAACTGGGCTATGTTGTCATGAGCACAGGCAATAAAAGTGAAATGGGAATGGGATATTGTACCCTTTATGGGGATATGGCAGGCGGTATAGCGGCTATTTCGGATGTGACGAAAACACACGTTTATGCGCTCTCACGCTGGATCAATCGAGAGCGGGAAATTATACCGAATAGAATCATCGAGCGCGCCCCTTCAGCCGAGCTGCGAGATGGACAGAAAGACTCGGATTCTCTGCCTGATTACGAGATTGTCGATACGGTATTACAAGCCTATGTCGAAGATTACCTCTCTCCTCAGCAAATCGCACAGAAATATGAACTTCCGTTTGAGCTGGTGGTCGATCTTGTACGGCGTATTCATCGCGCAGAATATAAGAGGCGGCAGGCGCCACCGGGTATACGCGTTTCTAAAAAGGCATTCCGCGTAGGAAGGAAATATCCTATCGTTCAGGGGTGGATTTGACCTTAAGCTTCTTCCCAACTGAAGGGAAGGACGTCGGTAAGCGCAGTTTTGCCAAGTCGGAGCATAAGAAGCCGATCAAAACCCACAGCGACGCCACAACAGGGAGGCAGTCCCTTTTCAAGAGCGGCTAGGAAATTGTCATCGATGGGTAGGTGGGATTTACCCATAGTTTTTCGTGCTTCTTGCTCTTTATAGAGACGTTGTCTTTGTTCGTTTACATCTGTGAGTTCATGATAACCATTCGCTAGCTCAATCCCTTGGTAGTAAATTTCAAAACGCTCAGCCACGGTTTCATCGCCATTTTGTCGTGTACGCGCTAAGGCTGCTTGTGAAGCAGGGTAGTCGTGCAAGACGAGGAGTTGATCTTTACCTAAATGGGGCTCGACAACTGCACTCATAAGAAATTGCAGTAAGGTCTCTTTATCCCAATTTTGTGCATCCGAAGATACTTGTTGGCCATGCTTATCTATGCAGGCGAGTAATTCGGAAGAGGTAGCATGGAGATAATCAATACCAGCATAAGTCTTAAGAGCTGTGCGATAATTGATAAAAGAGGCAGGAAGAAGTCCTAGCATGAGACGTATCAGATCCAATGTCTCTTCCATAAAGAGAGTAAATTCCCAGCCAAGGCGATACCATTCGAGCATGGTGAATTCGGGATTATGCAACTTGCCGGATTCTTCAGACCTATATACATGACTGAGTTGGTAACAGTCTCCTATTCCCGCAGCGAGCAGGCGCTTAATTTTGTATTCGGGTGAGGTATGCAAATAGGCCCAGCGATTTTGATCCATTTCAACGCGCATCACATCGATATGTTGATCGATCGAAGAGGCGTGACTGATAGCGGGGCAATCGACTTCGAGTAGGTCGCGGTCAAAGAAGAATTCTCGGACAAGGCGCAGGCAAGAAGCCCGCTCCTTAAGAGCGGCAAGTTTTTCGTGAATATCGCCCATAAAGTTGATTATTTGCTTTCTGGATGCGAATACAAAGTGCATCGCATGCATAGAATAAAAGCTGATGAAGAAGATATTCTATACAAGCGTCTCTATATACGTGACACGTACTCGGAGGTTCGAGTATCGATTTTGATTTTTTCGCCTTCATCGATGAAGATAGGTACTTGCACTTTCGCGCCACTTTCGGTGACGGCAGGTTTTAGGACCCTACCGGAAGAAGAGTCGCCGCGAAGTCCTGGAGCTGTTTCTGCAATCTTCATTTCCATGAAGGTGGGAGGGACGACTTCGATGGGCTCGCCTTTGTAGATGGTGATTTCGTATACGACTTCTTCGAGCATCCATTGCTTATTCTCTCCAATAACAGTCGGAGAAACGGTAATTTGTTCGAAGCTATTATCGTCCATGAAGACGACTGCGCCATCGGCTTCTGCGTAGAGCATCCGCATTCTTAGATCTTGTACATCGGCCACATCTAAACGCTCGCCTGATTTGAACGTGCGGTCGACTACGCGTCCTGTTTTAAGATGTTTGAGCTTAACACGGGTAAAAGGTTGTGCTTTTCCGGGCTTTACAAACTCGACATTGACCATCGCGTAGGGCTCGCCATCAATTTCGACTTTGACGCCTGCGCGGAATTCATTCGTGTTAATCTGAGGCATGCCTGTCCTGCTCGTGAGAAAGGGCACATTTTGAAGAAGCCATCAATAAAATGCAACTACTGCGAAGGGGCCAAAATTCAAGGAGATTTTTTGCCTGTATTGCGCTATACCAAGGTAAAAGGAAAAATAGGGATTGCAATGCACCAGCAGCTAAATGAAGAGGAATTTGCTAAAGAGACTTTAGAAAGATATGCAGGAACACCAGCAGAAGCTTTTCAATCCAACTTATTATTAACGAATTTTCCCCGTTATGTCGATTATTTCGCAAAGACGCGTAATGTGCCTATTTTAGAAGGAAGTATGTTTAAAGTGGCCCACGATCCGAAAGAGGAGGTGAGTATACTCGATTTCAAAATTGGTTCGCCTGCCGCTGCACTTGTGGTGGATCTCTGTTCGTTTTTACCCTTTCGTTCGGCTCTTTTATTGGGTATGTGCGGGGGGCTGCGTAGACGGTATCAAGTAGGAGATTATCTGGTACCTGTTGCGAGTATACGAGGAGAGGGAACATCAGATTTCTATTTTCCCCAACAAGTACCTGCCTTGGCTAATTTTTTGATGCAAAAAGCTGTAACCGAAGTGCTAGAACAGCAAAAAACCATTTACCATATTGGAATAACCTACACGACCAACATGCGTTTCTGGGAATTTAATGAAGAATTTAAGACCTTGCTTAAAGCGACTAAAGCGCAGGCAATCGAAATGGAGTGTGCGACCTTGTTTGCTGGAAGTTACAAACGAAAATTTACTTTAGGCGCTCTTTTGCTCATTTCCGATTTACCACTGAATCGACATGGAGGTGTGAAAACGAAAAAGAGCTCAGAATTCGTATATGAGCGCTACATGCCCGATCATTTGGAAAAAGGGGTGAAGATCTTAAAGGCTGCACGCACCATGCAAGAGAAGCATGTCAAAGGTGCTTATCATAGGAATCTGGCCTTTACGCCGCCTATTCTTTGATTGCTATCTGACTCGAAGAAATAAGTATATAATAGGTATAGTACCTATACCCATTTAAAAAATTTTTATATCTTGCTCAAGAGAAGAAGGACCTGGTTTTCGAGATCGAGGGGAGTTTTGGAGCGCTGTAAGGGATAAAGAAGCTTGCGTGATTCTTTGCCTTTTTGTTGCTCCATACTAAGTGTATGGGTGTCGAATTTCATATGGACGATGCGTTTTTTGGAGGCGGTAATTTTGATGAGGGTAAGGGCCTTAAGCCAAAGTACAGGAGAAGGGTGACGTCCAAAGCGATCTTGGAGTTCGCTCATCAACTGTTGTAGCTCTTCTGTGTTAGTTGTTTCCCCTAAACGGTGATAGATCTCCATGCGTAAAGAAGGTTCGGCGATATAATCTTCGGGGATGCGAGCGTCATAGGAAAACTCCATTTTGGTTTCGCAGAAATCGGGTACAACTTTTTTGTGCAGAGCGTCGATGGCACGTTTAAGCAACTTACAATAGAGATGAAAACCAATGCTGGCCATTTGACCAGACTGTTGCGTACCTAAAATATCACCCGCACCTCGTATTTCTAAATCGCGCATCGCGATTTTCATGCCGCCACCATAGCCAGAAGCCTCTACAAGAGCAAAGAGACGTTTGCGTGCTATTTCCCCCAGAGGTTTATGGCGAGGAATGAGGAAATAAGAATAGGCCGGACGATTCCAACGACCTACTCTTCCGCGCATTTGATAAAGGTCGGCAATTCCGAATTTATCGGCGTGGTCGATAAGAATGGTATTGGCATTTGGAATATCGATGCCATTTTCGATAATGGTTGTGGCCAGGAGGACGTCAGCTTCTCCGCTCTTGAATGCATGAAAAACTCTATCGATTTCGTCAGCTGGCATCTGACCATGTCCCACGACGATGCGTGCTTCCGGAAGAAGTGCTTGAAGTTCGTCACGTATTTTGAAAATACTCTCTACGCGGTTATGAATAAAAAAGGCCTGACCATCGCGTGCGAGTTCGCGTAAAAGGGCATTGTGGATGGTGGTGGATTCTCGTTCGACAATCATCGATTTGATGGGCAAGCGGTCATGTGGAGGGGTATTGATGACAGAAATTTCTCGTGCTCCCACCAGGGACATGTAAAGGGTGCGAGGAATGGGGGTGGCGGAGAGGGTTAAACAGTCTACGCCGGTCTTGAGCATTTTGAGATGCTCTTTAGCGCGCACTCCAAAACGCTGCTCTTCGTCAATAATGATGAGGCCAAGGTCCTTGAAACGAACATCTTTACTGATGATACGGTGGGTTCCTATTAGGATATCAACTTTACCTTCTTCCACTTCGTGAAGGGTCGTTTTATTCTCTTTAGTTGTTTGAAAGCGGGAAACAATGCCAATTTGAACCGGAAAATTGGCCATTCGCCCTTTGAAATTCTCATAATGTTGCAGCGCTAACACCGTAGTAGGGACCAAAACGGCGACTTGTTTTTTTCCATCCGCCACGGCTTTGAAGGCGGCTCGCATGGCCACTTCGGTCTTGCCATAGCCGACATCACCGCATACGAGGCGATCCATAGCTTTAGCTGCTCGCATATCTTGTTTGACATCTGCGATGGCGCGTAATTGATCCTCGGTTTCTGCATAGGGGAATTCTTCTTCAAAGCTGATCATATCACTTGTATCATCGGGACAAGCAAAGCCCCCATGGACGGTTCGTTCTGCATGTAGCCGTAGAAGGTCATGGGCATAACCGACAATGGCTTTTTCCGCTTGTGCTTTGGATCGCAACCACTGCTTACCGCCGATGACATGGAAAGAGGGGGATGTCTCATTCGCGCCAATGTAGCGGCTGACAAGATAGGCCTGTTGAATCGGGACATAGAGCTTCCCGCCTTCGGCATATTCAATGGTTAAGAATTCGGACATTTGCCCGAGGTGGTTGGTGCGTTTTTCGGATCCTAGATAGCGGCCGATACCATGATGGAAGTGGACAACGATGTCGCCAGGGCCCAGTTCGTGGAATTCAGCAGCAGGAGCGTGGTAGGTGGTGCGCCATTTTTGGCGTCGTACCTTATAACGATGTGTGAATTCAGTCATGGGAATAAGAGCGAAGGCCAGATCGGGCAGGACAAAACCATTGGAGAGATAACCCAATTCAAAACGCATGTCGTCCGGGCTTTTTTCGCATTCGTGTGTGAGACGCTCTTGTAATCCCTTTTTTTCTGACTCACTTCCTACAAGCCAATGGAAAGAGGTTTTAGGGAAACGAGAAAGAGAGGAAGGTAACTCTTGGATAGACCCTAAAGGGTGTTCTTCTGTTGAGAAGTAGTCGAGGATCGGGACAAAGGGGTGTTGCCAGCGCTTAGCTTGGATGTGAAGATCGGCGATCTCGAATTCGATCGGTTGGAAAGGATGTTTACCCGAATAGAAGCCGCGACCGGCAGGAGAATAGCGCTCTTTGGCATCAAGTTCTTCGATCGTTGTTTCGGTAAAATAGAGATGGCGATGGGATTTCGCTAGGGTGAAAAACTCTTCTAACGAGCTGAATAAACGCGATTTGGCGCCAGGAAGATTTTTAATGGCGACATAGCGGTCTTCAAGGGCAACCAGGTTATCGAAAACAATGCAGGCGTCTTGACCCACATAATCTAAAAGGGAAGATAATTCTTCTGTGGACTCTAGCAAAGCGGTTTCGCTGGCAGGGGCAAGAAAAAAACTCTCTTTTTTTTCGATGGATTTTTGGCTAATCGGGTCATAAATACGGATTGCTTCTACCGTATCGCCAAAAAACTCGATGCGAACGGGGTCGGTAGCGCTCAGAGGAAAGAGATCGATGATGCCTCCTCGCACTGCAAATTCTCCTTTATCCGAAGCAACAGCCATTCTTTGATAGCCGAGAGAGGTTAGTTGCTCTTGAAAAGAAGAAAAGGAAACTTCGTCGCCTTTCTTCACATGGCGACAGGTCTTTTGTACAAGCGATGGAGGGGGAAGTTTTTGTAAACATGCTTGCAAAGGGCATACGATGATGCGAGGAAGGATTTCGGATGCAAGTTCTGCAAGGATTTGCAATCTTTTGCCCACAATATCGGAACTGGGAGCAATATCTTCACCAGGAAGAGTTTCCCAAGCAGGGAAATCCACGACTTGTGACAGCCCAAAGTAGGTGCAATCGGCAAATAAACGTTCTTCGCTTACTCCCCCTGTGATGACAACGATAGGTTGCTTACAGGTTTGGTGAATAAGCGCGAGTAAAGCGGCCTTGGGCGATTCCCATAGCCCTTCAACAAGAAGAGCTTTTTCTTCAAGAATCGCTTGGGCAAAAAGCTGAAGCGCTAGACTTTTTTCTACTTCTGGAGGATGCATTCTTTTGCTTTTTGGAAGGCGTTCTCAATTCCCTCAGGATTTTTACCACCGGCTTGTGCCGAATCGGCTTTACCACCGCCGCTACCGCCTACACAGGGTGCTATCTCTTTAATAAGAGAGACAGCTTGTAGGCCTTGTTGCACATATTCGCTGCTTACTTTTACTAAAAGTTGACAGCGCTGATCAGTGCGTACTCCCAAAATCAGAATAAGGGGACGGTGTTTCTGTTCGATTTGTTCGGCGAGTTGAGGAAGTTCTGCAGAGTCTAACTGCACCTCCGTCATAAGTACATTGTAGGCGCCGACCGGGGCAATTTTTGCATCGAGATCAGCAGCGAGTTTTTCAAGCCCCAAACGACGAAAGTTTTTTAACTCTTGTGATTGGGCTTTACTTTCTTCCAATAAGTTGCGGATTGATTCAAGCAGTTTTGTTGGCGTTGTTTTTAAAAGGTGAGTAACCTCATGAAGAAGATTTTCCTGTTCATACATAAGACCTTCCGCTTCGGATCCTGTAGTGGCTTCAATCCTGCGAACCCCTGCAGCTATACTGCTTTCTTTGACAATACGAAAAAGACCGATGCTTCCCAATGCTTGGACATGAGTGCCTCCGCAAAGTTCTTGAGAAAAATCGATGTCGACAACACGGACAACAGCGCCATATTTGTCGCCAAAGAACTGTTTAATCTCCGCCTTCTTTTGCACTTCTTCATAAGGAATTTCGTAGGTAGAGACAGCTTGATCAGTGCGAATTTTTGCGTTTACAAGTTGCTCAATTTGGCGTAATTCTTCTTGCGAAACACCTTTGTGGTGGTTGAAGTCAAAACGTAAATGATCGGCAGCGACTAAAGACCCAGCCTGTCGAATATGAGGGCCTAAAACTTGTTGTAAAGCCCAATGTAAAAGATGAGTCGCTGTATGGTTCTTTGCGATGGCATCTCGTCTACTTGTGTTAATAGTCGCTTGAACCGTTTCGCCTTTTTTAAGAGAACCGATTTCCAGCTTACCTGTATGCACAACCACGCCTTGATAGGGCATGCGACATTCTGTAATCGTAAAAGAGCTATGCGCGGTATGCAGAGACCCTGTATCGCCAACTTGACCTCCTTTTTCTGCATAAAAAGGAGTTTGGTCGAGGATAATCGATGCTGTTGTAAGCGCTTCGATGTGGTCGACAAATTGACCATTGACGATGATTGCCTTAACAACAGCTTTTTCTTCAGAAGAGACGTATCCTGTAAATTGTGATGGACCTTCTTGTTTAACGAAGTCTTGGAAGAGGTTGCCTTCTATTTGTTGTTCGTGGGCGGTGTGAGCACTACGAGATTTTTCGCGAGCAAGCTCTTCGAGGATTTGGTACTGTTCGAGATTGACTTCCAAATGAGAATCTTTAGCGATGAGCAAGATCTCATCTAGAGGAAGACCGTAGGTATCTTTTAATTTAAACGCATCTTCACCACTAATTTGGCGGGTTGAGCTTTTCTGTGCTTTTTCGGTGATTTGGCTCAGGATATTGCCGCCGCGTTTTAAGGTGCGCAAAAAGCTCTCTTCTTCAATCGTGAGAATTTCGGCAATCCGATTTTCCGCGGTTTTGAGCTCAAGATAATCATCGCCCATTGTAGCGACAAGGCGAGGGAGAACTTTAGCCATAAAAGGTTCATGCATGCCAAGCATTCTTCCATAACGAACAGCTCGTCTTAAGATCTTGCGCAAAACATATCCCCGATCGAGATTACTGGGTTGTGCACCATCCGCAATAGCAAAAGAGAGAGAACGTATATGGTCGGCGATAACCTGGAATGCGGGAGCTAAAAGCTTGTCCTGCGTCTCATATTTTCTTCCCGATACTTCCTCGATCTGCGCTATTAAATCGCGCAAGATATCGGTTCCAAACACCGTATCGACCTCCATTTTCAAGGAGATCAAACGCTCTAATCCAGCTCCTGTGTCTATGCATTGTTTGGGAAGAGGTGTCATTTTTCCGCTTGCATCGCGATTAAATTGCATGAAGACAAGATTCCAGAACTCTAAATAGCGTTCTCCGCTTGGGTCTTCTTTGGGACTGCTTCCCGATCCCCACTTAGAACCACGATCGAAATAAAGTTCGGAAGAGGGCCCACATGGACCTGTTTCGCCCATAGCCCAAAAATTATCTGCTTCCCCCATCCGGGTGATGCGTTTTTCTGGTACGTACTTCTTCCATAATTCAAAAGCTTCTTCATCTTTTTCAAAGACACTGGGCCAAATTTTTTCTTCGGGGAAGTCGAAGATTTGTGTAGAAACTTCCCACGCGAATTGAATGGCTTCTTTCTTGAAATAATCACCGAAAGAGAAATTGCCCAACATTTCAAAAAAAGTTAAGTGGCGAGAAGAGTGTCCTACATTATCGAGATCGTTATGTTTTCCCCCTGCTCGGATACATTTTTGCGATGTAGCAGCAAGCTTGTAATCACGAACTGCTTTTCCCAAAAAAACATCTTTGAATTGGTTCATGCCGGCATTATTGAAGAGCAGTGTGGGATCATCATGAGGAACGACTGGTGAAGAGGGAAGAATGGAGTGTCCGTGCTTTTTAAAATATTGAAGGAAGCGACGGCGTATCTCTTGCGATAACATAGGAGGCCTTTAAACAGAGACTTTTGATAGAAGAAGTCTATCAAATCCTCTGGGTAATTGCACGTGGAAATTGTCTATTTGAAAGGAGGGTTATAAGATTGGGGAGAGGCTAGAGATGCTCATCATTTGGCTCATACAGAAGCTCTACGAGGGGCAGGTGCTAAGGGATGAGCTCTTGGAGTAAGAATTAGAGTAGAGGAGGGGCTAGAGTCAGTAGGAAGATGTTGCGCATATGAAGGGAGCGAGGCCGTTGAAGAGGCAACAGAAGGTAAGGGGGCAGGGGTGGATGCTGATGAGCTGCTTGAAGAAGAAACCCCTGTACATGACGGAATTCTCCTTGTCAAAAGGCTCTCTCAAGATCACCATGGAAAACGTGAGCCAACTCGTGCGCTAAGAGAAAAAGTTTTATTTTTTCTCATAGCAAAGCATTGTGAGCCAATTTTTTTTAAAAATTCCAAACTCTCTTTGTGAGGCAGGCGAGAGAAATGGTGAATATAAGTACTTTATAATTATTCAAACTTTTATTACTATTTTTTTACAAGATTTATAATAATTAATTTGCGTTTATGGTAAAAAATTAAAAGGTGTTTAAAAGATTGTCAAGTGCGTAAATATCTTAAAACAAGTCTCTTATGTTGACTCGTGCGCAGTAGATTTAAGAAGCTTTTTAGTAGGGAAGGGGAGACTCTTAACTTGAAGAGAGATTACTGGCTTATGGTGTTTTGATTGTATCCTCTCAACATGGAGAAGAATAGATCTTCTCGATGATGAACTTAGTCCACAAGATTTTGAGGCTACAATGTTTTTTGTTTGCGCCTGAAACTTTTTGAGCATTCCTATTCTTGCACGAAATGAGGGGTGCGTTCCACAGAATGTTTGATATCTGTCTAATATTTCGAAATAATAAATCGCTGCATCAATCTCATTAGAATATATAGCTGCAGTCAGATCTGCTCGTGTTTCTTCTTTTTGAAATTGTTGAATAGAATCTTGATCTCTATCCATATCGCCGTGACAAATGTGTGCTAGTTCATGGGCTAGAAGAAAGAGTTTTGTTTTTTCCCACTGCTCGGTATTAGCACTTAAATTTTTGAAGATTGTCCACTCTTTCTTCTCTTTTTTACTTAGCACATGAACGAATTGTTTAAGGTAATTACCGATGGGCGAGGAGGGAGTTAAATCCTCTTTTCGGGCAAAAAATAAGATAGGCACATTAACACAAATAATTTCTTTATTTTTTGTCATAGTAACAGCGGTGTTTGGCACTTCAGGAATGAGTTTAAAATGTAAAGTGCTAGAGGAGAGTTTCATCGCCTTTTGAATGGGGGCTATCATCGCAAGATATTCCGCTTTTCTTGCTGTTAGAGCAGCTTGAAAATGGGGGTCTTTCAAAGGAAGTGCGTAGCTAGTGCTTGATGAAGGTATAACCATTAATCTCTAAAAATAAAAAACATTTCAATCATTATTATACTATTTTTTCATTTAACTTTGTTAATTAAAGTAAGTTTTATATATTTGTTTACTAATTGCAATTTGTGAAGAATTCTTAATTCTTGTATTGAAGTTTTACGAGTCTCTCCGTTAACTAAGATTTCTATGGGTTCTTGCATGTTTTGTGAAATCACGATAAAACTATTGCTACAATTTTTAGAGGAAACATCATGGACATCGAACTGAAGAAACAGTTAGGGAAAATTGCCAACGCCATTCGAGAACTTTCGATGGAGGCTGTCCAAAAGGCCAATTCTGGTCACCCAGGGCTTCCGATGGGGTGCGCAGAATTTGGTGCTTACCTATATGGGTGTCTTCTACGCCACAATCCCAAAAATCCCAGGTGGCTCAATCGCGATCGCTTTGTGCTTTCCGCTGGCCATGGTTCGATGCTTCTCTACTCCTGCTTACATCTGTCGGGATTTAAACTGACGTTGGACGATATTAAGCGATTTCGCCAGCTGCACTCTAAGACTCCGGGACATCCAGAATTGCATATGACAGAGGGTGTTGAAGCGACAACGGGTCCTCTTGGCCAAGGAGTGGGTAATGCAGCAGGAATGGCTCTTGCCTTAAAAATTTTAGCCGCTAAATTCAATCGTGACAATTATCCGATTGTCGACGCCAAGGTATATTGCCTTGCGGGCGATGGGTGTATGATGGAGGGCATCTCTTCGGAAGTTTCTTCTTTGGCAGGTCACCTAAACCTTGATAACCTTGTTCTCATTTACGATTCTAATAACATCACTCTCGATGGAAATTTAGTCGATAGTTGTTCAGAAGATACGATGATGCGTTATCGCGCTTATGGTTGGGATGTCTACGACTTAGATGGATATGATCTTGATGGCATGGAAGCTCTTTTTAAAGAACTCAAGCAAGGACAAAAAAAGCCAACTCTTGTGCATATGAGGACGATTATTGGGAAGGGTTCTCCTAATAAAGCAGGTTCGCATAAAGCCCATGGTTCGCCTCTCGGTCCAGAAGAAGTGGAATTGACTAAAAAAAATCTAGGCCTTCCTGAAGAAGACTTTTATGTTCCTCAATCGATTTATACTTTTTTCGAACAAAAACTCGTCAAAGATGCGCAATTAGAAGAAAAATGGCAGGAAATGGTCCATGCTTATAGCCGTGATTATCCGGGCCTCTATGAAGAATTCCTGGCGATGAAAGAAAGGAAATTGCCTGCGGATTTAGAAGCGAAATTGCAGACTATTTCCATGAAAAATCCACTTGCAACTCGAGCTTCTTCAAGCGCTGTTTTGCAAGTACTTGGAGATATTCTTCCTCAGCTTTACGGTGGCTCCGCTGATCTTTCTGAATCTGACAACACGATGATGAAGAAGTTTCCTGTTATTACACCGAATAAATTTGGCGGACGCAATATTAAATTTGGCGTGCGAGAATTTGGAATGTCGGCTATGGCAACAGGGCTTTCTGAGTCAGGAATGATTACGCCCTTTATCGGAACCTTTTTAACATTTTCTGATTACATGCGTAACGCGATACGTTTAGCTTCGCTATCTAAAGTTCAGGTGATTTACCAATTTACTCATGACTCTATTTTCTTGGGCGAGGATGGGCCCACGCACCAACCCATTGAGCATTTGGCCGCTTTACGTGCCATGCCTAATTTGCATGTGATTCGACCAGCTGATAATAACGAAGTCAAAATGGCATGGATTGCAGCTCTCCGCTATAAAGGTCCAACGGCGATCGTTCTTTCGCGCCAAGCGCTACCTGAAATTGAGGGTACCGGCCTTTCTTATGAAGAGGGAATGGCAAAAGGAGCCTATATTGTGAAAAAAGAACAACGCCCCCCTCAGTTTACGATTTTTGCGACTGGATCAGAAGTCTCCCTGGCAGTCGAAGTAGCGGCAGCTTTAGAAAAGCGTGATAAGGCTGTGCGCGTTGTCTCTATGCCCTGTTGGGAACTATTTGAAGATCAAGACGAAGCGTATAAAGAATCCGTTGTGGGTGGGGATTTAGGGCGCAGGGTAAGTATTGAAGCTGCAACGAGTTTTGGATGGACCAAGTGGATTGGACGAGAAGGCATTTCGATTAGCATGGAAAGCTTTGGAGCCTCTGCTCCAGCTAGCGATTTAGCTCTCGAATTTGGGTTTAATGTCGATGCTATTCTCGATAGGCTTCTCTCTTAATGGCTACCATGACGAAGCCCCTACTTCTTCGCGCTCTTGCTTGCGAGAACTTTAACAGTCGCCCTCCTATTTGGTTAATGCGGCAGGCAGGGCGCTATATGCCTGCCTATCAGGAATTGCGCAAGAAACATAGCCTCTGGAATCTCTTTCATACGCCGGAGCTAGCAGCTGAGATTACTCTTCTTCCCCTTGAACTTGGGGTGGATGCGGCTATTCTTTTTTCTGATATTCTGGTTGTTGCCGAAATGCTTGGGAAGAAAATTGTCTTTCCTGAAAAGGGGGCTCCTTTTGTCGATCCGCCTTTGCAAACGAGAGAAGAAGTAGAGGCTCTTGTTGTTAGGCCTGCATGTGAGGTTCTTTCCTACGTTGAAAAAACCATACAATTATTGCTTCCGAATTTACATTCTGGCAGTGAGAGAGCGCTTCCTTTAATCGGTTTTTGTGGAGGACCTCTTACATTAGCGAGCTACATGATTGAAGGTGGTGGTAAAGGGGATTTGCAAAAAACAAAAGCTTGGATCGAGCGTGATCCTCTAAGTTTTCACACGCTTCTCGCAAAATTGACATCTGCCTCGATCGATTATTTAAAGATGCAGATCTCTGCAGGTGTGTCAGCTGTTCAGGTTTTTGATTCATGGGCGGGACTTCTTTCCCCAGAGCATTTTCAAGAATTTTCCTGCCGTTATCTCCAAGAAATTGTACAAGCTTTAGCCCCCACACAAACACCCGTTATTCTTTTTTGCAGAGGCTCGGGCACCTATCATAAATATCTCATCAAAATAGCACCGCATGCGATTAGTTATGACAGTGGTATGAAGATGCGTACATTACGTGATGTCACCCCTTCAACCATTTGTGTTCAAGGGAATATCCCGCCCGAGGTTCTTGCAGGGCCAGCTTCAATTCTTGCCGAGCAAGTCAAGCAACTCCTTATGGATATGAAGGAAGAACCTGGTTTTATTGCTAATCTTGGCCATGGTGTTTTGCCCCACACACCTGTCGATAATGTTCGCCTTTTCATTGATTTAGTCACTGGAAACTGAAGGAATCCATTATCTAAAGGTAATATTGGGAAATTCTAACTTTAGAGCCTTAAAGGCTAGCCTTATTTTATAATGTCCTAAGAGAGTTAAAGATCTTAATTGATGAGATCGCGACACAAGCGTTCGCACTGCTTTTTCAGTAGCGCCTACACACATCGAGAGATCAAGAGAACGTAAATGCGGAAACGTCTCTGGAATTGCCTCAATGGCGACTTCATTGAGTTCAGAAGAGCCCATCAAACTTAAAGATGTCACCGAAGGAAAGCGTGTTGCACACGTGCTTATCGTTTGATGGGTGATTTGGTTGCATTCGCGAAGGCTTAAAGAATGCAAAGCAAGGGTGCTGAGAAGCGGTAACGTATCTTTATCAATTGAAGAGCATTTCGCTAGGCTTAGAGATTGTAATCGTGGGCAAGCACGGGGTAGTAATTCCAGTGTCTTTTCGTTGACTTCCAGGCATTCTGAAAGATTAAGAGCAGTTAGCTGCGAACATTTTACAAGAAAATTATTCATGGTCTCACGGCCAAAAGCACTACATCCCAATAAATTAAGAGAAATTAAACGAGGAGCTAGAGGAAGAAGGGACAAAATCGCTTCATCGTTAATTTTAATACTATTACTCAGATCAAGCGAGGTTAAATGAAGACCTTGTTTCACAAGCACATCCATCGATTCTTTGTTTAGACCTTGGCACCATGATAGTTGGAGAGAAGTTAAACCAGGACAGGCGCCTAACAGGGATCTAAAGGTAGTCTCGGTAACATTATGAAATTCCACAAGTGAGAGAGAACGTAAAAGAGAAAATTTGGTCAAAAAAAATAAGGGATATTGCGTGATTGACGAACAACCGATTAATTTTAGATTGGATAGAACAGGAGCGCTGACCTCAGAAGCTAAAAGATAGGTAATAGCTTCATCAACCCGAGCAATTTCTAAGCTTTGCAAACAAGGAAATTTGCCTTGAGTCTGGGCCAACATATGGGAGCTAGTATCGGGTGTAAGCTTCCAAGCAGATAGAAGTTCGGTTGGCTCACGAGTTATCGATAAGCTCGCTTTAGTAAGCAGCTGAATGCGTCTTGTAGGGTGAGTATATAGAGACCACTTCCGCGAAACACGTGCTGAAAGCATTAAGTCTTTAGAAGAGAGCCACATTCTGACGCTCACATGCAAATCATGATTATCCAAAAGCTTTGAGACCACAGATTGAATCTCATTGCTTGGGGGCAAAGAGAAGGGGGATAGGGAGGGAAAGGCATCTGAGGAGGGGGGTAGGTTCGAAAGCCCAGGAACCGTTCGGAGTTTTACTGGACAACACATCTAGAACCTATATACATTACAAAGCTTCATTCAGAAAATTTTGCAGCGCTTAAGACTTCCCTCTAACAAATAGGTCTTTTGTAAAACTAAGGCTCGCCTTAGCTTCGATTACCATTTTGCAAGTGGAGGCATCGAACAGAGAATCGCTTTGGGATTTCCCTTAGAAGCAAAACCAAAACGTGTGCCTCGATCATATAGCAAGTTGAATTCTGCATAATGAGCCCGGGCTTTTAATTGGATTTCTTTTTCCTCGGCTGTATAGGGCATCTCGATTCGTCGGTGATAAATAGGGAGAATGGTATCCAAAAAGCTCGTTCCTACTTGCTGCCACATAGCAAGATCGTTAGAAAAATTTTCAGAATTGTAGTGATCAAAAAAGATGCCTCCGACGCCGCGCTCTTTTTCCCAATGGGGGATATAGAAATATTCTTTGGCGGCAGCAGAGAACTGCGGATAAAGATCCGATCCAAAATTGTCGAGGCACTTTTTGGCAACCGAATGGAAGTGGAGCGTGTCTTCCTGGTAAGGAAAGCCCATAGGTGTTAAATCATAGCCGCCGCCAAACCAAGATTTCGATTCTGTTTCTATGTAACGGATATTCATATGAACGGTGGGCGCATGAGGATTTTGCATATGGGTGATTAAACTCACACCTGTTGCGAAAAAGGGCCCGCTACCATCTTTATGCGGAAATTGAGGGCCGCTTACACCGGACCAATTAACCGCGGCCTTTTCGAAGACACGTCCTCGAATCAGGGAAATTTCTCCACCGCCACCGGTAGGATGTTCCCAAGGATCTCGTATAAAAGTGGCTTCCGGTTCGAAAGCGGAAAATTCCGCGATGATCTTATCGCGTAAATTTTTCAAAAAATGCATGATCTTTTCTTGTCGCATGGTTCTACTATTCAATATCGATGGAAAAAAATCGAGTCGTCATTTTAGGTGGTGGGATTTCTGGTTTAACAGCTGCGTATGCGCATCTTCCGACACATGATGTTCTTCTTTTAGAAAAAAGTTCAACATGTGGAGGAGTCATGCGCTCATTCACAAAAGAGGGTTTCTTTTTTGAAAGTGGCCCCCGGACTTTTCGTACCAACCATTCACCCCATCTTCTACAACTTGTGCAAGAATTAGGTTTGACTCCCGAGATCATGGCTTCTTCTTCACAATCGACGAAACGCTATATTCTCGGGGGAAAGAAACTCCAACAAGTCCCTTCACTTTCTTTAATGTGGGTATTCTTACAAGCAATGTGTAGGGAGTGGAGAGCCCCAACTCTTAAGGGGGATGAAAGTATCTATACCTTTATCTCACGTCGTCTTGGGCCCACGATCGCCAATCGTCTATTTGATCCCTTAACGCTTGGTATTTTTGGTTGCGATGCACGAAAAATTTCTGTTCAATCCGCTTTTCCTCAGTTAAAAAAATGGGAATCTATTCATGGATCTATCCTGAAAGGATTCTTGCATAGCCTAGGCAAGAAAAAGAAACGGGCCAAGCTGCCTTTTGCCGCACCTCTTTTTTCCTTTCATCAAGGGACCTCCGCGCTGATTGATGCTCTCGAAAAACGCCTTAGAGGAGATATACACCTCAATGAAGAGGTCATGGCTATAGATAAGAGTAAAAATCTTCTGATCAAAACGACGCAAGATGAGTATCTTGCCGATAAAGTCATTAGCGCTCTACCACCCCGTACCTTAGCTCATTTACTGGTTGATGTGGCACCTGAAACAGCAGATTTACTCTTCTCCATTCCGATGACTTCTCTCACTATTGTCCATATCGGGTACAAACAATCACTATTATCGCACCGCGGGTTTGGCTACCTTGTACCGACTAGTGAAAAGGAGAGAATCATGGGCGTAGTATTTGATTCGGAGATTTTTCCCTCCCATAATCAAAAGGGACAAACCCGTCTAACAGTGATGTTACATGGAAATTGTAAAGAAAGAGCGGAGGCCGATGCACGAGATGCGCTTTATCGGCATCTTCAGATTGCGGAGCTTCCCGATTGTGTACATGTAGCTGAAGCTTGGCTTCCCATTATGGAAGTTGGTCATGCGGAAAAAATGTCCGCTATAACAAACTCCCTTTCTCGTGAATTGCCTCAACTTCATCTGGTAGGCAATTACCTTGGACATCCGGCTGTCGAGCATTGCATTGCTCGCGCTAAGAAGATGGCTCTCATCTAAGATTGTATTTTCAAAGCTGCCGAATCTATAGAAAGCGGCGAAACCTTAATTCGGCCTCTTAAAGCAATGAAAGATTTCTTTTTGATACTCCCTCTGAGTGGACCTGTAGTTTCTCATTCAATTTTAGGAGGAGAAGAGAAGGGGATGGGTTTCACTAGCAAGCGAATCGCCAAATACGTAACCCATTTGTTTTAATGCGTGTGTGTAGGGATCACGTTTTTCTAAGGTGTATTGGGGGTGTGAGCTTGCATAGGTAATAAGAAAAAAGCGCTGCCCTTCAAGATGGGCTAAAGGACCCCAGTTCATCAAAAGGTGAGAAGAAAAAAATACCCCTTGGCCTGGCGCTGTTGGGCAGGGGCAGGGCAAATTATCCGGTACAGGCATGTTTCCCTCTGTCAGGCGAATAAGTAGCCCCACAGATAGAGGTCGTACACAACTAATCTGCTGTAGAGAAATAAGGCCTGAAGGAAGTTCTTTTCCTGAAATAGCTTGATCATATCCCAAATAGATTTCTCTTGAGAGACTCAATCGACAAGCAATCTCGGCAAAATCGCGTTTCATGACGATTTTTTTTATTATCGGGTGATGACGCCACACATCCCGTACGGCACATTTGTCATTACGCTCTTGAAGAAATACTTCATCAATCGCTTGGGTAAGATCTGTGATCTGCGTAGAACTGAGAAGATCAGAAAATTCGATATACCCTTGCTTCTGGTAAAAATCGCGATGTTCTTTTGCTAATGATACAGGCATAGGTCTATGTAGTTATAATTGGCTGATGCGTTCGAGAGCTTTCGTAGCGATTTCGGCTGTTGTGAAAGTCGAAAGCCGAACGTAACCTTCGCCATATTGGCCAAATCCTAAACCAGGAATCGCGATAAGGTGGCAGTTTTCCAAGAGGGTATCAAAGAATTGCCATGAATGCATACCTGGGGGAGTCTTCCACCAAATGTAAGGAGCATCTAATCCACCAAAACAAGAAAATCCAAGTTTTTTAAGACCGGAGGATAACAAAAGAGCTTGCTCCATGTAGGTATCCACCTGTTTTTTTGTTTCTTCTTTCCCTTCTGGAGTCAAAGCAGCTAAAGCGCCTTTTTGGATGGGGTAAGCAACACCATTGGATTTAGTTGTTACTCTCTTTTTCCAAAGAGCGTGTAAATGATGAGGGAGTGCTTTGGGAACTACAGCCCACGCACATCGCAAACCTGTAAAACCGGCTGTTTTAGAAAAACTACAGCACTCCACGACCACTTCTTTTGCGCCGGGGATTTCATAAACAGTACTCGGCACATCGGGGGAACGTATAAAAGCCGAATAGGCATGATCATGAACAATCACCGCTTCATGCTCTTTCGCGTAGGCGATCCATTTTTCCCACGCCTTCCGATTTAGCGCGACTCCTGTAGGATTATTAGGAGAGCATATATAGACAAGGTCGACTCGGCATGAAGGGGGTTGAGGAAGGTAGTCATTTTCCTCTGTGCAAGGTAAATATATGATCGTATCTGCTCGTCCTGCCATGATGTTGGTCGCTTTGTAAACAGGATAGGTGGGATCGGGAATGGCGACGACAGAATCGTGTGCAAATAATTCTTGAAAATTAGCGGTGTCGCTATTGGTTCCATCGGAAATAAAAATTTCTTCAGCTGATATTCCTAGATCGTGATAACAAGTTTTTGCAATGTTTTCCCGCAAAAATGCATACCCTTCTGAAGGGCCATATCCTTTTTGGGATTCTTGAATTCCCATTTCTTGGGTAGCTTGACAAATGGCCTTTACAACGGAAGGGGCAAGAGGAAGAGCGATATCTCCAATGCCGAGATTAAGTATGGAAGATGAAGCGACTTGCGATTGAAGGACAGCGAGTTTTTCTTCGATAATAGGAAAAATGTAAGGAGAATTTAATCGAGAGAAATGAGAGTTAATTTTAGCCATACTCGGGGATCTCTTCTTAAAAAAAGTAAATTATTTCAACGTGTATATGAAGTAAGAAACGCCTTTTGTTCCTTCCTTCAAATTTGTTTAAGTAATGAAGTATACATGATGGTGTTATTGTCCCCAAACATTGAAGTAACATCAGATGAAATCAACAGATTACTAGCAAAAAGAAAAACTATTTTTTTAGCTTTTTTTTGGCTCCGATGTCTGCTTCGATGGTGCGAATAAGTCTTTTATTGGAGGAGAGCGCATATACAGCAACAATTCTAGCTACTAGGATAGCGACATAAAATTGGCCAATAATCCCCTCGATCACAACAGCTGTTTGCGCAGGATTTTGGGTGGGTGTAATGTCACCAAAACCTACAGTCAAAAGTGTGACAAAACTAAAATAAAGGAATTCAGAAAGAAACTCTGCATAGGAGAAAATACCAATTTCCCGGTGCAGAAGATAGAAAGATTCTGGCGCTAGGAATTCGGTCAGATAATAAATATAGGCAAACAGAAACCCTACCATAAAATAGGCACAGACCACTCCGCGGAGAGTTTCTAAGGTAATTCTGGCGCGCACCACAACATCGTAGATTATCGAGGTAGAACAGATTCCCAAAAAGAGGATGAGTAAGCAGGTATTCGTTAGAAAGACGAAGGTAGAGGGGTGTAAGAGAGTTAGCCAACAAAAAATTATCGTCGGGATGGCGAGCGCGGTAATGGTGATTTTTACAGCGCGAAGGTGATGAGCATTGAAAATAGCAGAAAGGAGCGCCAAGGAGAGTAGAGATTGCCAAATGGCAAGTACAGCCGTGCTATTTTGACTGTGTGGCCGAAAAATAAAAAGTAGCGTCAGGAATAGAAGAAGAAAATTGTAATAGCCTGAAAATGCGTGACGAATTTTTTGAATGATCATTCCTTTCCTATATAGCAAAACTATTTTTAATGGAAAGGGGGGATGCCTACTTCTTAAAGAGATGCAATTTCTTTTACTACACGCTCATATGAAGTAGGCGGTTATTTTAGGCAGCCGATTGTTCTCGGATTTGATTGCGAAGGAAAAGCTCTCCACATCCATAACCCAAGAAAGACAAGGCTATGCTTGCGATCTCTTTGGGGAAGGGGATTTCCCAAATCCTAAATAGGCAAAACCCTAAAGCGCCGAATACAATCGAGAGAACGGCTGAAGGTAACCTACCCGGTTTTTTTAAAAAGAGTGCGAAGAGAATAGGCACGAATAAGCAGCTGACGGAAAGGTCATAACTTTGAATCAACATATCGACTACATTATCAAAACAGAAAGCAAAGAAGATCGCTGCTATTGAAATCATCGCTGTAATCCAACGAACAAGCCTTACGCTCTTTTGCCCCTGCATAAAATCGCTCGAGAGGTTAGAGCTAATCGCGTTAATTAAAGAGGTTGCGGTAGAAATGATTGCGGCTAAAATCGCACATCCTACAAGAGCAGTGACAAAGGGATTTGTCATATGGGCAACCGAAGCTATAAGTACACTTGAGCCGGGAACGACTTCAACTCCCATTGTTTTAGCCAGAACACCCAAAAAGACAGGAACAAAGCAGATCGCCATTGTTGCAATCCCCGCCCAAAGCGTCGCTTTGGACACCACTTTAGGAGAGCTGCCTGCAAAGCAACGTTGGGCCATATCTTGTTCGATGATCATGAACATCATAGGCATCAATAACCAACCCGAAAATTTTGGAGAGACAGAAGCAAATTGTTGCATGCTTGGAAGATGTAAACTCAATGAAGGTTGTCCAAATAGGACCAGGGCCAAACAGAGGAAGAAAACGAAGGAGAAGACCGAGGCTTGTGCGATATCTGTGGAGATTACTGCCTTTAAGCCGCCTTGTACCGTGTACAGAATCACAATCGACCAAAAAGCAATGAAAAGGGGTGTGTTGTCAAACCCGATGCTTAGAAGAAATTTACTTGAGGCAATGACCTGAGCAACGAGTATCATGAACAACGAGATAACCGATAGTAACGAGGCGACTTTTTTCAACATAGAGGATCGGTAGACGACCTCTAGGATTTGCGCGACGGTAGATACAGGAAATTTTGCGAGTTTCTTTCCTAATCCCAGGCCAAGGAGAATCAACCCTAAAGATGCTCCCAATGGGTAGAGTAGGACGGGCCATCCATATTGATAAGCTTCCTCAGCAGCGCCTAATACAAGTCCTCCTCCCACCTGAGTGGCCAAGAAGGTCATCATAAGCGGGAAAAAATTTACGTTTTTCCCTGCGAGAAAATAATCTTTGTGATCTTTCAAGTTTTTAGAGGATTGTCTACCAATGAGCCAATAAATTGCCTGAAGACCAAAAAGAAGAGAGATAAATACAGTGATATTCATGAGAGTAATTCTTTAAGTTGGGAGCGGTAATCTGGGGAGAGTAGGCTATCTTTTTCGAGGGGGACTACCCGGCCCATGATTCCACTAGTTATCATAAAAAAATCCTAAAAAATGCATTACGTGGACTAGACCACGCGATAGTAAAATTATTATTTAAGAACCCGTCTCTAGGATTTGGGACTTAAAACAGCAACAAAATGTGAGGGGGAAAATTAATGGGCTGAATGCCCATGACGAGAATGATGGAGAGAACTAACAGGTGCAGAGATGCGAAGGGAAACTTGCCGATAGGGCAGAGTTTTGAAATTTAAATTTGTATTGCACATTGTTCCACCTTTCAAGCCATAGTAATAGCTGATGGAAACTATTATACTATAGAAGGGTTTAGTGTTCAATAAAAACCCCCAAATAGTTATTCTATCTTACCATGCAAACATTACACGAACTTCTGGCCTGTTTACCTGCGATGGAAGAGCGGCTAGGGTACACTTTTAAAAACAAAAGATTACTCCTCCAGGCTTTTGTTCATCGCTCCTATTTGAATGAGAATCGTCATTTTACTGAATCTCACAATGAACGTCTTGAATTCTTGGGAGATTCTGTTTTGGGTCTCATTGTAGCCGATTTTCTTTTTCAAAATTTTCCTGATCAGCCAGAAGGTGAATTATCTCGTTTGCGCTCGCAATTGGTCGAAGCGGGTACATGTTCGCAATATGCCTTAAAGTTGGGCATTGAAGAGTTTTTGCTCCTGAGTAAAGGGGAAAGATATAATGGGGGAAGAGGTCGTGCTTCGATTTTGGCTAACACCTTAGAGGCTCTTCTCGGCGCCGTCTATCTAGATGGGGGGCTTGAAGAAGCGCGACAGGTTTTTCTTTCCAATTTTCAAGATGATCTTTACGCAATTCTCCATCAGCCTACTTTGAATTGGAAAGCGCTGCTCCAGGATTGGACGCAAAAACGCTACCAAAAGACACCCTCTTATCGCATTCTCGAAGAAAGCGGCCCTGAACATCAAAAGACATTCCGTGTTGCTGTCTATTTAGAAGAAACTCTTTTAGGTGAAGGGCATGGTTCTTCAAAAAAGCAAGCTGAACAAGCTGCTGCTGAAGTAGCTTTAAAACAGGTGGAAGTAAGCTACACCTAGTTTTTTTGAAAATTCTCTCGCATGATCTTTCCATTCTTTATAGACTAGTCTCTAAAAAAGGGTGGTTATGCCTAAGCTCAAGACTATCTGGACATGTAAAGAGTGTGGACATAATCAACCGAAATGGTCCGGCAATTGCATTGCGTGTCGTGAATGGAATACTTTTGTCGAGGAAGTAGATGTTCAAGAAAAACGTAGTCGCTTTTTGTCTACACCCATGGAGAGTGCTCGTCCTGTTCCGCTTACCTCTATAGAATCTAAACATCTCCCTCGTTTTTCTACACGCATAGAAGAAGTCGATCGCGTGTTCGGAGGCGGAGTAGTTCGTGGTTCTTTAACGCTTATTGGAGGCGATCCAGGTATCGGCAAATCCACCCTCATGCTCCAGATCGCCCATGGACTTGCCGAACAAGGACTGACTGTCCTGTATGTATGTGGGGAAGAGTCGGTAGAACAGACCTCTTTACGTGCTCACCGTCTCAACGTCGTTTCAGAAAATCTCTACCTTTTGCATGAGACACATTTCACGAATATTAAAGCGCAAATCGAACAGCTAAAGCCCGATATCCTCATCATCGACTCCGTACAAATTCTTTATAAAGCGGAGATCCCCTCAGCGCCTGGTTCTGTTGTGCAGGTGCGCGAGATTGCTACCGAGTGCATGCATTTATCGAAAGGTTCAGGGATTTCTACTTTTTTGATCGGCCATGTAACCAAAACAGGAGAAATCGCAGGACCTCGTGTGCTGGAACATATTGTAGACACCGTCTTGGATTTTGAAGGTGACCGCCATCATGGTTATAGAATGCTGCGTGCAACGAAAAATCGCTTTGGTTCGACAGATGATATTGCCCTTTTTCAAATGCAGGAAAATGGATTGACCCAGGTCAATAATCCTTCCGTACTGTTTTTGCAAGAGCGTATGAAAGAAACGCCCGGATCTGCTGTTGTACCGACTGTAGAAGGAACCCGTGCTATGCTGATCGAAGTGCAGGCCCTTGTCAGTGCTTCCGCCTTTCCTAATTCGGCTCGCAAGTCGGCAGGTCTCGATCAAAACCGTCTTATTCTTCTTTTGGCTGTTTTAGAAAAGAGAGTGGGCTACAGCTTACATAACTGCGACGTCTTTGTGTCGATCGTAGGGGGGATCAGGATTACAGAGCCGGCTATCGATCTCAGTATTCTTTTAGCTATCGCTTCTTCTTTTTGTAATCGCCCGATTGATCCTTACACCATTGTTATTGGTGAAGTAGGGCTGGGAGGAGAGGTGCGTAGTGTTTCGCGTATTGAAACGAGACTTCGTGAAGCTCTGCATATGGGTTTTACAAATGCCCTCATTCCTAAACGTAATCTTGAAGGGTTGCCCGTAGATCTCTTTCAAAAAATGTCCATACGAGGTATTGATCTAGTGGAAGAGGCGATCGATGTTTTTCGACAAAAATGAACCTTTAACTGTTGCAGCCCGAAGTTCACGACTCTCTCGTGCACAAGTCGCAGAGGTTTTGCAAGAGTTAAGGACTTTAAACAGCGCCTACGCGTCTTTTAATTTTATCCCATGTTGGACGGAAACCCGTGGGGATCGAGATCTTTTGACTCCACTCCGCCATTTGGATAAGACAGATTTTTTCACTGATACAGTGGATCGGATGGTTGTCGAAGGGCATTGTCGTATTGCCATTCATTCGGCGAAAGACCTGCCAGACGTACTCCCTAAAGAGTTAGAAATTGTCGCTATCACAAAGGGAGTAGATTCTTCTGATTCACTTGTCTTCCCTCAAACACTTTCTTCCCAACCCAGGGTGGGGGTTTCATGCCATCGGCGTGAAGAAGCTGTTAAAAAGCTTTATCCCGAGGCACAGTGTAGAGACATTCGCGGTACGATTGACCACCGATTAGCGCAGCTTCAAGAAGGACATTTTGATGCTGTCGTCATTGCCGAAGCGGCACTTATACGGTTGGAACTAACGCATCTTAATCGTATGCGTTTGGATTGTACAACGGCTCCGCTTCAAGGACAACTTGCTATTGTGGCGCGAGCAGGCGATAGGCAAATGCAAGAACTATTTGGGGGTATGGATGTGCGTACTCTATCTGGGGTCTGATCCGGAACGATTTCGTGCACAGCGAAAACAGAGAATTATTCACTTTCCTCTTTTGGAAGTTGTCCCGCGATCTTTGCACTCTACTGCTATGGCCCACATACTTGACGATCTGCCCAACTACACCCATTCGATATTCACCAGTAAAAGTACGGTGTGGATACTACGACAACATCTGCGAGCGCTTAAAAACATCTTCGCGATTGGAAAATCAACAGCTGCTGCTCTAGAAAAGGAAGGAGTAGTCCCTACATGGGTAGCAAAAGAAGAGACACAAGAGGGGATTATCGAGCATCTTCGTTTATTCGATTGGAATGAGGAATCGTATGTCTTTTTACCTCGATCAGCGCTTGCGCGTTCAGCATTGGAGAATTTCTTAATCTTGCAGCAGATTCGTCACCAAGTTTGCGACCTGTATGATATGCAGATCAAATCTATTGCACCTCCTTCTTTGGACAATATCGAGGAGATTGTTTTTACAAGTCCTTCAACTGTTAACGCATTCCGTCAATTTTTCCCTCACCCTCCAGTCGAACAACGCTTGACCCCTATCGGCCCCATTACGGCAGAAGCTCTGCGCTCCTACACTAACAATACGCAATTCACCGCTGCTTCTTTGCCATAGCAATCGCCGGAGAATCAGCTACAATTTTAACCGCTTCCTCATAAGTTTCGTCCGTTATCCGTACAAGCTTTTCCTGCACTTTTTCGTAAGCCGGGCTATCAATTTTACCGGTCGCGCAATTGATTGTAGCAGAATATTTGACCAGTTGTTTTTCCGCCCGTTCATAAAAAATTTTATTTCGCGCATTAAAAGCCAGAGCAATACTTCCATCCAGGTAACGCCTACCATGATTAGTTTGAAACGCAATCGAAATACTAGCTCGACTTTCTGTAAAGGGGTATTCCCTTAAAAAGGGCCGGATTTTTTCATGCTCATTGATTTTCTTAAGAAGCTTTTGAATTGCTGTTACCATTAAGGCTCGTGCTTCTTCTTGAGTTGCTCTTCTATAGCCAACCAACATGATATCAAATTCTTCCACATCATAAGGCATAGATCCCCCGCTACCCCGACAACTTAACCCTGTCTCGTTCTCCATCTCTTTCACGAAATCATTGGTGATTTCATCGACATACTGCAAATAACTGACTGTTGTCTCTTTTTTAGCGCTTGCTTGAACCTCAAGAATAAAAAGAAAGGAACCGAGAAAACAAAATTTAAGAAAAGTTCTCATCGTAGTTTTTTGAAGGGATATTGTTTGGGCATAGCAGCAACGATTTGGACAGCTTCCTCGTAAGGTTCCTCCGCTAAACGTACAAGCTTTTCTTGGACTTTTTCGTGAGCTGGGCTATCAATTCCTCCAGTACGAGCGTCGAATACAGGCGGATATTTGACCAGTTGGTTTTCGGCGCGTTCATAAAAAATTTTATTTCGTGCATTAAAAACTAAAGCAATACTGCCATCCAAGTAGCGCGTACCATGATTAGTTTGAAACGCAATCGAAATACTAGCTCGACTTTCTGTAAAGGGATGTTCCCTTAAAAAGTGCCGGATTTTTTCATGTTCATTGATTTTCTTAAGAAGCTTTTGAATTGCTGTTACCATTAAGGCTCGTGCTTCTTCTTGAGTTGCTCTTCTATAGCCAACCAACATGATATCAAATTCTTCCACATCATAAGGCATAGATCCCCCGCTACCCCGACAACTTAACCCTGTCTCGTTCTCCATCTCTTTCACGAAATCATTGGTGATTTCATCGACATACTGCAAATAACTGACTGTTGTCTCTTTTTTAGCGCTTGCTTGAACCTCAAGAATAAAAAGAAAGGAACCGAGAAAACAAAATTTAAGAAAAGTTCTCATCGTAGTTTTTTGAAGGGATATTGTTTGGGCATAGCAGCAACGATTTTGACAGCTTCCTCATATGGTTCCTCCGCTAAACGCACAAGCTTTTCCTGCACTTTTTCGTAAGCCGGGCTATCAATTTTACCGGTCGCGCAATTGATTGTAGCAGAATATTTGACCACTTGCTTTTCCGCTCGTTCATAAAAAATCTTGTTTTTTGCATTAAAAACGTAAGCCATACTGCCATCAAGA
>JABDCS010000011.1:53309-54920 GCA_013288005.1 Chlamydiota bacterium | reverse complement strand
TCGAGGTACCGATGGATGGCTCTGGTCGACTAATTGTCCTTGAAGTATTTGGGGTATAAGAGCTCTACATGCGCGATTGAGGAGCGCAAAACGCGATAAACTCGAAAAAGGAAAAAAGATCGTTATGCGACTATAAAATTTGATATTATAAACAGTTTATTATAGAATAGTATTGAATATATTTACTTTTTTTAATAAAGGTTTTTTAATGTCTGGCACATGTGAGTTTAATAGTACATCAAGAGCAGTACCTTTGGTATTACCTCCTACAGTTTTAGAAGAGGGTCTATCAGACCCAGATAGGAGTGTAGGACCTCCCCAAAAAAGACAAAAGCTAGGAAAAGCGACTCCATCACCTGGCTCATTTATGTTTTTGACTATGCCTCCTTCAACCCTGTCTTTATCTGCCTCTTCTTCATCGAGTTTACCGGCACGAACTCTAAAAAGTGATATCATGAGAGAGCCAAGAGCAGCTAAATCAGATTACCTATCCCTCTTTCATCAAACCACCTCCGGTATCAAAAACTACATGTTTAATATAGCGCATTATTTTTCTCATGAGGATCTTTCTTGTTATGCCGGGGTTAATCGTGCTTGCAGAGATTTAAGAACATCAATTCTAGAAATGCAATTAAAGGACAAAAAAGAACTAAGCATGGGCGAACTGTGTGAATATCAATCAGCCTTTAGTCTAACAAATGAAACAGGTGTAAACTGGGATTTTGTTTTAAAGTCATGCACAAAATTAACCGGTCTTCACCGAGGGAACAGGCCACCGCGTTTTTTTGGTAGAGTCTATACAGAAAATCAGGTGGATTTCATTGGAGCTCTTAGGAGAAATTGCTCAGATTTAACCCACATTAGTTTTCCTAGTTATTTGATTTGTCCACTTGCCGATATCCATGAGCTCGTTAAGAATTCTCATAAACTCACGAGTATTGATTTGAGTTTCCTTTACATGCTTAGAGATAACGATTTGATAAAACTTATTGGGCTCTGTCCTAATTTAACCACTCTAAATCTGGAGAACTGTTCTTCACTTACAGAAGAATGTCTAGAAGGATTAATAATTTGTCCTCATTTAGCTAAGCTTAATTTAAGTTACTGTAATTTTCTAACAGACAGATGTATGGGAATATTAGCAAATAGTTGTAGAAAACTGACAAGTATCAACTGTAACTACTGTAGTAAAATCTCAGATGAGGGTTTAAAGAAATTAGCTGCCCAATGTCCACTTTTGGGAAGTGCTAATTTTATGTCCTGTTCGGATATCAGTGACGAGGGACTGATCGCTTTATCCGTAAGAGGAGGTCTAGTACACGCTAACTTTAACGGGTGTCACAAGCTGACAAATAAAGGCATTAAAATGTTAGCCTCTAATCTTAACTTAACTAGTGTGGATTTAGGAGGGTGTTATCTTCTAACAGATGAAGGTCTAAAAGATTTGTCTGGATGCACGAGTTTAAGAAGTGTCCGTTTAAGTGATTGCCGAAACTTAACCGACCCAGGGTTGTTGACACAGACAAACCACTCTCTCACGGACATATCCTTTTCTAACTGCCCTAACCTCACCGAGGATTCTCTTCTATCCTTAGCAAAAAACAGTCCAAA
>JABDCS010000011.1:0-53299 GCA_013288005.1 Chlamydiota bacterium | reverse complement strand
TATTCGGCTTTTGAGACGGCCGTTATGACTCTTTTTTCGATTCATTAATGCTTGCTACTTGGGATAGGTTTTTAAAATTTCCCAAAAAACAGTCCAAACTTAGTTAGCCTGGATTTGTCTGGATGCACAAATGTAACGGATGCGGTCGTAAATGCATTTTTGAAAAATTGTCTTCATTTAAAACAATTAAATTTTAATAGATGTCATAGAATTAGTCCTGTTTTTAGGGAAATTTTAAAAACCTATCCCAAGTAGCAAGCATTAATGAATCGAAAAAAGAGTCATAACGGCCGTCTCAAAAGCCAAATAAGAGTCCTAAGTGCATAGACGCTTGATTTTCAGCGACTTACATTTTATAAAATAAAAATATCTAAATTAATAATATATTAAATAAAATTTGATTTTTTTTGTTAATATATATTATAATAATTATTATAAATATAATATTTTTTATAAATTAAGGAAATCAAATGTCTTTTATTAAATGTAGCTCACCAACAGCTTATGAATCATTAGAAGCAGCCATGACTTCTCTTACATCTCCAACAGCTAAAGCAACTTCAGTTTGTACACCATCATCAGCATTAGCATCTCGAGCTCTTTCTTTGCATGCGGAGGCTCCAGTCTCGCCTCTAACAGAAGTTTCTGTAGCTAGAGCCCAATTAGCTGTAATCGGAGGACGTTCTGACCTTTCATCCTGCTCTTCGTCCAGCCCTTTACCCGATATGGCTGCTCCACCATCGGCTGGTAAAAGAATGATCTTTTATCCAACCCATTCAGATTTAAGCATTAACTTTGTTAAATCAATCATAACTTATTGCTCACCATCTGATGCTTGGCACTATTCTCACATTAATCGTTGTTGTGGCGGGAAACGTACAAATATCCTACTTATAAATTTAGAAGAGAGACGCAACCCTGCAAACCGCATAGGATTAAGCCTTGACTCACTCGCGGAATTTACGAGTTATTTTGCCATACATCCTCGTCCTGAAGATTCTCGTGGGTGTTGTGCAATAAATCGAAAAGTAGCAGCTAACTGGCAAGCTCTTTTATCCCATTGTAGCGAATTAACTGCTTTACGCAGTGCTCGTCGAAAAGACGTAGAAAATAACGATCAATCAATGATCGCCCGACTTCTTGTAAAAAATTGTACTAAATTAACTCACGTCAGATTTCTTGCGAGTTGGATATACCGCCTAGATTATTCTACCCTGTATTTAATTAGACATTCTCGTAATTTACGAAGTCTTGATTTTGGAAGCATTGTGCTAAGTAACTTAACATGCAGCTCCATTTCTGATGCAATACGGGGAAGGGAACTCAGCATAACTTCTCTTAATTGCCGAATTTCCAGGATGACCGAACTTGGTTTTAGGACATTAGTTCGTGCATGTCCCGATTTAGAAAATGCGGATTTTACTGGGTCCGGTTTCACTAGATGTGGTCCTAGAGCAACTGAACATATTACATATGATGATCATCCCAATTTAGTAGCAGCTCATGATATAACTAGATGCGGTCTTACAGTAGGAAATGCCAGAGCATTAACAGAAGCTTGTCCTAAATTGACTACCCTAAGATATGGAGATCTAGGTGAAGATGTTCCTTCTCCCCCAGAAGCCTTTGAGATAATTGCTAGAGGTTTGAAGTGCCTGACTAGTCTCAAACCCCAAGTGTATTGTCTGACCGAAACAAATTGGAGAGAAATGGCTCCAGAGCTTTCTCAACTAAAGAGACTTGCTCCATGTTGTTCTGTAGATGATTGGTTGTGGGAATTCGTCCCCATTCTCCCAACTTTAAGTATCTTCGATTGCTCAGGTTATGAAATTACAGCCAAAGGCTTAACATATTTAGCTAAAAACTTTCCAAATTTAACCGAAATCCATTGTCGTGCATGTAATGTTTCAGCTAAAGAATTAGATGAATTAAGAGGATTGTATCCTCGCGTAAAATTCATAGCCTAAAATAGAGATAATATATTCCCCCTATTTTTTGTAGTAATAAATAATTGAATCAAATTTTTAATTAAAACAATCTTACAATTTTAATAACATTCTGTTTAAAAAAGTTGTATTATTTATTAAAATTTTATACAATTAAATATTAATAAAAATTAAATAGGAATTAAAATGACAGTTTTATCATGTTTTAAATGTTGCTGGCCCTCAGCTTACGAAGCTTTGCCTCAAGAAACTATAATGGATTCTATTGCAACGCCTGGAAGCGCTTCCAGACGCGAAGAAGCTTTGCTCGCTCCTACTGCAGCAACAATTCAAACTATATCTCCTCGAAAAGAAGCTACAGTGACAACCGCAACCGCACCGGTGCTTGAAGGGATATCTTCTGTTGCATTGAGTACTTCCTCATCATCTTCTACAACCACTCCGGCAGCCCCACCGGTGCTTGAAGGGATATCTTCTGTTGCATTGAGTGCTTCCTCATCATCTTCTACAACCATTCCGGCAGCCGCATCTCTTAGGTCTGTAAGAACCTTAACTCCCTCCGCTCAATCTTCCTCTAGTTCTTCTTCCTTATCTATCGCAGAACGATCTTCCTCTCTGCGATTAACACAAGCTTTCTTTGGAGGCGATCAATCAAAATTAAACGGATATCGCGGTATAGTGTTATGGTTTTGTTCTAAAGAAACTATAAACCACTATAAGAGGGTGAATAGAGGATGTAATGTAGCCGTATCAATAGCTCCACCTACAATCCATCATATGCGATTAATCGCACAATGTGATCCCACTCGTAGGTCGGGAGTAACCATAGATTCGCTAGAGAAATTTCGATCACTTTTAAATACAAGCTGGAATGGAATGTTGAGCTCTTGTAGTACTCTAACTTCTATATATTGTGTAGGGCCTACTTTTAGTGTAGCTCGTCCTTCTCTATATAGTGTAGCTCTTCGCACTTTGGATGGTCCTCAGGTTCCAGAACATGATGCAGCAAGTGCTGGGCATGATGCAGCAAGTGCTGTAGTAGAAGCGCTTGTAACAAATTGCCCGCGGTTAACTCATATGAGTTTTCCTAGCTATTGGTCTAAACAAATTCCTGCGGTGATAGATTTAATTAGGAATTCCCCAAATTTAACAAGTATCAATCTCAGTCAACTTGAGATTCATAGCGAGAGTGATTGGCAAGCTGTTGCAGATGCACTACGCGAAAGCGGTCCTCGTATAACTAAGCTATGTTGTCATTATACATATTTGCGCCAAAAGTTTCAGACATTAGTCAATGCTTGCCCATATTTGGAAAGTGCTAATTTTCAGTTTTGTGGACTTGATGATACATGTGCAAGAGTCTTAGCAGAAGGTTGTAGGAAACTGACGAAAATCGATTTAGGCTTTAACCAATTATCTCCTGTAGGGTTAGAAGTCGTAGCAAAAGGTCTTCCCAATTTGACAGACCTGGATTGTTCTGGAATTAAGGGTCTTACAAAAGCAAATTCCAGAAAAATATTCCCAGCATTAGCTAAATTGAAAAAAATTACCTGCAAACACTGTAATATTAGAGATCCAATTTTAGGCATTATAGTGAAACATTGTCGCAAACATGATCTCCAAGTTCCGTACATCATTACAGAATAGCAGCAATGACCTCAGAGCGCTCATTAAACCCCTAATGTAAGGTATCCATCATGGCTATTATTACTACACCTGTAGCACATTCTGTTGAAGGCACAGCGGCTAGTACTGTCCTAGCTGCAACGCATACTCCACCTTCTCGAGTCGAGGCTGCAGTTGCAGCCGCAACGGCACCGCTACTAGAAGGTATAGCTTCTGCTGCACCGAGCACTTCCTCAACAGCTACAGAAACTCCTGCAATCCCCTCTCTAAGGTCTGTAAGAACGTCGACTTTCTCTACTCGAGAAGAGAGGCAAATCAGCGCCTCCTTAGCAGCTAGTAGATCCTCAGTATCTTTATCCAGTTCTTCTTCGACCTCTTTACCTATCCCCGAGCGTCCTATATCACAAAGATTGGTAGATGAATTTTTTAATTCAACTCCCACAATGTTCAAAGCTTATCCCACTTCGATGCTATCCTATTGCGCAACAAAAGATGCTTTAAGCTACAGGCTGATCAATCGTTCGTGTGCAGTAGGTGCAGCCGACATCCTCCTTACGCAATTAAAATTTAGAGCAACCAACCATCCAGCAGACCGAATAGGATTATCTGTAGATTCACTAGAGAAATTTCGTAATGGTTTAAAAAAAGAGTGGGATGAACTTTTGCCACCTCTTGAATTGACCCATTTACGTCCTTCGCCTCGACGTCCCGCTGATGGTCGGATTAATAATTATAATGAAAACCCTGTAGTTGTGGCTGAAGCTCTCGTGAAAAATTGTAAAAAGTTAACCCACATGAGTTTTCCTTGGTACTGGTCAGAGTATACGACCACCATAATGGATCTAATAAAGAAATCCTCTAATTTAACAAGTATCGATCTTAGCGACATAAATCTCTCTGAGGACAATTGCGACTCCCTAACTACAGCCATTCGAGTCGGCGGTCGCCATATAACCCATATCAATTGTGGTTTTGTTGCTTTTAGTCAAGCGGCCTTTAGAGATTTAATTAACGCATGTCCAGATTTGGAAAACGCTACTTTTGACCATTGCGGTCTTGTAGATGAAAGTGCCAGAACATTAGCAAAAGTATGTAGTAAACTCATAATTCTCAATTATGCTTATAATAATCTAACAGCGGCTGGTTTAGAATTAATAGCAAAAGGTTGTAAACGTTTAACAAGCCTCGATTGTTCAGCGACTAGCGGTCTTAAAGAGATAAATTGCCAAGCTATATTCCAAGCTCTTCCTGCATTAGATACACTTTCTTGTAATTCATGCGATATTACAGCCCCTATTTTACGGACAATAGCTGCACATTGTGGCGGCTTGAAAATCGTCGATTTAAGCAGCAACTCTAAGATTTCTGGGGCTGGTCTTGTAGATTTTGTTAAAGTTTTGCCTCTTCTGACCAGTATCAACTGTACTTCTTGTAATTTGCTAAAAAGCGAACATTTGATAGCGATGGCTCCTTTTTGTCCTAATTTGGAAGTTTTTAATTGCTCTTTTTGTTATCAAATTTCCTATAGAGCCTTAGAAACTTTCATTGCCAATTGTCCTAAGCTAAAAATAATTGATTGTTTGGGATGTAATTTTCCAATTGAGCGTGTACTTAGGCTAAAAAGCCTTTGTTCCTCACGGTGAATTATCACTCCGAAGCTTCGCTGATTTATAAAACTGTCCTAGCTTCTTAACTTTTCCATTTTAAAAAAAATAATTGTTATATTACTTTTTTATCTGAACTGTTATTTTTTATTTTTAAATATTTCAGTTTAATTATAAATTTAATTACTTTATAATATCATATTATAATTTTATCAATTCAAGGAATATATGTCTTTATCCTCTACTAGTAGCACGTGTAGCTCATGGCCTCATGGGCCCACCTCGTTTATTGCAAAATCTGAAGAAGGTGCGCCAGCCGCTATTTCAACTTTCTCTGCATCAAGTTCAAGCACTTCCCATCCGGCTCTTATGGTAGAACAACCATCAAGAGATATTAATTTATTTGGCAGGACTTCCGTAAATACTAAAGTAACTTCTTCAATACTATCTTTTTTATCTACAGACGATGCAAAAAGGTATCTACAACTCAATCGTCCATGTTTAAAATCAAAAAACAAGCTCCTAACCATACAACTAAAAGCTAAAAGCCATCCCTTGCATTCTGTTGGGTTTAGCATTAGTGAATTCTATAAATTGCGGGATTTTAGTGAAGGAACGAAAGAAGAAAGGTGGGAAAGGGTTTTAACTCAATGTAGTACATTAACTACTTTACGGCCTTCGGCTGCAAATTCTTCTACTTTTTCCAAAAAAGACCTCCTTGAAAACCCCCTTGATTTAGTTCAAGCCCTTAACAAAAATTGCTCTGAATTAACACATGTTAGTTTTCCAGAGCATTGGGTAAACCATCTACCTGCAATGATTGAGTTAATAAAAAACTCTCCTAAATTAACAAGTATCGATTTGAGTGGTTTTCCTCTTACAGACGAAATGTGCCACGATATCGCTAAAGCTATATCTGAAGGTGGGCTTAAAATAACTGATCTTAATCTAGAAAACTGTAATTATAGTATTGCACTTAAAGATAGAAAACTTACAAGGTCGGGATTGGGTGACTTGGTTTATGCTTCCCCTCATCTGACTAGCCTTAATCTTTCTAAATGTTTGCTCTCAGAACATAGGGGGCGCTTACCCGTTTTTCGGTATGTGATATATCCTTCCTTGAAAAATCTCAATTGCAGTTTATATAAACTTGAGGCTGATGAGAGTGATCATATAGCCGTATATTGCCCTTCATTAACAACCCTAAATATAGAAGGAGCTGATTTTGGGTTTAGAAATTTTCGTCACATTTCTCTACAATGCAAACAATTGACAACTATTATTTGTAATCAATGTTACAGATTTACAGATAAGTGCTTAAAAACTCTAGCTGAATGTTGTCCTCGATTGAATAGAATTGATTTTAGTGGTTGTGAGGACATTACCGATATAGATTTAACAAATGTAATTCAAGGCCCCCATCACTTGAATTATATTGATTGTAGCAAATGTAAAAATATTTCCGATGAATGTGTAAATAAGTTAAAACGTGATTACCCTCACATAACTTTTATTCGTTGATCAATAGATCAACGATTTGTTTTTACAAAAAAAAATCGAATTTTAATTAATAAATTTGCTTTTATCATAACCATATAATATCAAATTTTTAAAGTATTATTTTGAACAATTGAAATTTATCCGGATTTAATTAAAAATTCATGAATTTTTAATAACGGATATATTGTGTCATTACCTTCATGTTTAAAATGTTGCTTCTCCTCACCAGTCTCCTATGCGTCACTTGATCAATCATTTAAGGGCTCTTTTACCCCGCCAGTTGTTGCGCAACCTTTTGCTATTGAACAATCTGCTACCCCCATAATTTCGCGAACTGCGTCTTCTGTATCACCTGTTGTTGCGAGGGTCTTCGAAGCAGCTGTTGAATCATTGCCCAGTTCCTCCAGTTCTTCTTCATCAAGTCATTCTTCTGGTTCGATCTCTCAGCAGCCCGTTTGTCCTAACCTTTCACGTCCAGCCCTGGCAACTCTCAACATCGCCCCAGCCCTATCTCAAAGAGCTACCTCTTTACCAAGAACAAGTGAAAGACCAGTAACAGAAGCTACAGTATGTCCCCCTTCCTTTAGTTCTTCTTCAACCAGCTCATCTTCTTCTCGCTCACGTCAGGTTAAAACAATGCAAGGGATGCAACTTTTAGGCCGAGCTTCGCTAACCGATTACACTGCTACTCAAGTGATATCTTTTTTATCTACTAGAGCATCTATGGCATGTGCACGTGTCAATCGCGCATCTTTGTGTTTACGCGAACCAATTCTCTATATCCAAATAAGAGAGAGAAGCCGTCCTCAAAACCCTTGGGGTATGAGCATTCTTACAATATTTGATTTTATGAAAGGTCTTCGAGCTGTAAACCCCACCATCACATGGGAAGATCTTTCGTTAGAATGCACTAATTTACGCGGCTTGCCCATCCCTTATTCTCTTTCTGCCTTTCCCCTAAAGGAGCCCGAGGAATTTATAGAACATCCCAAGGATTGTTTTGAAAGTCTCAAGAAGAACTGCTCTTTTCTAGGACATATTACTCTGACTAGACAATTAGCTAGATATCCTTGCGAAGTCGCCGATCTTTTAAACAATCTGCCCTATTTGATAAGAGTAGATTTCCACCTTTTGTCTTTTCGCCAAGAACCTTTGCTAGCTTTAATTCCAAGACTTAAACCCATGCCCAAGGTGACTACTCTGGTTTTTTCTGCAAGTCGGGGAATGACGGATAGAATTTTCAGCACGTTTATCAGGAAGTTACCGAATTTAACCACTGTCGATATTTCTGGATGTCCCAATATCGAGGAAGAGGGTTTTAGAGATTTAGCGACTGTATGTAGGAATTTGCGTAATGCGAGTATAGAATTCTGCGAACTAAAAGATGCAAGTCTTGTGGCATTGACCCAACGACGTGACACGCTACGAAAAATCAATTGCAGCACCTCTAATATTAGTGATTTGGGCATGGGTGAGGTAGCGAATACATGTCTGCAATTAATGGAGCTACGTTGTTCTTCAACGAACATCACCAATGCCAGCTTATTTGCAATCTCTGAAAATTGTCACAATCTGACTAGCTTTGATTGCAGTTCTAATCAACATGTGACGGATGAGGGAGTTCTAGCCCTTGTTGAAAGATGCCGAAAAATGCAAACCCTGCTTTGCTTCGATGTACTTACTAAAGAGGGTTTGGCTAGAATAAGAAGAGCGAATCCTCGTCTAATTATCTATGCATCCACAGATCTGTTGTAAGCAGCAATTTGAAGATCAGGAAACAAAGAAGTTAATAAAAAAACTCCAATAAACATTTGTATTACAATTATTTTTTTGACTTATAGATTGTAAAAACATTTATTACTCACATTTTATCTATTATTACATTTATTAAATTGATTATTACATTAATTTATATTAAAATATTTGTAATTTGTTTAATATTTGAGAAATACAATGTCATTAACTCCTGTTTTTAATTCAAGCAATCCTAGTGTTCCTGCAGTTGTTCCTAAAGAAGTCGAAATGGCCGTTTTGGAAGCTTTTGATCCATCCACTACTACGGAATCAGCACCTGTCGTAACAACACTATCAGCGGCTTCAATCGCTTCGATGCGTGCACGCATGAAGGCTCCAACAGCCTCTGTCTTGTCCGCACCTAAAGAATACTCGAGTCCCAGGCTAATGAAATTATTTTTTACAGCTACCCCTGCACAATTTTCGCTTCCTGGAGAAATGCTCTCTTATTGTTCTTCGGAGACAGGCGCTAACTACTTCGCTTGCAATCGCGATTGTCAAAAATTACGAGCAACGATGCTCATGATGCAGCTACGATCCAGACGCACTATCCAGCACAAAATAGGATTTGGAAAAAGTACACTAGTTGATTTGCAAAACTGCGTTAGCATGAAAACAGTAAAAGAAAGCATAAAGGAGGGTTCAGACTCTTCTAGAACTTCAGAGACCTCTTCTTATACTGTTGACTCTCAAGCCAAACAAAAAATTTTTGTAGGTGCACTCATAAAACATTGCCATGATTTAACTCATATCAGTTTTCCTAGATATTTTGATGATAAAATGCCTACAGCCATAGAGTTAATAAGAAATTCTCCAAATGTAACAAGGATTGATTTGCCTTACTTGTTCCTTACCGATAAAACTTGTGAAAATCTAGCAAAAGCAATACGCGCAGGCGGACTCCTGGTGACGAACTTGAATCTGGAAGGATCGAGTACCAAGATTTTACCCCTTACAGATACAGGGTTGAAATTCTTATTACAGGCATGCCCTCATTTGGTGAGTCTCAACATTAACGAACGCCGTGATATTGCTTCTAGGCCTCTTACCGCTTTTGCAGAAGGTTGTCCTTCCTTGACAAGCCTAAATTGTAGAAATCTTTCTCTGAAAGATTGCGATGTTGAAAACATAGCCAATGCTTGTCCAGAATTAAACAATGTCGATTTTGAGGGCGCTTATAAAATTACTTTTAGAGGGTTTAAAAAATTAGCTGAGAAGTGCATCAAACTCAATAGCGTCAATTTTAGTTATTGTAAGGAATTTACAGATGAATGTTTAGAAGCGATAATTGAAAGATTACCTCATTTAGAAAGCATCGATTGCAGCAGCTGTAAAAAACTTACCGAAGCAGGTTACATGCAATTAGCACGTTGTCCTAATTTAACTTATATTAAATGTGGTTTCCCCCTTGCAACAACGAAACATCCTCTGACTGATCATGGTTTAGGGGTAATAGCTAGAGGTTGTCCAAGCTTGACAACATTCAACGGAGATTACTGTACAGAACTTACCGATAGTGGCTTGGTCGAACTAAGTGAAAGTTGTCCCAACATCACAACCATTAGTTGCCGGGGCTGTCCCAAACTTACCTATGCCGGATTGGCTAAAGTTGTTAGCTCGCGCCCTCATTTAAAAATAGAGGGAATAGAAGAGTTCGCTACAGCAGAGTCCACCCAATAACACGCATTCCACCGTTCTTCTTAGCAATTGGTCACTTCGGAGCCTTTGCAAACATTCCCCAACCTGACTCTTTAAAGAAATTCAAAGAGTCTTCAAGAAGTAAAAGCTCCCTGTTTTCCTTCATACTTCTCACAAATAAGCTTCTTGCGAAATACCTTCTCCGTTGTTAAGGTAATTTTTATCAAAAAGTTTTTTTATGGAGTGTCGCACTATGAAGAGAAAACCGTTTCTTCTCTGTATTACCCTTCTTGGCTTTAGCGGCTTGTGCGCCGAGGTGCCACCTTTTGACGCTCCTAAAGAGCTTCAATCGACTTCCCCTACGGTAGAGATTATTAGTGCCCAGCTGGCATCGACCGAGGAATTTTCAGCTCCATCTGTCAATGAAGACTTCCAAACTCTTCCCGAAATGCAAGAGGAAGAGGAATCTACTATTTTAGTTGCACCAGACCCTATCTTAACTCCTATTCTTTTAGCCCCTGCTGAAAAAGAGATTTTTTCGCAGATGGATAAGAAATCGACAGAAAATGTAACAGAGCCTTTGCGTGCAAAACTCTCCGTTCACCCCGAGAAAAAACCAGCTGCAAGTGATGCCGCAATAGCTGAAGAGTCGCCCATTTTTCCGGCGGCTCGTACAGAAACGCCTCACACTTCTGGACACGTCAACATGCGGGAGGTTTTTGCCGGAGCCCCATGGATTTATTCTGTATTGCTCGCCATTTCAATGGTAACTGTAGCGCTTTGGCTATTCACTCTTATGAACATGCGCACAGAAAAGCTCATGCCACCAGAAATGCTGGCCGGTTTGCAAGAAAAAATGAGTGCTGGCAATGTCGGCGAGGCATTAGCGCTTTGTCAAGGAAGCACTTCTTTACTCGGTTGCATGGTCAGATCGGGATTACAAGCCGAGCATAAGAATAAAATGGAAATGCTCAATATGATGGAAAGCGAGGGTAAGCGATCTTCAGGAAGGTTCTGGCGTCGGCTTGCTCTTCTTAATGATGTGGCGATTGTGGCTCCGATGATTGGATTGTTGGGTACTGTCATTGGGATGTTTTATGCCTTCTATGACATTAACCGTTCCCTAGAAAGCATGAATTCTCTTTTTGATGGATTAGGGATTTCTGTAGGCACAACAGTCGCTGGTCTTTTGCTCGCGATTGTAGCTCTTGTTTTGCATTCCACATCCAAATATCGCCTAGTGAAACAACTGACAAGAGTGGAATCGACCGCCAGTATACTAGTATCTAAGTTGTATGAGGAGAAACGATCATGAGTCTTGTGCCGGATGAAGAACTCAAGCGCCAAGGTGGTTTTAACATGGCCCCTATGGTGGATTTCCTTTTCCTTGTTGTAGCCATTTTTGCTGTTCTAGCTGTAACACGTACGGTGCTTTATGACAGCGAACTCGAACTAGTGCAAGCGCAGCAACAAGGCGAAGAGAAAACGCCTCCTTCCGAAGATAGCTATTATGTGGATCTTGGAGTGACACAAGATGGAAAGTATAAATGGCTTACAGAGACGCAGGATTATCTCGTAGAAAATACAGAGATGATCAAGACAGAATTGAAGCGTCAGCAGATGAATGGACTTCTTCCCCCGGACAGCGCACGGACAAAAGTGCTTTTGCATATTGATAAGGGCGCAGAATGGGGAGCAATTGCTTCATTGATTCTTACTGTTCGAGAGGCGGGATTTTCGATCCATCCTCTCTATGAAGCCGAATAATCGAAATCTTCTGACTTCCCAAGCTTTGTTTTAGGCAAAGTTTGGGAGCGTCTTTCACTTGAGATATACTAATTAAGTTTCATCTAGCTCAAATTTGTGCAAAAAGAATAGAAGATTCTTCAGCCTCCCATTCTTAGGTTTCTTTTCACTGCTGTAATATTCATAAATAATGGCGGTCAACGTTAAGAGGCGTTTTTGATTGCTAATAGCAGCGGTCCCGAGATTGGGATCAAAAAAATAGTTTTCCTTTTTGTTTGGACTTATGTACGCGAGGGCATGTTTTCCTACGCCAATACGATAAGCACCTTCATCGAGATTTTTTAATGCCCGAAATATGGCACTACAGCATTTTTGCGCACTTTTATTTTTACCGCTGAAAAGTATACCCTCTTGTGTGACTCGTAACTTAAGGAAAGTATTTTGAGGACAGAGTTTGTGAATGAGTGCAGCTTCAGTAGGCGCTCCACGAGTAAAAAGGCTGCCTAGGGCTTGAAAGTGCCGTCGTGAATTGGTGAAAAATTTTTTGGTTTTGAGATAAGCTCGCAACATCCAAAGAACATTTCCATTGCAACAACCATTCTTTACATCAAAATCCAGAAGAGTTCTTTGTGGATCAATCGCTTGCTGAATTTTAGGAGAAGTAAGGTTTTGTACAGGTATGGGTTGTTGTTGATAGAGGTCAATGGCTTCAGGAGAATAACTATTGATAGAATGCGCCAAATAATCATCACCGAATAACCTAAAGCCGCTTCTCAAATGCGAATGTTCATACACATCGCTTTCTAAATCAAGTTGCAATCCTTTGCGGCTAAATCCTGCGTAATAGATTAACGATCCCAATCCTCTCAAAAATAAAGCGTAGATAGGGGCAAAAGGCTCAGCTAGCCACTCAATCCAATGCCACTTCTTCCAATTGACCGTACTTGCCTGAAGAACCTTCTGTTCTACGCATTGATCAGTGGATGGGCCAACGAGATAATTCTGTAAGGCTGAGTAGGAGCGCAAGTACTCGGGTTTAAATTGTGAGTTAATTGCCATAGAATTGAAATTATAAAATTAATTGCCATAATAAAATCTCCCGTTTTTATTATCAATTTAATTATTTTTGCATTTAATGGATTCTATTTATCCTAAAAAAATAGCATAACTATCTTATTTTTTATCTATTGAATGTCATGTGTAAGAACAAGGAAATTTAGCAGAGGATTCTGGGAAACTTCGACCGAAGAATTTTTCGAATAAGATTCTTGATTATAAGAGCTAAAGAAATTAGAATTCTTCCTTTGCCCAGATGGTGAAATTGGTAGACACGCCAGATTTAGGTTCTGGTGCCGCAAGGTGTGTAGGTTCGAGTCCTATTCTGGGCATATCCCCGGAAACATTTTCAGAAATGAAAGCGTTTCCGGTTTTTTCATTTTGTAACTCATTCGTTTTCTGAAGGATATTTGACATTTTGGAAAGTAAAACCATCATCAAGATTTATCCATGCAACTTGTTCAAAAATATAAAAAAAATCTTCTACTTTATTGCTAATTCCTCTGGCGAGAAAATCAAGATCTCTTGTTTCTCGATTTAAATCGATATTTAGAGAGTAATACACCCCCTTTTAAAACAAAGCGATCTCGATAGTTGGATTTCGCCAAACGAACGAGAAATCTCTCTAAAATAAGGTTTTGCCACAGGTCATCAGGATCTCTGCCTGTTTCTTTAGCAATAGCTCTTAGTGAGATTTGAACGATTTTTCTAGATCAGTGTTTCTGTGGTGTAGGACAAAATATAAGGGGTTATATTGACTCGCAAGATTTTTGCGTATTCGACTAACTGCTTAGTATTAGGTTTTTTGTTAGTAGCAGAAAAGTAGTGTTTATGCTCCAGCGAAGTAGCTAGGAGACCAAAGAGATGAAAGGATTACGTTGCTTCTCAAATCCAAGTTAAAGCCCCTCTCTTGTCTTAGAGGAAACTTCTCAAGTCCCAAGAAGGCGAATATCTAAAAGATTTGAAGTTCATAGAGCTGCTTCATTTCCTCGATGAATTGGTTCGAGAATGTTTCTGTGCTAAGCACATTAACGAACGTTTGTTAAATGTTCAAACGTTCGGCTTTTCAATGGAAAAATTCCCGACCTAAAGTCTTTTGCTGCGTATATGTGATTCCGAAAGAAGAACATACAGTTTCGATGAATGAATAATTGGTTCTATTTTTGACCGAAAAAGCATACGCTTATTCTTTCTCATTACCCTAAATCCAAACCCACAAAGCTGTTCTTTATGTTTGCCTTTATTCTAACAATATTAGCTCCTTTTAGCAGGATTTTTTTGGCCTTCATGCTGATTTTGTCAACGCAAATTATTAACTCATCGGAGAATCAAAATATGGAATTCATCGTTCATAAACAAATTGGATCGGGGAGAGAAAAGGTTCTTGTGATGCACAGTTGGACTACCGATTCGACAAGTTATGATTCCATGCTCCCCTACCTAAATAGCAACGATTACACCTACGCTTTTGTAGACTTGCGTGGATATGGTAATTCGATAGGAATGGAAGGGACCTATTCGGTTGAAGAAGCAAGTTCTGACGCTATTCACCTCGTTGATCTCTTAGGCTGGAACGAATTCCATCTAATCGGACACTCTATGTCAGGGATGATTGTTCAAAAAATCGCTGTAAACAATCCCTCAAGGATTAAAAGCGTAGTTGCAATAACACCTGTTCCCGCTTGCGGAACACCAGCACCTAAAGAGATAATCGATTTTTTTAAAGGCATAGCCACGAGCGATGATGAAGCGGCTATCGGATTTGTCAATACACTAATTGGTAATCGGTTTACAGAGGCATTTGCTAAGAAAATGATTGCAGACATCCGCCAACACTCTACGAGTCAAGCTCGGCTAGGGTATATGCACATGTTTTTTCATACGGATTTTTCTGAATCAGTGAAAGGTTTGCCAACCCCTATGTTAGTCTTATTTGGTGAATATGATTCTGGAGTCCTGAGTGAAGCACTCATGTCTAATACATTTTTAAAGTGGTATCCGAATGCTCAGTTAGAGCGTTGTAAAGGTTCTGGTCATTATCCCATGATAGAAACTCCAATGGCTTTGGTTACTTCGATAGAGAAGTTTCTATCTCTTCATTCTTCAGCACCGATTACGGGGAAAATTCGCGAGTTCGCCCTATCGTCCAAGTAGTTTTTCGTTTTCTACTAATAGCAATCCAATATTCTATGAAGCTTTAGTGGCCGTATCACAAGAATACGGCCAAAATCCTTGAAAAATGGCCGTATTTAGAGAGATACGGCCAAATTAGATTGAATAATGGCCGTATCTTTGTTAAAATGGCCGTATTAGGAGAAAAAGGCGGCCCCCGAATGACTTTACGAGATAATAAGATGCTAATATTAAGGCGGCTAGGCGTTGAGCCTGAACCGGTTAGCCTTCCTGACCTTATGCTCCTCTTGGGTGATACTTTTAAAGAACGATCAGTTAGGCGTTGGTTAAGTCTTTTAGTTAAAGAGGGCGCTATAAAGAAAACGGGCCACAAACGAGGAACTAAATACATGGCCCTGGGTCGATCGGAAGAGGTCAAAGATGATGTAAGTAGTTGGTTTAGTTCTGCAAGTTTGGAAGCTATAAAGATGGTAAAAAGACCTTTGTTCGAGCGTCTGCCGATCGCTTATGCGGACACCTGGTTTGATAATTACCAACCTAACTCTACTTATTATGTGCAAGAGAGACTGCGTAAACAGTTGCATGCAGCTGGACAGCGAAGTAGTGACCACGATCCAGCAGGCACTTATGCCCATCAAATTTTTAATCGATTGATTATTGATCTATCGTATAACTCTTCACGCTTAGAAGGAAATACCTACTCCCTTTTAGATACGGAAAGATTGCTTCTTCAAGGCCATACAGCCGCAGGAAAGCTAGATGAAGAAAAAGCAATGATCCTAAATCACAAAGAAGCTATTCGTTATCTTGTCGACAACGCTTCCAAGATTGCAGTCAGCCGGAATGTGATATGCACCTTACACTATCTTTTGTCAGACGGCCTGGTAGAACCCTCCGAAGCAGGGAAAGTCCGCAAGCAAGGCGTGCGGATCGGAGGATCTACGTACCTCCCTTTTGAGGACCCAAAACGCTTAGAACAACAATTAGAGAAAATTGCTAATAAGGCAGCATTAATAGATGACCCCTATGAGCAGAGTATTTTTCTTTTAATTCACATTAGCTATTTACAAGCCTTCTCAGATGTAAATAAGAGGACAGCTCGTTTGTCTGCAAACATCTCTCTTATTAAAAGTAATCTTGTTCCCTTAGCTTTTAGTGATGTCCGAGTTGATGATTATATGTCAGCTATGATTGCCGTTTACGAATTACAAGATGTTCGCCCCTTAACCGACCTATATGTATATTCTTACCTTCGCACTTGCGCTGCCTATAATTCGACAATCAAGGCGATGGGATTCGATGAAATACGTGTGAGATATAGGAAAGAGCGAAGAGATGTTGTACGCGATGTGATTTTGCAGGGCTTTGTCAATGCTGACTTACTCCAACATATCGAGCTAAGAGCAAGCGAAGTGATTCCGGATGCTAATCACAAAGCATTTGTGGAAGATGTTATGGAAGATTTGGAACAAATGGACGAAAGCCGCTTAGCAGGATTGGGAATAACACCAATGCAGCTGAATGAGTGGCTATCGAGAAGAGAGACTTGATGAACATCAATGGAACTGAAATTTTTGTAGAAGAGCTTTTGGGGACGGGAGAATTGAATTTTGTGCTGATTCACAATGCCGGCGCCGATCATAGGTTTTTTACTCATCAAATTGACCTGTTGAAAAAATATGGCACTGTCATTCAGTTGGATTTACCAGGTTCTGGTAAAAGCCCCCCTATATCGAGTTATGAAATGCGTGATCTCTCTTCTATTATTTCGACGATTTGCAAAAAATTATCTCTAACAAACATTTATCTGATCGGGCTTAATAATGGTGCTAATATTGCACTCGACACCGCGTTAAGCTACCCACTAGCAATTGAAGGGCTCATTTTGATTGATCCTCCCATCTTTATCGATGAGACTTTTGTTAAAGAAATACAATCTTATATCGGTAGTTTGGAGAAGGCTGATTTTAATCAGGAATATGTCGAGACATTTGTTAACGCGCTATTTTTTTATTCAGATTCTAGAACTAAGGAAATTGCTGCAAGCGCATTCAATAACGCGGATAAAAAATCGTTAGGTGAAATTTTTAAAGGCCTACTAAAATGGGATGCTAATTCAGCAGAGACTTTAAAAAAGATTTCTTATCCTACTCTTTGTATTTTGACAGATGAACATCACTGCTCCTATGAGAAGATGCGCCAAGAAGCCCCTCAATTTGAAATCGGGAAAGTTATAGGATCCAGGTGTTGGGCCACTCTGGAAGTACCTGAGCAAGTCAACGCTATGATCGCTCGATTTCTAAAAATTCACGCAAATTAAGCCACAATTTCTGCACGCAACCCCAACTAGAATTTATGATGAAATATACGATTTGTTTAGCTGTTCTCGTTTTGCAAACCACTTTTACTTGGGCTCAAGAAGAGCGTAAATCCACAAAACGATTCGAAGGCCAGGTAGTGATTGTAACGGGTGCCTCCAAAGGTATTGGACGCGGAATAGCCGAACTATTTGCGCGGGAAGGGGCTCAAGTCGTCTTAGTGGCCAGAGAGGAAGCTCCCTTACGCTTAGTGAAGGAAGCAATCGAAAATAGAGGAGAAAAAGCCATTTGTGTGCAAGCGGATGTGAGCAATCCACAAGATATGGAACGATTGGCAATGGCAACCATGAAGGCATATGGAAAAATCGACGTTCTTTGTCACAATGCCGGTATCTACCCGCAAGCACGTTTAGAAAATATGACATTAGAAGAATGGCAAAACGTAATCAATGTGAACCTCACCGGAACTTTTTTAGCCGTCAAAGCGTGCATTCCTACCATGAAAAATCAAAGGCATGGAAAAATTGTTGTCATCTCTTCGATTTCCGGGCCGCAAACAGGATTACCTGGCCATTCTCACTACACAGCTTCTAAAGGAGGCATTGCCGGATTTATTAAGACTGCGGCAGTGGAATTAGCCAAATATGATATTCTCATCAATGCTGTTGAGCCCGGAAACATTATAACGGAAGGGCTCGAAACAATGGGACCCGAATACAAAGATAATATGCTTCGAGCAGTCCCTTTGGGAAGACTCGGTACTCCTGAAGATATCGGTTATGCGGTTATGTTCCTATCTTCCCATGAATCTGCGTATATAACGGGGCAGAGCCTCATTGTTGATGGTGGTCAAACGTTGCCAGAAAGCCATTTTTCCGAATATTAAAAGCCAAGCTGCCCTGCTTCTAAGTTACTCTTTAACAATGACCTTACCACCATAATATTCGATAGCTTCTACTACATTTTGAAAACTTTCTTTTTGCAGACAAGGAACTTGTCCTGTAGAGCGAAAGGTATGCCCTGTTGTCTCACTTTCCACTCGGGAAAATTGTTGGCTATCGACAGAATAAATATAGGCCTGGCTTTGAAGTCTGGAAGAAATAGAAGCAGGAATTTCGAGAACAACAGTCTCGTTATCTACATAAAGGTCAATACCCTCATCAGTCGACCAAGAAAAGCTTTGAGCAGCTGCAAAAGCAGGAAGATCGGAAGCATATACACTTGGTGGAGAGTTTGTTTCGTTGCCGGGAATGTGACCAATTCGAGGTTCTAGGCAGTCTATCCCATCGGTAGGCGAGCCATGGTAAAAAAATGTGGGTTCAGCTAACAGGAGAGAATTCAGGCAGCAAAACATCAAGAAAAGTGCTTTCTTTTTGCCATTGAGTAATTTTGAAATTTGCTTAGAGGTGTTTTGTGAAATAAGCATAAATATTCGCACTCCTTATTAGAGGTTGTAGTCAAATGGGAATAGCATAACTGAAATTGAATTTTTCTCTCCTCTTAGAAGGGCAGCAAAAGCAGCCTAAACCATCTGAAAATCGAGAAAATTACTTTGGATACACTCTCTTATAATAAAACATCGTGAGAATCGCAATCCCCGCAGACAAAATCAAGATAATCTTAGGCGATACTAAAAGAAGAACGCCTCCAAATAAACAAATAATGGCATCCCCCAACACACGCAGTGACAGCTGGACACCCATCACTTCGCCCTGTATTCGATCTGATGCACAGTCAGAAATTTTTACTGTTAGCAAGGTAACGGCCAGTCCGATAACCAATCCGGAAAGACCAAACCAGAGCAACATAAAGGAAGTAGCATTTGTCCATGCAATGCCCACCATAAGTAAAGCAAAGCCCAGAATTGCACCTAAAATCGCCCATAAATTGGACATGCGCGAGGCAATAAAAGCTGGTAACCACGCATAGCCAATCGCAAGGCCCAGACACAAGACTCCATTATAATAAATGAGCTGAGCCGGCATAAGTGTCCACTTGATCGTCAGGTATACAGGCCCAAACTCGTAATACATATCGACTGCCAAGGTCAGGCATGTCGACGTAATCATAAGAGTTTTCAAGTTCTTATTCGAAAATAGGACGCGCATACGATTAAGAAAATTAAACCGCTGCCACAAAGTTCCGATTTTCGGTACATCCACCACGAAGGTCTCTTTGAGCACGAGCATAGATAGAGCAGCTAAAGCAAAGAAAAGAACACAAATGAAATAGAAGGGTGTTGAGGTATTTAAATCAGCATAGAGATTGCGATCTGTCATCAACCCACCTAAAAAAGGCCCGATTAAATAGGCGATCGAGGTAGCAGCACTAAGTTTTCCAAAAGTTTCCTGTTTTGGAAGTAATTTAAGATCTGCACACATCCCTCGTGCTACAGCTATATTCCCCTCCATTAAGCCAGTCAAAAACCGACTTATAATCAAGAGGAGTAATTGCTCTTTAACAATCGCAATGCCGACAAGTAAATTACCTATACCAGATAATACCAAAGTGCCAGTTATTAAGTGCTTGCGGCCGTAATCATCGGATAGGACACCTAGAATAGGAGAGCCAATAAATTGACCGAAAGGATAGACAGCTAACGTAACTCCTAATAAGAGAGCTCGGCTGGATGCGCTCCAATTCCCCGCGAGAAAAGAATAGTCTGGATTCAAAAAAAGCGGTGGAAAAATCAAATAGGGTATGGAAATGCCTAGAAATCCGAAGAACACTATGATCAAAATGATCCAAAACTGTCTTCTCTGATTTCTTAATTCCGTTGTCATAGCTTTATTCTCAGAAATACCAAGTGATACCTATTGATCCTGACTATACGACATGGGCCTATTCATAAGAAAGATGCGAAGCATCACATAGCAGCTAATTCTAAGAGAGAGTTATAGTAACACTCTCTTTAGGCCTAACCCAGGGTAGTATTTCATGGATTCAACACAACAACAAAGTTTGCAGAATGGGGTCTATGCGGCTGTCTTGACTCCCCTATTGCCCGATTACACATGCAATCACACCCAATTGGCTGCACATTGTTTAGAATTACTTAACCAGGGATGCCAGGGCATTGCATTATTTGGGACAACCGGAGAAGGAGCTTCCTTTTCTGTTCAGGAGCGCATTGAAGCCTTACAACGCCTAATGCAAAATGGAATCCCTGCGGAAAAGATTATTTTAGGCAATGGAAGCGCGGGTATTGCGGACACGATTGATCTTTGCCATCAAGCATTGGAATCTGGATGCACTTCTTTATTGATCGCACCCCCGAGTTTTTACAAAAATATTAGCGATGAAGGAGTTTTAGCCTTTTACCGTCAAGTCCTCCATACAATTGCTGAACCTGCATTGCAAATTCTGCTCTACCATATTCCCCAATTGAGTGGAGTGGCTATTTCTTTGCCTGTTATTGAAGTTCTTCGTAAAGAGTTTCCCAAAAATATAATCGGTATTAAAGAAAGCGAAGGAAATTTGCCTTTCACAAAAGCGATTTTGAAAAAATTTCCCGACTTTAAAGTTTTCGTAGGAAACGAACGGCATATTCTCGAAGCAGTTCACTCTGGAGGTGCGGGAACGATTTGCGGAATCGCCAATGCCTATCCGCAATTAATCTCTTCTTTGTACGAACAGGCTAAAAAAGCTTTTCCTAATTTGACCGCTGAGAACACGACGTTTTTAGACACCTTTTGTAAAGCCTTGGACGGCTTGCCTTTTATCCCTGCAATAAAAGCGCTCATGCAAAGTCGTTATGGGGATGTATGGGAGCTAGTCCGTCCCCCTTTGACACCTTTAGATCAGCATACAAAAAAAGATTTACTTTCTAAATTAAAAAATAAATTGCCATTTTGAAAATTTTTAATTATTACAATTATTGATAAGAAAATATATTAATTTTTTATTAATACAAAATTTTCGTTATTATATATTATTAATAAAAGTGATATAATAATATCAGTTTTTTAATATATACATAATAATGGAATTGTATGGCGTTACGTTGTGTTTCCACAACGAGGAGTTCTCCCCCTGTGAGCAGCCCTTTCAAAGAGGGATGCCCCACTACTGTAGAAGAGCCCCATCTGGATTCTGCGGAAACCAAGGCCAAAGCTGCCTTGCGTTATCTACGTTGCAAAAATTACTTTACGACTAATATCACTACCATCTCTTCTATGAGCCATCGTGAATATCGCAATTTCTGTAGGGATATTGCACGACCTCTTTTTAATCGAGTCACTCACATCGATTATTTAGAAATGGTTAGTCATATGGTGGAGAAAATTGCAGCTTACAGAAAGAGATACCAAAACAGATGCCATTACCCTCTATGCACATCTCTCGTGGGAGAAAATGGCGGGGCCGAATTCCAATTAGTACCTAAATCTGCCTTTCCCGAGGGTGTCCAAAGTTTTAAGAGTTTAGATCAAGAAGAACCCTGCCTTTTTTTAACTAAGGAGGTAGCTGGAGATCTTAAAAAATTTAAAAAACTCAGCTCGATTTCTTCAGAGCAAATCCATGCTATAGTTTCTTACCTTTCGACATTAAGAGATCTCTTAGCGTTACATAATATGGGTGGAGGCTGTTTTGCAAGAGCCCATCTGATTATAGAGTTGTTGGTTTTAATGGGCGTTCCAGACGGAATGATAGGAAAGCAATTCCTCTATGTTCCCGAGAAATGGGCAAAAGGTAAGATGAAAGACTGGGATTACCACCTAGTACCTGTTATTAAAAATGGTCCCAAATTATGGGTAATTGATTTAGTGTCCTCGCCTAAACGAGCTATGAAAATAGATGAATGGGTAGAAAATTACGTCACATTCCCTAGTGTAGAAAAAGAAAATCAAGTGGTGAAGGAACTATTGATTGTTCCTTCAAACGAAACAGAACCTCTGGAATTTGAATATGCAAAGGTCTTTACCTTTACATCGGTTGCAAGTTTAGACATTGAAAAAACGATCGACAAAGAAACTCAAGCTCCATCTTTCTTTATTTCTAAAAAATATGGCACAGCCCAGGAAACTCTTGCTATTTTGGCCGATCGCCGTAATACCGAAAAACGCCATGCTCTCGAATATAATTGGCTTCTAGATGCATCATTTAATTTAAAATAGGACTACTCCTTAAATCCTTATTTTAGCGAAGACATATCGATAACAAAGCGGTATTTCACGTCATTTTTGAGCATGCGATCAAAGCCTTCGTTGATCTTTTGAATCGGGATAATTTCCACATCAGCCATTACATTTTGATCTGCACAAAAATCTAGAAGCTCTTGTGTTTCTTTAATCCCACCAATAACGGAACCTGCTAAATCCCTACGTAAAAAGATAAGATTTCCTACATTGAGCGCCGGATGAGGTTCCGCTGGTAATCCAACAAGACACATCGTTCTATCGCGCTTTAATAGTTCAAGAAAAACATCGAGATTGTGAGGAGCTGCCACGGTATTAAGGATAAAATCGAACGAAGCAGCATGCTTTTTCATCTCTCCAGTGTTTTTGGAAATTATCACCTCATCGGCACCCAGGCGTTTGGCATCCTCTATTTTATTAGGCGATGTGGTGAATAGTACTACATGTGCTCCCATAGCATGAGCAAGCTTGACAGCCATGTGTCCTAATCCTCCAAGACCGACGATACCCACCTTACTCCCCTTCCCAACTTTCCAATGGCGCAGCGGCGAATAGGTAGTAATCCCTGCACAAAGAAGTGGTGCAACGCGCGGAAGATCCTTATCTGCAAATTTTTTGGGGACATGCAATGCATAGCTCTCATCCACATTAATCAGCTTAGAAAATCCGCCGTAATTGACATTCCCCTCTTTATCCTTGCTATTGAAAACCAACATGAACTCATTTTGACAATACTGTTCGAGGCCCTCTTGACAATTCGGACAATTTCTGCAGGAATTAATAATACAGCCAATGGCTGCTCTATCGCCTATCTGAAAAGAGTTAACTTGGTTGCCGATTTTTACAACTTTTCCCAGGATTTCATGTCCAGGAACGACAGGATAAATGGTATTTTTCCATTCGTTTCTGACCACATGAAGATCGCTGTGGCAAATTCCACAATAGAGAATTTCAATTTGTATATCGTGCGGTCCAAGTTCTTTCCTTTCGAAATCAAAGGATTCCATAGGAGATGTAGCGGATTTGGCCGCATAACCTTGTGTTTTTGTCATAGTGCTCCTTGATTTTCTTCTTTTTTGATAATTATCTGGATGTCACCATGAGTGTCAACAATCTTGTTTTTACATTTTCCTTATGTCTCTTATGAAAGGTCTACTTTTATTCCTAGTCTTGCTCTATTGCAAACGCGTGCAAGGGAGAGAATTTGGCCTAGATGAAAAGTTTAAAAGAGCACACATAGGATATTGCATAGCCGAGATCGCGAGCGAAAAAGAGATTAGCTCATCACACGCAGAAGAATACTTCATCCCTGCTTCTTTGCAAAAAATCCCCTTAAGTGTAGCGTCAATCGCCCTCCTACAGGAAAACTATCGCTTTTCTACTACTCTCGAATATGAAGGTAGGATAGATCAGGAGGGAATCTTACATGGAAATCTCTGCGTATATGGAGGAGGAGATCCCACTCTCTCCTTAGACATATTTACGCAATGGGAACAAGCTGCAAAGCAAAAAGGGATTGAGAAGATTGAAGGAAAAATCATCGTCGATAGTAGTTGTTTCGAAACAGCGCTTGCCTCTCCTTCTTGGTTTTTTGAAGATCTGGGCAATTATTTTGGTGCAGGTGCTTGTGGGCTTAGTATTAACAGGAACTTGTACGAAATAACGTTCCAACCAGGAGCTAAAGAGGGTGATCCGGCTAAGATACTTAAAACGGTTCCTTCCCTCCCTCATCTCATCGTCCATAACGAAGTAAAAACAGGGCCAAAAGGATCAGGCGATCAAGTGTATGTGTTTGGAATGGAGTATTCTCCCGTCCAATTTTATCGCGGTAGTGTCCCTCTGGATCAACCTACTTTAACCGTAAAAGCGGCGATTCCCGATCCCCCGCGATTTTGCGCAGAAGCGCTGCAGAGAAAAATAGCCGCTTCAAAAGGGGTTGAAATAGAGAAGGGGAATTCTCGCAATCGAACTAAAATGAACCTTCTCTATAAAAAAGAATCGCCTCCTTTGAAAGATCTTCTCCATGAGATGAACCAGCATAGTATTAATCTCTATGCAGAACACCTGCTTAAAGCAGTGGGTAAAGGGACTTTGCAAGAGGGTTGTAAAATAGTCCAACAGTTTTTAAAGAGATTAGATATTCCTTGCGTCATGCGGGATGGATCAGGACTCTCACGAACTAATTTCATCACACCACGAGGATTTGCGAAGCTCCTCATAGAAATCAAAAGAAATCCCACCTATCGCTCTATCTACGACTCTTTTCCACAGTCAGGTCAAGGAACGCTTAAATCCTTTCCTCTTCTTCAGGGCGCTACATTACGAGCAAAAACGGGGAGCATGCATCACATCCGCAATCTCGGAGGCTATTTAATTCTTCCCTCTGGAAAGGAGTATGCTTTCTGCCTTTTTTGTAACAACTATGAGGGCAATGCTAAGGAAATAGAGGAAGAAATGCTTCATTTTCTTAACCAAGTTATCAGGAATATTTCAATCAATCCATAAAACGAATTGTTTCGCTATGACTATCTCAGGCAGTTCCTCTTCATCATACTGCTCACCCGCTCTCTATGTATCTAGTTTAGCTCAGAAAGAAAAAGCTGATTTTAAAAGCTTCTACAATCAAGTGATAGATGATAATCAAGTAAATGATCAGGATATTGAAAAACTAAGAAAATTACGGGAGTGCATACGGGAAGTCTATAATCTGGCCCATCCAAGAGGTTTGCCTGAGGCTAGAGAATCAGAAGAGGAATATCAGGTACAAAAAAAAGAATTCTTCACAGAATTACAAGAAAACAGAACTCGAGCACTCTCTTCAACACTAAAAAAAATAACAAAATGTCAGAAAAAGCGACGTCTTATCGATTCAAAAAAAGGATTAACCTTAACTGCATCTCCATTGGCAAAAACTTCGATAACTTGTGGATTTGTGGGAGTTGTTGCATTGGATGCCTTGATAGGAACCTTTCTATCACAGGCTGAAGTATTAGAATCTTATTTATATTTAAACCGAGATACTCACGCTGTTAAGACTCCCATTGTAAGAAGGCATCTACAAAGTTCAACATGTTTGAATTGGAAAGAAAGTCTTTGCTATCGAAAAGCTCTTAAAACTGATCTCAGTGGTGTTTTGCATGCGGGGTTGGAATATTTAGATTTTCGAGGATTAGACTCACCTATATCGCTACGCGCTTTAACAGCTCTCCTTCCAGGTTTGAAAACCGTCAGTCTGGCTTATAGCAAATGTACAGATGATGATCTTATTCCTTTTATAAGCCGCTATCCGTCTATTACCTCTTTGAATCTCGATAATTGCTCGATTGGCAATCCTGGTGCTCAAGCTATTGCTGCAACATGTACGGCGTTGAGATTTCTCAGTCTTAGCAAATGCTATTCGATTACAGACGACGGTGTAATTCCACTGGCTAACAAATGTTCTAACCTGACTCATCTTAATTTAAAGGAGTGTGCAGACATTTCAGAAAAGAGCGCTCGTGTCCTTGCCACACATTGCACAAACCTGACGTCTTTGAACCTAGGGTCTAGCAAAATTAAAGAGAAAGGGATAAAACGTATTGCACAAGGCTGCACAAAACTCACGGATCTAGATTTTAGCTGGACTTCCCTATCTAACACGGGACTTGAGAGCTTTTTTCAACGGGGTCACTCCCTACAATCATTGAACATATCGAGTTGCTTTGAGCTTACAACTATTAGTACAGATATTATAGCTAAGCGAGGTTCAAGCTTAACTTCTCTTAATCTTGGGTGCTTTCCCAATTTAAATATTGTCCACCTCAATGCAATTGCTGAAGGATGCCCCCACATAACGTCATTTGGATGCGGCAATAATCTTGGCCTCCCAACAGAAGCCCTAAATAATTTTTTTAGACATAGTCCTTGGACGCTAATTGAAGCTCTTGATGTTAACTGTAATCATGTGTCTGATGAAGGTCTTATACTAATAGCGGAGCGGTATAAAAAATTAACCAAGCTGAACATTCAGCAATGTAAAAAGCTAACAAGGAAAGGAGTTGACGACTTTCTTACCTCTTGTAGCACTCTTAAAACACTTTATGCAGGCCGTACGCAAAAGCAAGGCCTCTCATCACATGATATAGAGGCATTAAGACAAAAGCATCCCGGCATAACCATATTGAGTAATTCAGAAAGATCTTAGCGTGTTTATCAAAAGTAAATTTATGTCGATTTTCTGAGAATGGGATTTAGGGATTTTTAATTGTAATAATTATAGGAATGGTGTCGGTGAGTGTGGCATCACCGGAAAATTGCATAGGGCCTGGCCACTGGTAATCATCTTGCGTCGCCCATTGCCCCCGCAATTCATCAAAAAGATGGAATGCTTTTGCCTGAGTATCAACAAGCGCTTTTTTAATGACCGGTTTATTTTTTCCATGCCGAGTTTCCATATGTAATAGGGAAACCAGGGGAAGCCCACCAATTTTCCATTCGCCCGGAGGGTTTTCCAGATTTTCGACATAAGCCATATAACCTGTAAGGCCCTCGTCAATTAAAAGAGCAGAAGTCATCCCCAAGGTATAACAGTAATTGCAATCGAAGTTAGAAGGGAAGCCCGCACGTCCTTCATAACCCAGGAAATGGGCCACCGGACTGAATTTACCTCTGTACAACCCTTTTTTTGCTCTATCTTCAAGCTCATTTTCCGTTAATTGTATCAAAAGCCTTTCCGTTTCAATAAGAGATACTTGAACGTTGCCATGTGGATCTCGTTTTTCTAACAATTGTTTTTGAATTTCGTTGGGTAATCGGCTAAAGAGTTCTTTCTTTTCTGGCGTAAGATGCTTAAGTAGTGATTCTTTATCAGGCTTGTTCTCGTCTGCAAACCTCTGATTGAGTTCTGTAATTAATCCCTTTATTTCGGGAATAAATTCGATAATACCCTCAGGAATCAGTAGAATGCTATAATTCTTTCCCTGTTCTGCACGATGTTGAATAAGATCGGCTATTTGGGAAATAAGCTGAGCTAAAGTCGTTTGCTTTTCTTGTATTTCTTCGGAGATTAGCGTCAAATTGGGATGAGTTTTTAGCGCGCATTCCATCGCAATGTGTGAGGCAGATCGTCCCATCAACTTGATAAAATGGGTATATTTCTTGGCTGATAGAGCATCGCGGCAGATATTGCCGATCATTTCCGCGTAGATTTTACAAGCAGTATCGAAGCCAAAAGATATGGCAACATGAGGGTTTTTGAGATCCCCATCGATAGTTTTGGGCACGCCAATCACTTTAGTCGAACATTTTTCTCGTAGAAAATACTCAGCTAGGAGAGCGGCATTGGTATTGGAATCATCCCCACCGATAATAACGAGGCCATCAAGGCTCAGGGAGGCGCTAGTGGAAAGACAAGCTTTAAGCTGATCTTCTGTTTCGATTTTAACTCTTCCCGATCCTAAAAGATCAAAGCCACCTTGGTTACGAAAAGGGGCTAAATTCTCGCTGGTAATTTCTAAACATTGATTTGCGAGAATCCCGCTGGGTCCTTCTAAAAATCCCCATAACGTGCTTTCGGGATGTAAGGACTTAAGAGCATCATAGAGCCCTGCAAGGACATTATGCCCTCCGGGCGCTTGACCCCCCGAAAAAACGACACCGACTTTAAGGCATTTCGGAACGCGTTTATTCACTCCATTTTCGATAGAAAAAAGGGAGTGCCCGTAAGTGCAAGGGAATAAAGAGTGGATTTCATTTTCATCGGTTAGAAGCTCTTGCTTGGCAACAAACGTTACTTGTTGCAGATTTTGCAAGAATCTGGGGAAAAGAGGCTGAAATTGCAGGCGCAACTTCTGTAACGAATTCATAGCTACCTGACGAGATAGTTTGTGTTAACACTCTACCAAAGCTACCGAAACATGAGCAGCAAGCCCTCCTTCAGAGGTCTCTTTATAAATGCTCTTCATGTCTTCACCTGTATGCCGCATCGCGATAATGACCTCATCTAAGGAAACGCGATGTTGGCCATCGCCATGCATAGCTAAACGACAAGCATTGATCGCCTTAATCGCACCCATCGTATTCCGCTCGATACAGGGTATCTGGACAAGTCCACCTACCGGATCACATGTCAAACCCAGATTATGCTCCATACCAATCTCAGCAGCATTTTCTATTTGCATAGTACTAGCTCCTAAGGCTGCAGCAAGAGCACCAGCCGCCATCGAACAGGCCACACCTACTTCTCCCTGACAACCCATCTCAGCAGCTGATAGTGAAGCCCCTTCTTTATATAAAACCCCTATGGCTGTTGCGGTGAGAAAGAATTTAATGATTCCCTCTTCGGAAGAACCTCTACAGAATTTGCTATAATAGTGCAAAACAGCAGGTATAACACCTGAGGCGCCGTTTGTCGGAGCCGTTACCACACGACCACCAGCAGCATTTTCTTCGTTAACCGCCAGAGCAAATAAGCTTACCCAATCCATGACCTCTGTCGGATCTTGGGCAATGTTGCCTTCCTTAGTTAACGATCGATACATATTAGCAGCCCGACGCTTAACTCCTAGCCCCCCTGGAAGAACCCCTTCTTGCTGACATCCCCGATTGACACATGCTTGCATGACATTCCAAATACGAAGAATACCGCGCCGAATCTCTTCGTCATCACGCCAGGTACGTTCGTTGTCCATGACAATTTCCCAAATCTCTTTTCCTTCGCGGAAACAGTGAGCTAGTAGCTCCTTAGCAGTGGAAAAAGGATAAGGGACGACATTAGCCTGTGGTTGCGATGGGCTTTCTGTTTTTTGGTGAGTTTCTTCGTGGCCAACGACAAAACCTCCTCCAACAGAATAGTAAATATGCGAGGCAATTTCTTTGCCCCTTGCGTCGCGAGCGCGAAAACGGATTGCATTCGAATGATAGGGAAGTCTTTTGCCTTTTAGGAAGAGTAAATGTTTTTCTTCTGTAAAAGCTATTTTATGCTTACCAAGTAAGTTTAGAAAACCCGTCCCACGTATATTGGAGACGCGTTCTTCAACAGAATTGGGATCTACCTCTTCTGGAGCATTACCTTCTAATCCCAGCAGTAAAGCAATGTCGGTGGCGTGCCCATGCCCTGTCATCGCAAGCGATCCAAATAATTCGACGCTGAGTGTGGCAGTAGCGCTTAAAAAGGCCTCCTCTTGCAATCGTTTTACAAATAGACGTGCTGCTCGCATAGGACCTACAGTGTGAGAACTGGAAGGACCAATGCCGATAGAGAACATTTGAAATACGCTGACCATCATAATAAAATCCTCAGTGTGCTTGTTTTACAAATAGGATTTCAAACCAGCATGAGATTCATCTTCTTCGTATAGTATTGCTCAATTCGAGTCAAAGCCTATGAAAAGCAATGGAATATTACTTTTTGATACACCTGCTTAGGTTAGCCTTTTTATGTTTCTTAAGCAAGATGCGCCTCTCGTGATTCGGCCCCAGACAGCTGTTTCAAGAACTTTTTTGCCGCTTTACCACAACTTTAAAAAAGTTTTTTATCAGCATTTCCACGTTAGTTGTAAAGAAATGCCCGAAGGTGGAAAATGTCTCTTTATTTTCGAATTCTCTGAGGATATTCATGCATTCCAAGTTTATTTTTGTCACAGGCGGAGTTGTTTCTTCGCTTGGGAAAGGGCTTACCTGCGCTTCCATCGCTATGTTATTGGAAAGCCGTGGCTTAAAAGTAGCCATGCTTAAGCTCGATCCTTATCTCAATGTCGATCCGGGTACAATGAGCCCTTTTCAACATGGAGAGGTCTATGTGACAGATGATGGAGCCGAGACCGACCTCGACCTGGGTCACTACTACCGCTTCACCAATAGCCCGGTAACACGAGCATCGAATGCGACAACGGGCCAGATCTACGAAACTGTCATCAAACGCGAACGTCGTGGTGATTATCTAGGCAAAACCGTTCAAGTCATCCCTCATGTAACGGACGAAATTAAACAACGAATTCTCGATTGCGCCAAACAGCAGGATGAAACACAAGTTGTGATTGTCGAAATCGGAGGTTCCGTGGGTGATATCGAATCCCTACCTTTTATGGAAGCGATTCGGCAGTTTCGTCATGAGCGTCAAGGAGATTGCATCAATATCCACCTGACTTATGTTCCCTTTCTCAAGGCAGCGGGAGAAGTCAAAACGAAGCCTACGCAACATTCGGTGCAACACTTGCGAACTATCGGAATTATCCCTGATTTTATCGTCTGCCGTTGCGAAGAGAGCTTATCTGAGGAAATCAAAGATAAAATAAGTCTTTTCTGCAGCGTAACTAAAGAGGCCGTCATTGACGAACCTGATGTAAGTTTTAGCATTTATGAGGTCCCTCTCAATCTTCATAGCCAACTCATGGATAGTAAAATTTGCCGCATGCTCGGTTTAAAAGAGACGCCAGCTAATCTTAAGCCGTGGGAGGCAATGCTTGAAAAAATGCGTAACCCCAAAGATCGGGTGGTTATTGGCATTGTCGGTAAATATCTCGAGCATCAAGATGCGTATAAATCTGTTTTTGAAGCCTTACGCCATGGTGCTTTAGCTAATCAAGTTGAATTGGAGATCCGTTGTTTTGAAGCGGATAAAATCCTCGATGAAGGAGATATAGAAAAATCTATTCATGGCTGTGATGGTTACTTGATTCCTGGGGGATTTGGTGAGCGTGGATGGATTGGCAAAATCATGACAGCTAAATTTTGTCGCGAAAACCGAATTCCTTTTTTTGGAATCTGCTTAGGGATGCAAGTCATGTGCGTCGAATTTAGCCGCCATGTCCTTAAGTTAAAGGAATCCAATTCAACAGAAATGGACTCTGGAACTCCCCACCCTGTTATTTCCCTACTTAGCGAACAGAAAGGTGTAGCCAATCTCGGTGGTACAATGCGTCTCGGCGCTTACGCTTGCCGTCTTAAAAGTGGTACAAAAGCTCATGAAGCCTATGCTAAAGATCTCATTTCTGAGCGCCATCGTCATCGATGGGAATTCAATAATGCTTATAAAGAGCGCTTTGAGACCCAAGGCATGCAATTCTCTGGGATTTTGCAAAATGGACAATTAGTAGAAATAGCAGAACTAAAAGATCATCCATGGATGGTGGGAGTACAGTATCACCCCGAGTTTAAATCAAAACCATCGGATCCTCATCCTTTATTCCGTGGCTTTATTGAAGCGGTTGTCGCCCACAAGCAGAAAGCATGAGAGGGTGTAAATGGGAAGAATTATAGGGATTGATTATGGTAAAGTTCGCATCGGTTTTGCGATTTCGGACGAAAATGCCATTATTGCGCAACCCAAACCCTTTATTCCTGCTGGAAAAACTCTTAAAGAGACAGCCCGGCGGCTAGCTGAAGAAATATCCAAGCACTCACCCTCGACTATTGTCATTGGCCTTCCCCTGCATATGAGTGGAAAAGAGAGTCCTATGTCGGAAGAAGTACGCAAGTTAGTGCCTTTACTCGAAGAACTGTGTCAGACACAAGTTGTCCTGTGGGATGAGCGGCTTTCTACTGCACAAATAGAACGCGAACTCAAAATGGCCGAAGTAAGCCGTAAGAAGCGCACCCCTATCATCGACTCCTTAACAGCGACGTTGATTTTACAGAATTTTCTTGATAGAAGTCGAATGTAGTGTTCAAGGTGGGTCTGTAAACCCGGTTATTCATGAGAAAAGAAGAAGAACTTCTCGAACGTATGCAGAAGCTGGGCATTCATGAGAATGATATTGTCGAAAAATTTATCCTTGGATCAGGAAAAGGAGGCCAAAAGGTCAACAAGACTTCCTCCTGTGTTTACATTCATCATCTCCCAACGGGAGTGGAGGTAAAATGCCAACGGGAACGCTCTCGAGAACTCAATCGTTTTCTAGCACGTAGAGAATTATGTGAAAGAGTTGAGAGAGATATCCTCAAGCAAAAGACAAAAAAAGATAGTGAACTCTCTAAAATTCGTCGTCAAAAAAAACGTCGTACAAGGCGCAGCCAACAAAAAGTCCTCGAAGATAAACGGGCTCGATCCACGACTAAACAACACCGCCAGCCTCCTTCCTCACGCGAGGAGTAGGGTGGTTGAGTCGGTCGATTCTAAAAATTCGATTTTTTTATTCGTATCGGTATACTGATTTTTTTTACATGGGAGTGCGACATGCCCGAGGTAATCACAAATCCTCTTGCAGAATCTGGGGAAGCGATACGAATGCCCGAACCTTGCGTGATGGTAATTTTTGGAGCGACTGGAGATTTGACGTCTCGGAAACTTTTACCCGCTTTGTATAACCTCGCACGTGATGGGCAATTGCCCGCTCAGTTTGCCTGTATTGGGTTTGCGCGTCGCCCTAAAACTAACGAGCAATTCCGAGAAGAAATTAAAAAGGCATTGATAGAATTTTCTCGTACAAAACCTCTAGATGAAGCTGTCTGGAAATCTTTCCAAGAACATCTCTTTTACCATGTTTCAGAATTCCATGAAGATGAAGGGTATACAAAGTTAAAATCGGTTCTTGAAGATTTCGACACTCGCTTGGGAACAAAAGGTAATCGCATCTACTATCTGTCTACTCAGCCAAGCTTCTTTCCGCTTATAGCGGAAAAACTTCACAAAGCCGAGCTGATTTACAACGAAGCACAAGTGCAAGATAAATGGTCACGCCTCATTATTGAAAAACCCTTTGGTCACGATCTTCAATCTGCTCATGCCTTGCAAAACGAGCTTTTAAAATATACAAATGAGAATCAGATTTATCGCATCGATCACTATCTTGGAAAAGAGACTGTACAAAATATCCTCGTATTCCGCTTTGCGAATTCACTTTTCGAATCCCTATGGAACAACCGCTATATCGACCATGTACAAATTACGGTAGCAGAAGATTTAGGTATTGGAACTCGTGGGAAGTACTTCGAAGAGGCGGGGCTTTTACGCGACATGCTGCAAAACCACACAATGCAGCTTCTCTCGCTAACCGCTATGGAACCGCCAGTTAATCTATCAGCAGATGCCATACGCAATGAAAAAGTTAAGGTCCTAGAAGCTCTGCGTCCATTTAGTGAAGAGGACTTCGAAAAGAACTGTATACGAGGTCAATATGGCCCAGGCTTTATCAATAGCCAAAGCGTTCCCGGTTATAGGCAAGAAGAAAATGTCGATCCCCATTCCTGTGTAGAAACCTATGTCGCCGTCCGCCTGCATATTGATAATTGGCGTTGGGATGGAGTTCCTTTTTACTTACGATGTGGTAAGAGAATGCCGAAAAAAGCCACAGAGATCGCAATTGTTTTCAAAGATCCCCCAGGTGTGCTTTTCCAGCAGCATCAACAAAAAAGGAGCGAACAAAACGTTTTATCCATCCGGATCCAACCCGATGAAGGCATTGGATTGAAGATCAATTGCAAAGTGCCTGGACCCAGTAGCCCTACTCAGCCCGTAAAAATGGATTTTCGCTATGGTTCTTATTTTGGAATGGCTCCTCCAGAAGCCTACGAACGTCTTTTATTGGATTGCATGTTAGGCGATGTCACTCTTTTTGCTCGGCAAGACGAGGTTTTTAACTCTTGGAAACTCCTCAATCCTCTATTGGATAAATGGGGGTCCAGCTCTTGTGGGCTTTTCCCTAATTATAAGGCTGGGAGTTGGGGGCCCGCTTCATCGGACGAGATGATGGCCCGTGAGGGACGCAAGTGGAGGATTTTATAAATGTCAGGCTCAAAACCACTCATAGTTTCGCCTTCATCTATTGAAGCTACCTTGGATTCTATTTGGGAGAATTTAGCATCTAGCCAGGGCAATGCGAAAATGCGTGCCTGTTTGTTCAACCTCATTCTTGTGACCAAGAAAACACCCCGCGCAGCCTACATTCGGGGAGTGGCCCAAAGAGTGATAGAAAAGTTCCCTTCTCGCATTCTTTTTATTGTTATTGAAGAGGGAAAAAATGAGCAAGATTTTGAGACTGCAGTTTCGGTAATCTCTCCTAGTCATGAGAGTGATATTGCCTGTGATCTCATCGAATTTTCCGTTACGGAAGGAGCGGCCGAACGTATTCCCTATGGGATATTGCCCCACCTCGTTCCGGACTTACCCATCTACCTCGTATGGGCTGATGACCCTACTGAGGAAAATCCGATCTCTTACCAATTGGAGAAACTTGCTTCTAGAATCATTTTTGATTCGGAGGCTGCTGATAATTTGCCCCTTTTTGCTAAGTCTCTTCTCTACCATCAAAAAGTTGCCGGCTGTGATATTGCCGATCTCAGCTGGGCGCGGACCGAAAATTGGCGGACACTTCTTTATTCAACCTTCCGCACGCCTGAGCGCTTAAAAGAATTGGCTGACGTGGCATCGGTGAAGATCGAATATAACAGCTTAGAAACCACCTTTTTCTCTCATACAAAAATCCAAGCGATTTACCTACAGGCATGGCTTGCTTGCCAGCTCAATTGGACGTTTAAGAAGATCGAAAAGTCCAACTCCCACTTGCTCTTCCATTATGAAAATGAGCAAAATAAAGCCCTAACCATTGAGCTCATTCCTTCCAGCATGCCTTTACAGGATCTTGCACCCGGAGCGATAACGACTTTTATTCTAGGGACCAATGGCGATGCGAATTTCCGATTTAAACGGATCCCCGAAACACCGCAGGTTGTGAACCTATATATCTGTTCCAAAGACAAATGCGACGCTCCTACCCAATTTTTATTAACAAAGAGCGGTATGGGCCTCACATTAGTAAAAGAGATTTGTCGTAAAGGAACGAGCCAACATTACCTCCGACTACTCGAATTTCTTGCGCAGTTAGAACAAAAAAGTCTATGAACCCCGAGAGCGTATGTTAGAAAGTATTCCCATTGATGAAAGACGCATTTTAATTATTCCCGGTGATTTTGAAGCGACAACTCTCTATGCCATCGAACATTGGAGAACGGCCTGTTTAGAATCTGTACGCGAGCGTGGGGAGTTTTATGTAGCCCTTTCCGGCGGATCAACACCAAAAGCGATTTTTGAAAAACTAACGCGATCCCCTTACCGAGAAGAAATTCCCTGGGAAAAAATTCATTTTTTCTGGAGTGATGAACGATGCGTACCTTCCGATCATCCAGAATCCAATTACCATATGGCGATGGAATCCGGGTTAAAAAATATTGGCCTACCAGCTTCACACATTCATAGGATGCCAGCAGATGCAACAGATATCACTGAAAGTGCGAAACGCTATCAGGAAGAAATCCAGCTCATTTTAAAAAATCGGCCCTTTGATCTTATTATGCTAGGCATGGGAGATGATGGCCACACAGCCTCTCTCTTTCCGCATACATTGGCTCTTAAAAACGAAGTCGATTTAGTTGTCAGCAACCATGTTCCACAAAAAGATACTTGGCGTATGACCTTGACCTATTCTTGCATCAATGCAGCGAGGAAAATTGCTATTTATGTTCTTGGTGCAGCTAAAGCAAGCATGCTGAATCGTGTGCTTAAGGGCGCTTACGATCCTATAGAATGGCCTTCCCAAAAAGTTGGAACATCCACATCAAAAGCTTTTTGGATTGCCGATACCGCTGCTATATCAAGTTTTAAATACTAATTTACCTACTAAAGCATGTCTTCCGCGATTAGAAGCAGTACCACCCCTGCCACTTCCGCTACCCTGAATCTTCCGTCCCATTCTAAAAGACAAAGAGCAGATGGCCGAGATACTCTACTCCTATCCAACACCTCTCAAAAATTGCCTTCGGCTCCATCTTCTCGGGATCAATTTTTTAAGAATATATATTATTACCTACATCTTATCTCCTATTTGCCTTTTCATGAAGTCGCTCGAAATTTAACTGTTTGTAAGTTTTGGAAGAGAGGTCAATCGCCCGTACCAGTATTAGACAGTTATCACAAAGCGAGAGAAAGATTATCAGCTAAAGAACACAAGGAAGATCTAATTCACGCCTTTAACATCCCCCATGTTTCTTGGCGTATTACAAATGAGGGTTGGTCCAATCTTTTCAATAGGGTTCAGCGATTTCCTCACTTAAAAAGTCTAGATTTGACAGGTCATGAGGAAGGGATTGATCCCCTTCTTAATTCTTTTGCCGTAACTGAAAAGGTTATCCACCTTAATTTGGCTCGTTGTTCTAAAGTGACAACGGATAGCCTGGCTCGTTTAGGACATAAATTCCCTCATCTTACAGAACTGGATATCGAAAAATGCGAGAATATTGAACCGAGTAGTATTGACGCTATCGCATTAGCTTTCCAAGATTTACGTTCTTTAAACCTCGCAGGCTGTCAGGGAATTAATGAGACTGCAATTTCTTCTCTTACTAAAAGGTGTTCTAAGATTACTTTTCTTAATCTTTCCCAATGCCAATTGCATAAGACAATATTACAGGCTGTTGTACAAGGTTTCCCTCAGTTAACCACGTTGTGTCTAGAAAGTTGTCCAGAAATGGATGATGAACTCGCGCAAACACTTGTTATAGGTTGTTCAAGATTAACTTCTTTAGAAGCTGTGCGTTGCGATAATTTGACCAATCGAGGAATCCACACTCTCTTAACAAGATTGCCAAGATTACAATCTTTAAATCTCTCGTGGTCTTTTAATAAGTGGAAAGGTCTTCTTCCTGCATTTATATGTCCTAGCTTAACTTCTATTAATTTAACGGGATTCCCAAACTCTCCCATCAAAGCGATTTTAAAACCTTGCATTAATCTAACAGATATTAAACTACGTTATTGTAATCTGGATGAGAAATTGGTGAAATTAGTTATTTTACTGTGTCGTAGTTTGAAAACTCTTGATGTGTTTAGCCTTAAGGATCACCGAGCCCCCGGTTTAAATTGCCGCCATATTATTTCTCTTCGTTCCGAGTATCCTCAATTGACTATTCTATGTGCTCCCCACATGGAGGCGAGCATAGGGGAAATAACGGAACACCGTTGATAGTTGATTTTTCCTATAATTAACTAGGATTTTTAAAAATTTTATCTTATTATGTCTTAAATTTTTATTTTTATCATTTATGAATATATGACTATGGCATTGAATATAACATCATTATCTTCTAGTACTTTTGCATTGTCACCCTTTTTAGAGACCTGTCTTACATCTACGGAAGCGGAGCCATCTCCGGTTTTAGGGACCCGCCTTACATCTACGGAAACACAGGCATCTACGAGTAAAAAGCTTAGACATATTATTGCAATATCTTTTAGCTCGTCTTATAAGCAGAAAACAACACACCCATTTGACACCGAAGTGTTTAATATTGATACTCTTAGGCAATCTATTCTTTCTTATTTAACTTTTTTTCAAGTCGCTCGATTTTCTTGTGTTTCGAGAAGTTGGAAGGCACTAACTCCCCAAGGGCTGCAACACCATCACAAAGAGAGGCTTACTTTTTCAGGAAGTAAAGCAGACGCATTTGCCTTTAGAGATTCCATGAATTTGCCTTTAGTAGATAGAGTATTGCAAAGTGCTGAATGGGACTTTTTTTTCTGTCTAGCGAAGGACAAATTTCCCCGCTTAAAAAACCTCGATCTCACCAATCAAGAACATGCGATTACCCCTCTTCAATCTTCAAAAACTCCCATTACTAGTCTTAGTAGTCTGAACGTGAGCGAGTGTCCTGGAGTAACAACTGCAACTTTCCACGACTGTAGGCGCAAATTTCCTGCTTTAAAGTCCCTCAATACTACAGGTTGCCAAGGAGTAACAGAGTCGACTACTATAGCTATTGCAACCGCATTTCCTCACTTGACCTCTCTCACTCTTGCCAGATGCGCTCAATCGACTACAACATTGGCTTTATCTAAGCTCGCGGTAAGATGTCCTAAAATCACCTATCTCGACCTTTCCGAATGCTGGTTCTTGGAAGGCGCCTTGTACACTCTTGGAAATTATTCTCAGCTTATCGGATTACGACTTCGAATATGTCCAGAACTCGATGAGGATACAGCATTAAATCTAACGCAAGGATGCTCGAATTTAACTTCTCTTGAGGCGATTGGTTGTTCAAATGCTTCTGAACGAGTTGTCCATCTTTTCCTCACGCGTTTACCCCAATTGCGCTCTTTAAACCTAAAAGGCTCTTTTGAAAAATGGGAAAGTGAGCTTGTCCCTGCTGCTTGTCCGACGCTTGGATCCATTAGTTTGCCAGGGTGCCCTCAGATAAAGAAACACGTTAGAGTCATCGCAGAAGGTTGCCCTAACCTCACGGAAGTTAATTTAGCTTTTTGTGAGGATCTTGATGAGGCTACGGTAAGATATCTTCTTCAGCAGTGTAAGAAATTGCAATTTCTGGATGTAACAAAGTTTATGAGTCCTAGAGAACTACAGCCTTCACAGATCGCTTCTTTACGGGCTGAATTTCCTCAACTTCAGATCAAGTGTGATCCTCGGACCGAAGCGGAAATTACCAGTTTGTGAGGATGTATCAAACCTTGTTATCCAATAGTTAATAAAAAACCATGACATCTTCAATTGGGGGACTCAGAGCTAGTGCTTCATTTCAGGACAAAGGCTATACATCTTCTCCATCTCCCCCTTTAGCTCATGCCCCTTTCTCTTCCATGGAAGGAGATGCTTCCCTACTCACCATTCAATCGGCGGTAAGAGCGGTTTTTTCCATCCCACCTCTTACTCAACACATACAATCTTATTTGACCTTCCGCGAAGTAGCGCAGATGGGAAATATCTCACGAGCAAGGAGCAGGATTGAGCATGCAGACTTGCGCCATCATCATCGATCCAGAAAAACTTTGGTGGGGAATCAAGAGAGCTGTGATCTTAAAAAAGCCTTCAAAGGACCTTACTATCCCTATTTACCGACTACATGGGGCGATATTTTTATTTCTGGAGGAGAAGAGTTTCCTTATTTAACCGATCTCGATTTGTCAGATGAGGATAATGCGATTCTACCCTTTGCTATGTCAGCTAAAGTGGCACCGTTACTTAGCCATTTAAATGCCTCTCGTTGTCCCTCGATTAATAAAGTGACTCTTTTAGCTTTAAGTCATAAATTTCCTTTTTTGACCTCCCTTTCTCTTCGAGATTGCCCACATGTAGATGAGGAAGCGATTAGAGTTGTTGCACGCGCATTTCCGCGTCTTACCTCTTTAAATCTTAAAGGTTGTTCTGCTGTTAATGAAGTGACTATTCCTATTTTGACACAGCATTGTCGTAATATTCGCTTTTTAGAACTTTCATGGAGTGCAAATGTCAATGAGGTTGTTCTGCGAACCATTGCTGCAGAATACTATCATTTGCAGTCTCTTCGCCTTGCATGCTGTCCTGGGGTGAATCCCGACACGATACATGCACTTGCAGATGGATGTCCGTATTTGAACTGCCTCGATGTTTCTCAGTGTAACCGAATTAATGAGCAAGCGATCGATACCATTACAAAAAAATTTCCCGCTTTAACTTCTGTGAATTTTTCTTATTGTAGAGAAGTCACAAGCAGTTCTCTTCAACCTTTAGCGATAAATGGCAGTAAATTTTCTTCGCTAAGCGCAGCATGGTGTCCCCAGGCCAATGCAGAGTTTGCACGTAACATAGCCACTGCTTGTCCCGGATTGAATTCCCTTAATCTAACAGGCTGCAGCGAGATCGACAAAAGAAGCCTACCGACATTTGTTGGAAATTGGCGCAACTTGACTTATCTAAATCTCTCATGGTGTCCAGATGTAGATGGTTTCTGTATAGAAAAAATTGCTGCGAATTGTCATTGTCTAGTAGAAGCGGATTTTTCTCATTGCCCCAAAATTCCTATGCCCGCTATCGGTTTGCTAGCTAATGCCTCTCCTCATTTACAATCTCTTCATCTTATTGGATGTGAATTGCTCTGTAGCTCTTCCATCCAAGAGCTTCAATCTAATTTTCCCCACCTTACTATTCATCTTTAATTGACCAATGTCCTCTTCTCTCTGACCATTCTTATTGAGAAAAAGTGGGTTCCGAGAGTATAAAATCTGCGCTAGCTGGTCTTCTTATCTTAGAAAAAAGATATAACCCTAAATATCTGACTACTTTCCATGGCAATTTCGATTCTTAGAGGTCTATTTCCTACTGCTCGAGTTAAGGCTCCAATAGACCCTTCCCCCCCTCTAATAATCGCGCAAATTTTTTCCATTACTGCGCTTCGTCATTCCATCTTTTTCTATTTAAAGCTACCGGAGATAGTCATTGGGAATCGGGTTTCTCATTTATGGGCTAAACACTGCAAAGACGAACTCCTTGCTTTTCACAAAAATAGAACGACTTTAGTTTCCCGAAACGAAGATGATCTTATAAAGATTTTCCGACCACCTGCTACCGAAATCGTTTCTAATGTATGGCGTAATATATTCCGCACGGCCGAAAATCAATTCCCCTTCTTAACGGATGTGGATTTTAGAGCTCAAGAAGCTGTTAGTGAAGTATTTTTGAGGGAAGTGCAAGCCCCCCTATTAACAAGGCTCAACCTCTCTTTCACGAATACTGTAAGAAGTGATCTTGATTTGTGCTTGCAAAAGTTTCCTCTCTTGCACACTCTTGTCCTTGATCATTGCATGCAGGTTTGTCGAGAAAGCGTTCTTGCTATTGCAAAGAGAAAAAATTGGTTCTCACTCAGCCTCACCAGAGTGCCCGGAGTCTACTTAGAGACTTTAGGAGCTCTTGCTGCTCACTCTCCACAATTAACAGAGTTAAATGTCTCTGAACATGTAATTCAGCAAGAGGAAATGAAAGTTCTTCGTGATGGATTTCCCTCTTTGACTTCTCTATCCGCTGCTAATCCAAAAAAAACTGATGCTAAAGCGATTTCAGTTATGGCATTTAGTCAATTACGAACACTCAACCTCTCCGGATGCCCAGCGATCAATAAAGATACTATCGCAGCACTTAGCCATGGCTGTCGAGATTTGACCTCTTTAGATGTCTCCATATGTCGTCAGCTTGATGCTTCTGTCCTTGCAGCCATTGGTAATGCCTTTACTCGCCTAAGCAGTTTAAATCTCTCAGACTGCCCTGGCGTAAATAAAGAAGGCTTAGAGGCTCTGTTTCCAAGAAGAGAAACATTAACTTCTCTTGAGCTTGCTAACTGTCCGGGAGTCGATGCTAAATGTATGGAAGTCCTACCAAGGGTATCTCCCTTATTGGCATATTTAGGAATCGCAAGCCAAAGAAAGGGCTATCTGGTAGTTCTCAAAGCGCTTGCTAACACCACCCCACACTTGGGTAATCTCACCGTAATTAATTTTTCTACTAGTGATGTCACTAAGGAAGCAGTTAGGGATTTAGCAGTTAAATATCCTTCTTTAAAATCCTTAAATCTTTCCTATTGTTATCGCATTGATAGACAAATAGGTGCATCTCTTAGAGAAGAATTCCCCCATGTAAAATTTATAGGTTGCTGAATATGAGCCTATCGATTCAAAGTAAAAGCCCCTTTCCACCTTCCACTGGGCGGCCTCTTCCCCCATTAATAAGCGCAAAACGAAGAGCTGTTGTACGAGGTTCCTCCTCCTCACAATGTGCACCTCGACTACCTGCAGCTTTGCAAGTTTTGCATAGCAGAGATTTTCGCAATCACATCTTTTCCTATCTAAAGTTTACTGAAATTCCTCTTGTGGGAAATATGACCCGCAGGCTTAGTAGATTAGGCCTTAATGCATTAACTTTTTACCACAAAAATAGAGTAACATTTGCTCCCAGAGACGAATGTGACCAGATAATAAAAGCCTTCAAAATTAAATATTGTAAGAGCGATAGCCTTGAGCCATGGAAAAGTATTTTAGCGAGCGCGGATAATCATTTTCCCCAGCTGACCACTTTGGATCTATCCTATACCGATTATTCACTGATTTCCTCTTTTACGTTACCTACCACAAGACTTCCCTCTGTCACAAAACTTAATCTGCGTTACGCCAATGTCAATTTTTCATCCCATTTAGAGACTCTTTTTTCTAAGTTAACACGATTAGAAAATCTAATTCTTAGAAAATGTGAGTATGTCGATGAATCTGCTCTATTGACGGTTGCTCGAAGAGGAGCAAATTTGATTTCTCTTGACCTTTCTAAATGTGCGGCAATTAATCCGACTACAATCAAAGCGTTAGCCTCAAATTGCCTTAGATTAAAAAGCCTCTATCTTGACTTAGTTACGAATATAGAGGTCGCAAAAGCTATAAGTGGGGGATTTACCTCCTTGAATTATTTGAGGATGGAAGTTTACGGCGATAGTGTTATTCCTTTCATCAAATTAAGAGAATTAAAAGAGCTCAGTTTATCAGGGGTATCTACACCGGTTAATCAAAGGACTCTAGATGCTTTGTCTAGAGGTTGCCACAATTTGATATTTCTCTATCTTTCTTGTTTTGAAAAGATTGCTAACGATACACCTTCTGATGGTGTATGCGGTAAATTAGAAACTCTTCATTTAGATAATTTAGTAGCAGTCAATCCGACGAATATCACAACACTTAACCAACAATGTCCTGTTTTGACTTCTTTAAGTATATCCTGCCATGGTCAAATTGATGAAGGAGTCCTTCCAGCTATTGCCGGAGCATTTTCTTTGCTTCACACATTAACCTTAAAAGATTGTTTTGCTAATAAAAAAGGGTTGCGTGCATTAGCCTTAAGAAGAAAAGCTTTAGCCTCTCTTACTCTTGGAGACTCGGCCCCGCTAGATTCGCGATGTTTGAAGATACTTACAAGATTTTCTTCATTGACTTCTTTGGATATTTCCAGATCTGGCACACATAAAGCAGCGCTCAAAGCCTTTGCCGCACGGGCATCTTATTTACCGAAACTTACCAGTCTCAATATTAGCGAATGTAACGTCACGGAAAAAGTAGTAAGAGCTTTGGCCTATAACTGTATTTCTTTAACGTCGATAGATCTTACCTTTGGATCGCCCCTTTGCTTTCCTGAGAAAGACAGACGAGCCATTTTTTTTCTTAAGGCCCAATTCCCTCATCTAAAATTTATAGACGACTTCTGAGAAGGTATTCAACATATGAGCCTATCGATTCAAAGTAAAAGCTCCTTTCCACCTTCCACTAGGCGGCCGCTTCCCCCATCAATAAGCGCAAAACGAAGAGCTGTTGTGCGAGGTTCCTCCTCGTCACAATTTGCACCTCGACTACCTGCAGCTTTGCAAGTTTTGCATAGCAGAGATTTTCGCAATCACATCTTTTCTTATCTTGAGTTTGCTGAAGTCGCCCTCGCGGGAAGAATAACCCCCCTCTTGGGCCGTTCAGGAACACCATCATTAATGTACCGCCACAAAAATCGAATAACACTCTCTAAACATGACGGTGAGCAGTTGCGTGAGGCTTTCAAAATTCAACTTTCTCCAACAAATAACCCCTGGGAAACTATTTTAGATCGTGCAGATAACTGCTTTCCTAATTTAAGGGTTCTAGATTTATCCTATACTCACAATTCCCTGATTTCCCTTTTTAGTTTGCCTGCAACAATATTACCATCTGTAACAACACTTGATCTCTCGTATGTCAGGTTATCTAATCCAGTGGTAGTAGTTGATACTCTTCTCTCTAAATTAACCAGTTTGGAAAATTTAATTCTTACAAAATGTGAAGATATTGATAAATCTACTCTATTGACAATTGCTAAAAGAGGAGCCAATTGGATTTCTCTCGATCTTGGTGAGTCTCCGGCCGTCAATGTACTTACCCTGAAAGCTTTAGGCGCTAATTGTCTTAAATTACAAAAACTCAACATTGGCAGATGTTCTCTTAATCAAAAGAAAATAAGAGCTATTAGCAGAGGATTTCCTTCTCTCACTCATTTGGATTTGCATACACATTTCCCATTTGTAAGTGCCAATATCGAGTTAATAAATCTAAGGCAATTAAAAGCGCTCAACCTATCCGGGTGCTATCTTCTTAATCAAAAATGTATAGAAGCTTTGGGAAGAGGATGCCCTGCCTTAACCCATCTCAATCTTTCTTGGTGTCATAGATTAGATAATGAAGCGGCTTCCGATATTGTATTTAGCCAATTAACGACACTCCATCTAGCTAGTTCGGAAGCGATCAGCAGTGCGACCTTTACATCCCTTGGCCGGCAATGTCCTGTTTTAACCTCTTTAGATGTATCCTATTCTCATCAAGTGGATGAGATAGTCCTCGCAGCTATTGCTAGAGCATTTACTTTGCTTCACACTTTAAATCTAAAAGACTGCCCTTTTGTAAATAAAAAAGGCTTACGGGCGCTAACCTTAAGATACGGAACTTTGACCTCTCTTAATCTTTCGGGCAAAAACCAGCTCAAGGCGACATGCTGGAAAATCCTGCTGCGGCTATCTTCATTGACCTCGCTAGATCTTTCAAGCTTAGAAAGCGTTGATTCAAAATGTTTGAGAATCCTATCAAGAATACCTTCTTTGACTTCTCTCAACATTTCTGACTGCAATAGAATCAAGGAAACAGCATTCCAAGCTTTTGCTGTAAGTAAGCCCCCTTTGCCCAACCTGACCCTCCTCAATGTTGCTTATTGTAAAGTCACTCAGGAAATAATGAGTTCTTTAGTTCTTAATTACCCTTCTTTAACATCCCTAGATCTTTCATTTTGCTTTCCTAAGGGTGATAAACAAATCATTCCTTCTCTTAGGGCTCAATTTCCTACCGTAAAATTTATAAAGGATGAAGATGGGATTGGCCATTGCATATAAAAGTCCTATTTCGTCCACCCAACCACCGGCGATTCAATCATTAAGAAATCCTAAACGTAGACTTATTGAAGCAGGATTTTCTTCTATAAAAAGCCCTCCTTTATGCTCTGCAGTTTCCCAAGTTTTTGCCATTATGGCTCTTCGTTACCATATTTTTTCTTATTTGAGATTCCGGGAAGTAGGTCTAGCTGAAAGGGTTTCATGCGAGTGGCGTGGTGATGAACATCCTGGGTTGGTGCATTACCATAAAAATAGGCGCACTTTGTCGGTCCCGACTGAAGGTGAAGATCTCCTACGTGCTTATAGGTCGCAAAATCCTCAATCTCATTGTGCAACTGTAATATGGGAAGAGATTTTTACTCTTGCAAGATTTCCTCAATTAACCCGGTTGAACCTATCAGAACCTGAAGATGAGGCCTATATGCCGTTTTTAGAGTCTTCTGTACAAACACCCTACGTTCATACTTTAACACTTTCCCGATCCCATTTAACAGAAGCTCATTTGCTTCTTCTCTTACAAAAATTACCCAGTTTACACACTCTTAAGCTCAAAAAATGTTACAATATTGATCAAACAGCCGTTTTGTCTCTGGCAGTAAGGGGTTCAAGCTTGATCTCCTTGAACCTTGCTGAATGTCCGGGAATTAATGAAGCTACCCTACAAGCGATAGCAGCAGTATGTACACAGTTAAAACATCTCGATCTTTCTTGGTGTCCCAAGGTCAATAAAAAAGGAATAAAATTTCTGAGTAAAGGATGCAGCTCTTTGACCTCACTACATCTTAAAGGCAATAGTGAGGAAAAAAAATATTCGAAGTTAATATTTCATCAATTGAAAACTCTTAATCTATCTTGGTCTAGGGGACTAAATAAAAGCGGTATTGAATCTCTTGCCAAAGGATGCTCTTCCTTAACCTCTTTAGATGTATCATTTAGTAGTCTCAATACAGCCTCTCTAAGAGCGCTTACAAGCATGTTTAGTCAGTTAAAAGCTTTAAATCTATCAGGCAATTCAAAAGTAGACCATAAAGATGGAAGTATTTGGGGTTCCAGAAGTAATGCTCTGACTTTTTTGGATCTTTCTCATTGTCAAGGTTTCGATGATCAGAATCTGCAAATCTTTACTAACGCTTGTCCACAGCCAATAAGCCTTATACAGATGAATGTTTCGTATAGTAAAGTTACGGAGGCGGCCATCCGTATATTGGTTCACGCTTGCTCTTCTTTGCAATTCCTTAATTTATCCTATTGTCCACAAATTGAAAAATCTCTAACTTCTTCTCTCGAAGTTGAATTCCCTCATGTAAAAATCCTCTGCAACGAAATACTATGACCACATTGATTAGCAAGAGACCATCCCCCACTACGTCTTTTCCCCATGTAGGGTTCGTTCCTGAAAATACAAAACAAGTACTTTCTGGAGAAGAGACATCTCCCCGTACACGGAGCGCATCGCCTTCAGTAAGACTAACCATCGACCATATTCTTAAGATTCCTGGTCTTGCCAATTGTATTTTTTCTTATTTAATTTCTAACGATATTGGCTTAGATAAACACGTATCACGCTATTGGAATCGAGTAGGAGAGCAAGAATTGAAGTCTTGGCATAAACACCGAAGATCCTTGTGCATGGACACCTTAAATAGAGAGGATCTTGTAAAAATTTTTCGATTAGAGCCAACGTTGAGTCTTCAAGAGTCGTGGAACCGTATTTTTGCGGCGGCAGAAAATAGGTTTCCTCATTTAACTCGTCTTGATATGCCAGAAGAGAGCGATTGCCCTCAAATTGTGATAAACTCCCCTGTAGAAACGCCTCATCTCCACACTCTTAGGGTTTGCTCGTGGAATATAAACAGCGATAGTTTAAAAAGCCTTTTTCTCAGGTTATCTCATTTACACACGCTTACTTTTGAACAATGCATGCTCGATAAAAATTCTCTCTCTGCTCTTAATGAAAGAGGTTGTCGGTGGATTTCTCTCAATCTCAGTCGCTCTCATGGATTAAAAGAAAGTGCATTATCAGAGATTGCCTCAGCCTGCACAAGTTTACGAGAGTTAAATATTTCTGGATGTTACTGGGTTAATGAAGATGGATTAGGAGCATTGCGAGATAAATGCACCTGTTTGACATCGCTCAATATAGGAAGTTGCCGAACCCTTGATAATGATACTGCTTTTTCTAGGCTTGGGTTTGCATCATTAAGGACACTAAACGTATCAAGGTTGAGTTGCATCGATCAAACAAACGCAACTACAATTTGTAAAACGAGCCCTCTGTTGACCTCCCTAGATATTTCCCAATGCTATAGCGTCGATCAAGCCATCATTCAAACTTTTGCTAAAGGCTTACTTTATTTAAATACGTTAAGTGTTTCTCATTGCCATGGTTTTAACAAGGATTGTGTAGAAGCATTAGGTCTAAGAGCACAGACTTTGACAGATCTCGATATCTCATTTTGCATCGAGATCAACCAAAGAAGTCTCGAAGTTGTTCCTGTTGCATGTCCACGTTTGACCTCTTTAAATATTTCTGGTTGTTCTCAAGTTGATGAGGCAATTCTCCAAACATTCGCCGTAGGAATAAGTACTCTTCAAAACCTCACAAATATACAAGTCGCTTTTTGTCCTAAAGTCACGCAAGAAGGTGTTCGCTCTCTTGCACGTGCATCTCCAAGTTTAAAATCTCTCAGTCTCTTCCGTTCTGCCATTAGTGATAAATCGATGGTTGATTCTCTTCGAGAGGAATTCCCCCACATAGGATTTATAGATTAAAAATGGCCTCCTCACTGACCCCCTACAAGCCCCATGTTCCTCTCTACTTAGAGAGTCTTACACATTCTGAAGGAGTTAAGAGACCATCTGGTAGGCGTTGTTGTTTATGTGATAAAGTATCCAAAATGATTCTCGAGCGCTTTTCGAGCAAAAGCCCTTTAACCTTACCTGCTACTGCTTTAAGCCCAATACCCTCTGCGACTATATCTACTTGTGTAAAAACTGCTCCTTTAGTTGTCTCCACTGTTTTTAATTTTACCAAACTTCGTTACTACATCTTTTCCTATCTACAATTGGCTGAAATTGGCATTACCAAAAGGATCTGCGTACTATGGAACGACTCCGTTCATCTACCCGACCGCACGCAACATGTAGTTAACTTTCATCATCGGAATCGAGTAATACTATCTTCTCTATTGGATTATGATCTTATTGCAAGAGCTTTTAAAGTCCCTCATCTAAAAAGAGGAGAGACTGATGTTTGGACAAAAATCTTTAGCGTTGGAGGAAGCACATTTCCTCAACTTAAAACCCTCGATTTATCGTATACCTCCCCAGAGGTGCTCCATCTTTTCTCTTTGCCTACTGTACGCATGCCTCGTGTGGAAACTCTCAACCTTTCTTTTGCCCTAATAGAAAAAGCTGTATTCCGTGCTCTTCTGAAGAAATTACCCCTATTACGCACCCTGAGACTCCAAGGTTTCAAAAGGCCCCTAGAACTTCCTCCCACTCTAATAGCTTCAAAAGGTCGTAATTGGACCTCTTTAAATTTAGCGGGCTGTACAAGAATCAATACGGAAACTTTAATCGCTTTCGGTAAAGAATGTCCTCAATTAACAGAGCTCGATATTTCAGATACTTCACACATAGAAGAAGAAGGAATGCAAGCACTAAGTTATGGATGCCGAGCTTTAACCTCATTAACTATGAAAGAGAACGCGTTTGCTACAGCCGTTTTCTCCGCCATGGTATTTAGACAATTAACTCTTCTTAATATGAGATTATGCCCTGATCTGAATCAAGTAGGCCTCGAAGCTATCCGAGTAGGGTGCCCATCTTTGACCTCTTTAAATATCGAAGAGTGCAAGGGTCTTGATGAAAATGCTTTTTCCTCTATTAGCTATAGTCATTTACAAGCACTCAACATAGGGAAAAACCCTTCACTTAATACAAAAGGAGTAGTGGCTATCAGCGAGAGGTGTCCTACTTTAACGACATTAGAATTGAAGAAATGTAAAACACTCGATGTAGATGCTTATCAAGCTATGGTATTTTCTGCGTTGAGGATTCTTGATATCTCTAATTGCACAAATCTTTGTGCAAGAAGGATTGAAGCCCTCAGTCGAGGATGCCCGACTATAACTTCCTTAAGTGTTACTTCAGAGGGGCGACACACCCCTGCTATATTCGAGGCAATTGCCAGATTATTCACTCAACTCCGTATCCTCTATATCGTCGACTCCTCCATAAGCAAAAAAGGAATACAAGCCTTAAATAAAAGTAAGAGTTTGGTCTCCCTTCATCTTTTATGCCCGGCAGATTCGCAAAGTATTCAAATGATTCCCCAAGCGTGTCCTCAGTTGACGTCTCTTAATCTCCCCTTTGGTTCAGAAGTTACCCCAGATAACCTTAGATCCATCGCTTTAGGATGCCGCTATCTCATTCACATAGATGTTAGTTATAGTAGCAAAGTAACACTAGAATCCATAAGAGTTATTGCTGTTACCTCTCCTCATATAAAAACGATCAAGTTTAACGGTTGTTGGATAAAACAATCTTTGATACCTCTTCGATCTGAATTCCCACACATAGCATTTATAGATCAATAATGACATCTTCACTTACCCCCTACAAGCGACATACTTCTGATGTCCAACTTCTTTCTACGACCGATAAAAGAGAGGAGAAGAGTGGATGTGGTTGCGGTGTGTTCGATAAAATATCCCAAAAGTTTTTCTCTCGCCATTCAAGAAAACCACTATTGACTTCACCCATCACCCCAGTGAGTGGATCGTCTTACTCAAGCACATCTACATCATCAAAAAATGCTCCTACCTCAAAGGTTTTTAACTGTTTAGAATTTCGTTATGAGATCTTTTCCTATCTACAATTTAGGGAAGTTGGCGTCGCAAAAAGAGTTTCCCACCTATGGAAGGGCCCAGATTACACACAAGACCCCTTGCAAAATGTATTGTCCTACTACCACCGGAACAGAAAAATATTATCTGTGCTAGCTGAAGCGCCTCTTCTCGCAAAAGCTTTTAGAGCTCCTGATCCAAAAAGAGTTAAACCGAGTTACTGGGCGGAAATTTTTGCTGCGGAAATTTTTGCTGCGGAGCGTAACTTTCCTCATCTTAAAACCCTCGATTTATGTTGCGCTTTTAAGGAGACAGTAGGTTTTTTTAATTCACCTACAGTACAAATGCCTCAGGTGGAAACCCTTAACGTCTCTTATGTTTCTATAGACGAAGAGGAAATCGTCATTCTTCTCAACAAATTACCCTTGTTGCGTACTCTAGTGATCGTAGCTTCCTGGTGGCTTGATCCAAAACTGCCTGCAACGACCATAGAGACAAAAGGTCGTAATTGGACCTCTTTAAATTTAAATCAGTGTCGAAGTATCAATACTCAAAGTTTACGAGCCATTGGTAAGGGATGTCCGCAATTAAGAGAACTCGATATTTCACGAACATCAAATATTGAAGAAGAAGGAATACAAGCACTCAGTGATGGATGCCCAGCTTTGACATCTTTAGCTATGAGGCACAATACAATTGCTTCTGCAGCATTTTCAGTCATGGTATTTGGGCAATTAACCCATCTTGATCTGCAGTCATGCCGCGGAGTAACTCAACCAGAGCTCGAGGCTGTTCGACAGGGATGCCCATCTTTGACCTCTTTAAATCTTGGACTAAATAGCCTTAGTGAAACTACTTTTGCCTCTTTAATATTCCCTGCATTACGAGCTCTCGACCTATCCTTGAATCTTTTACTTGATAAAAGAGGATTAGAGGTTATTAGTTATTGGTCACCTAATCTAACTACTTTAAAGTTAAGCGGATGCACAAAAATCGACTTTGGGGCATTCCAAGCTATGGTGTTTTCTCGGTTAAGGATTCTAGACATCTCCTACTGCCAGGATGTTCATGTAAAAAGCATAGAAGCTCTAAGTCAAGGATGTCCGGAGATAACTTCCTTAAGCGTTACTGTACAGGAGCCGAAAAGCCATGTAACATTCGAGGCAATCGCTAGATTATTGACTCATCTCCGTATTCTCCGTATCGTTAGCTCATCCATAAAGAAGAAAGGAATACAAGCCTTAGGTAAAAGCAAGACTTTGGTAGCCCTTGATTTTGGACCGGGTCCTAAGATCGATTCGCAAAGTATTCAAACTATCCCAGTAGCTTGCCCACAATTGACATCTCTTAATATTTCCAATAATCCAAATGTCACCACAGATCATCTAAGAGCCATTGCTCAAGGGTGCCGTTACCTCTCTCATATAGATATTTTTTATTGTCATAAAATCAATCTGCAATCCTTGAGAGTTCTGGCTCTTGCTCGTCCTCTTTTAAAATCGATTACATTTCACAGCTTTTGGATAGGAAAGTCTCCCATTAGCTTGCTTAGAGAAGAGTTCCCTCACATCACATTTATAGATAAGTAATGGCATCATCACTTACCCCCTATAGGCCTCATACATCTCCTGCATTAAAGGCCCTCCCTCCGATGTCAAGCAAGAAAAAACAAGCTAAAAGTGGGAATAGCTTTTGGGAGAAAGCAGCACAAATGCTTTTCTCTTGCAGTTCAAGCACGCCCCCTTTGACCTCAACTAGGCAGAGCCAGGCTTCTTCTTCGCAGCGATCTATACCCGCAAAAAGAGTTCCTTCTCCTAGCTCGCAGGTTTTTGGCTGTACAGAATTTCGTTATCACATTTTTACCTATTTGCAATTTCCTGAAGTTGGTGTTGCAAAGAGAGTTTCTCATATATGGAATGACTCAGTTCCTCAACAAGATCCCGCTCAAAATGCATTGAAGCACCATCACCGAAGTAGAACGAGTCTATACATAAGTCACGAATACCTTATTCTCGCAAAAGCCTTTAAAATCCCACTTGTTAAAAAACTCCAGACTGCCGAGGTCTGGATGCGAATCTTTGAAATAGCCGGAAACCACTTTTCGCAACTTAAATCCCTTGATTTGTCTTGGATTCCTAAAGAGATTCAACTGCTTTTTAATTCCTCTGCTGTACAAATGCCTCAAGTGGAGTGGGTAAACTTTGGTTGTACATCTTTACCTCCAGAAGAACTCTTTGGGTTTCTGGATAAAATGCCTCTCTTGCGTACGATTATTCTCCAAGGTTTTGAAATTGCTGAAATTCCTAAATCTATAATTACAACTAAAGGTTGTAATTGGACTTCATTAAATTTCCCAGGGTGTAGAAAAGTCAATACAGAAACTTTACATGCTATTGGTAAAGGATGTCCTCAATTACGAGAACTCGATATATCACGAACCTCTCGCATTCAGAAGAATGGAATGGAAGCACTAAGCATGGGATGTTCAGATTTAGCATCCTTAGTGATGCAGGGAAATGCCTTTGATTCAGCCGCTTTCCCCGCTATGGTGTTTAGAAATCTAGCTCTTCTCGATATGGGATTATGCACAGAGCTAGATCAACCAGGTCTTGAAGCTATTCGTCAAGGGTGTTCATCTCTAACATATTTAAACTTAGCGCAGTGTAATGGTCTTCGTGATGAAGCTTTCTTCTCTCTAATATTTAGTGCATTACAAACACTCAAATTCACACGAAATCCAGGTCTTACTAAAAGAGCCATGGAGTCTATTAGTCGAGGGAATCCAAATTTAATTGCGTTAGAATTAGTTGACTGTAGTCTTGATACTAATACTTTTGAAGCCATTGTATTTAATCGATTAAAGACTCTCGAGCTTGCATATTGCCAACCTCTTAATGCAAGAAACATAGAAATTCTAAGTCGAGGGTGTCCAGAGCTAACTGCTTTATTTATCAACTCTTATGACCCCAAATTTCACCTAATCCTTGAGGCAATCGCTAAATTTTTAACTCGTTTGCAGGTGTTATGGATCCAGCATCCTTCGATAAATAAGCGTGCAGTACAAGTCTTAGGTAGAAGGAAGACTTTGGTGGATCTTACTCTGCATGGGAGTCAAAAGATTTCATCCGAAAGTCTCAAAACCATTCCGGTGGCTTGTCCGCAGCTAATCTCTCTTGATATCTCGTACAATAAAGAAGTGAATTTGAATAACCTTAGAGTTATTGCTGGGGGATGCCGCCAACTAACGAATATTAACGTGTCTAGTTGTTATAACGTGACCTG
>JABDCS010000010.1 GCA_013288005.1 Chlamydiota bacterium | reverse complement strand
CATTGAGTAGCCGCTGTGTAGGCTGGGTTTTCCTGTTGCGAAAGAACATACCGAGCAAGCGAACAAGTCCTTTCACAGAGCATTGGATTGCGTTTATAGGGCATAGCTGAGGGTAAAGGAAAAAATCGGCAGGAAATGCACGAGTATTTGCGTGAGGTTAGTCTCTCTCTTATCGATGAATCACCCGACAACAAAAAAGAACTCTTTTTTATGCGGTTAATTCAAGATAAAAGGCTTGGTCTCTCTTCTGCTGATATTCTCAATATTCAGAAAGAAAGTTTGAGGGCAGGATGCGCTTCTTCGCAGGTTTCGCATTTTCTCGAAAATGAAATTGCTCCAGTTCTTAAGCAATACAAGGCTCTTCCAACTTACGTTCCTTCTGTGGAAGTATAAGAGACTTAAGCCGCATTGCCTTCTGAATAACTTGGCATGTCTTATGACGTGGAATGACCAAAGGCAGGCGCATTTTCGCTTCACATTTACCCATGAGACTAAGTGCATATTTGACGCATTGCGGATTGGTCTCTAAAATCATCGCATAGCACAAGTCTTCCACACTCCGATACAATTCTCTCGCTTTCGTGTAATCATTCGCTAAGCAGGCAGTCGTATAATTGTGCCATAGGCGTGGAATAACATTGGCTACGATCGAGATGACGCCTTGTGCTCCTGCAGCCATTTGCGACAAAGAGAGGACATCGTCTCCTGAGAAAAGCCTCTTTTTGGAATACCGCATAAATTGTTGCATGGTATCTAGATCTCCAGAACCTTCCTTAATCGCAAAAATCATCGGATGTTCACAAACTTCTACAAGTTCCTCGAAATGAAGTTTCAGACTCGTTCTGGAAGGGTGATTATAAAAAATTATCGGAAGACCTACTTCTGCAATGGCAAAAAAATGCTGTTTCAAACCTTCAAAAGAAGGACGATTGAAATAAGGGACAACAGCTAAACACGCATCTACACCACTTGCTTTTGCTATCTGTGCTATTTTTACTGCTTCCTTAGTACTACAAGAAAAAACACCACCGATCACAGGAATGCGCCCCGCAACATGTTGGACGCTCTCGTTAAATATCGTCGTGATCTCTTCTAAGTTAAGGCCCAATACCTCGCCTGTAGAACCGCAAAAGGAGACCGCGTCTGTCCCTTCTGTTAAATGCATGTCGATCAAACGATGAAGTGCAAAAAGATCAAGCTCATCGTCAGATTGAAAAGGTGTAACGATGGCAGCAATAGATCCGCGAATTTCTCTCATAATCCCTCCGAAACATCAACTGATCTATTTCGAAGAATATAAGAATAGGGCTGTCAAAGAAAGAAAAACTCAACTTTCATAGAGTGGAAGGATCAACGAAGCACAATGAAAATTAACGAGCAGATCGGCTTTTATCGAGATCTTGAGAACCTAGGTCATCGAAAATGATGCGCCATTCTTCAGCCAAGGAGAGGAAATCTTTCATGACAAATCGGAAATGGGTGTAACGCCGCGTTGCATCAATTTCATGAATGAGAAAAATGCTTTGGGAATGGGGATCAAGGCGCAAAGAAGCTCCTCTTTCTTGCCACCTTAAAATTCCCGAAGAAGAAACGCAGCCCCTTATAGAAGGTGGTAAATACCCTTCACCATGAAAAACTTTGGTCGAAAGAACCCATCTATTTTTGTGCGGTTGATCGATAAAAATAATTTGATCCTGCACAACGCATCGTGCACGCTTTTGACCACTTAACTGGCTGATAATTTGTAAGAAAATATCGTATGCCATGTTACCTGTTATTTAATATGGTTATTGTTATTAATTATAAATGATCTTTATTTAATAAAAAACTAAAAGGATTTAGTTAGAGGTATTTAAAACTAGAATGATAATAAAAATGTGATCTTAAATTTAAGAAAAATAAAAATTATATATATTTAATACTAATAAATATTGAAAAAATCAAAAATTACAAGATAAAATTTTATTATAGAAGTATTGAATAATATAATTGTCGTTCAGGTTAAGGCCAGCTATCGCCCCAATTGGATCTACAAGCCTGCTTATACAAATCCCCCTGCTTTTTTGAAAAAATTTTTACTTCAATTTTCCCATCTCGACAAAGAGGGAGGCCGATATGTCCTTTATTTTTTTGAGGAGTATGGACAATGCGTCCATCAGATAAAGAATGAGGTTGTCGAGAAACAATAACATAGGAATATTTTTCATCTTCATGACCCAAAGTAGCCCCTTTTATGCGGCGATGTAAAGAGGTCCGAGCGAAACGAGCAGAAAAATGACACCAATCATTCTTGGACATAGGGCATTCCATCGCGTGGGTACACGGCGCAAGAATGTGGGCTCCCTTGTGAAGAAGAAAATCACGCGCTTCTCGAATGCGAGAAAACCCTTCGGGAGTACCGGGTTCAATAAGAAAAAGAAATTTTTGGGTTAAGTTCCAACAACCTTCTAAAATTTTTGTCCGAGACTCGTGCGGCAATTCATTTAAAGAATAAGATAAAGTGACAAGATCATGGGCTGGTAATTTCTTTAGTAAAAGCTTTCCTATATCCTCAAAGTGCCATTCTAAAGGAAGGTGAGGATGAAGAGATCGGATGATTTTTTCTGCCCACACACGCCAAGCGGCATCACTTTCAATGAGAGTTGCTTTAGAAAAAGAAATCCCCATTTTCCATGCTGCTACAAGAAGAGTGCCTGGGCCTGTTCCGATATCTAAAATACTTCCCTCCTCGACGACACCCACTACTTTTTGAAAAGCGTAAAAAACTTCACAAACAGCGGCATAAGTGGCAGGAAGACGTGTAGCTAAGTAGAGAAGATGCTCTTTTTCGTTGCGAATGAAGGAGTGCGATTTTTTTTTGCCACTTCGATAAGAAGTAGATAGGGACGAAAAGGCTTTTTCAAATTCCGCAAGCTTTACATGCATGAACTCTTGAGAAAGTATTTCCTGAACAGGAGAAGGGAGATCGTTCAAATTCAAAGACTCCAATCAATGGGTGTTTCGCCCCATTTAAGAAGAGCCTCATTGGCTTTGGAAAAATGACGACAACCAAAAAAACCATTCGAAGCAGAATAAGGCGATGGGTGAGCCGCAGATAAAATTAGATGTCGGTTAGGGGATGTTTCTAAGATCTTACTGCACTTTTCTTGCGCATAGCGCCCCCACAATAAAAACACTACTGGCTTCTCTCGTTCAGCTAATTTCCGAATAACCGCATCTGTAAAAAGCTCCCATCCCTTCCCTGCATGGGACTGAGGCTCTTTTGCCCTAACAGTCAAAGAGGCATTGAGCAAGAGAACACCTTGTTCTGCCCACTTCTCCAAACAACCGGAACGCGGTGCGGAAATTCCAAGATCATCATGAAGTTCGCGAAAGATATTTTTCAGGGATGGAGGAGGATTGATTCCACAGGGTACACTAAAAGAGAGGCCATGAGCTTGCCCAGGACCATGATAGGGGTCTTGGCCCATGATAACGACTTTAACTTTCTCGTAAGGAGTTTGGGAGAAAGCATTGAAAACAAGGGGCTCTGGTGGGTAAATCGCATGACCCGCTTCATTTTCAAGTGCAATAAATTTTTTTATCTCTTGAACATAAGGAAGATTGATTTCTTCTTTTAGCAAAGCGTGCCAGCTCTTCTCCAATTTCATCATGTGGCTAGTACCTAAATTTTTTACTTATTTTGCGAACGCTTCATTGAAATGTTTAGATAATATACGAAGTTTACGATTTCCCCAGCAATTCTCAATCAAAAAAGCTCGCAACAACCATCAGAAAATCGAAAAAGTTATCTGGGGGTTATCTATTCATTCTTACCTATCTCTTGACAGTAAGGATTACTAAGCAGTAGGATTTTGAGCATTTTCCGAGGTTTATATGAAAGATTTAGCTGAAAACAACCTCATCCGCTTTAAGAATATCTCAAGAAAAAAAGAGGCCATTTACGCAAACTTTCGCGTTAAAGGGCTAAGGGGCGGTGTTAATTTCACAGCTCTTATTTCTGTCGATATAGCAGCGGCAGAAGTGCATGCTGGAGATATTTTGGAAAAAATTATCGAAGAATGCGCCAAAATTGGACTCAATGAATTCCGCAAGGCAGAGTTTCAATTCGAAGGCATTTCCTCTATCTAATCGTTTTATCTGGGTGTAGCGCAGCTTGGCTAGCGCACTTGCATGGGGTGCAAGGGGTCGTAGGTTCGAATCCTATCACCCAGATTCTTTTATCAATAGATACATTGTTAATAAAAAAAAGTTACTGATATTGAATAAAATTCTACTGCAATAGAGTGGTTTTTATTGCGCGAAATAACACTTGAAATCAAGTCCTTAAATTAGGGTAATCGATTGATATAGTTCTGTTGATAGAGAATAGAATTTTCTACGATGGCTCGAAATGAGGGAAGGCTAACTTCTAACGGCAGACCTAGTTGATTCGATTTGTCAGTGATTTTCTTTTCTTGATCCGCAACACGTTGACGATCATCTGCAATTTTTGTAGTCCGCGACTTCAAATCACCCGCTCGTTGTACGTAGGCAGTCCGTTCTGTGAGCAGTTGTAAGATAGCATTATTAATTCGATCCATCTCTATGCGTATCGCTGAAATGTCATGACAATTTTGCTTTGCAATTTCGTAATAGTGGTTGAGGTTTTTTTCTTCTGAAAAGAGGGCGCTTTTAACCATCAGCGTTAGAACAGATACAAAAACTAAAAAGAATCTCATATTTCTCCTAATTCTATTGGAGAAAAATTTAATAAAAATTTGTTTTTTGAACCAGAGAGAAACTTATCTTTGTATTTATTCAGGATTAATTTATTTTGTTCCAAATTTTTTTCGTGACATGATGAAATATCTTTCGAATCGTAACAAAAAATTATTTCCATGAAAGAAGTTATAAAAGTACAAAATTTATCGAAAAATTTTTCGGTTCGGAAAAACTTTCCAGGAATTCTTGGAGCACTGAGGGGACTCTTCTCTTCAGAAACTGTTGAACTTGCCGCCATTAAAGAAGTCTCTTTCTCCATCTTTCAAGGAGAGCGGGTAGCCTTTATAGGTCCGAATGGAGCGGGAAAATCCACGACGATCAAAATGTTAACAGGTATTCTGCATCCTTCCTCAGGATTTATCGAAGTGCTAGGAATCGTTCCATGGGAAAAACGGGCTACTTTAGGATTCAAAATTGGAACTGTTTTTGGGCAAAGAACACAACTTTGGTATCACCTACCCCCTTCCGACACCTTTGATTTGTTATCTAAAATTTATGAACTCAAGCCCGCTATATATAAGAGACAACTACACGATCTAGTCGAAGCCTTTGAGATCTCCCATTTACTTTATAAACCTGTGCGCCAACTTTCTCTTGGAGAGAGAATGCGCTGCGAAATTGTAGCCAGTTTGCTTCACAATCCTCAGATTCTCTTTCTTGACGAACCGACAATAGGTTTAGATATTAATGCTAAGCTCAAAATACGAAGCTTACTTAATCAATTATCGAAAGAACATGGCACAACGCTTTTTTTAACTTCTCATGATACAGCAGATATTGAGCAGGTATGTGAACGCGTAATTGTTCTCGATAAAGGCATGATCGTTCTTGATAGCTCCTTGCGGGAACTAAAAAGGGCGTATGTAAAAAAGAAAGTATTAAGCCTTACGACTGATCAAGAAAAGCTCTCCTTAGAGCTTCCGGGTCTAAAGGTTTTAGAAAACGCAAACTATCACTTTGTCTGTGAAGTCGACCTTTCCATTATGCCGATTGATAAAATTATCCACGAAGCACTTACGCTCACTTCTTTGAAAGATGTGACGATAGAAGATCCTTCGATGGAGGAAATTATTCGGACTCTTTATGGAACCGTAATCAATGATTAAGGCAGAAAAATACATCACAGTTTTCCGCTTTGCTTTCATTCATACTCTACGAAACACTAAATCTTTGGTGGGTCTCAGCATTTTTTTAATCACGTGTTTGATTATTTTCTCCAATCTTTGGAAGGTCGTAGCCGCAAGGATTGGAGGTGTCAATCTCGAACCCGATCAACTTCTTTGGTACATTGCTTTCAATGAGTGGGTACTCATTGCTCTTCCCGATATGCAGCTTAATATCGAAGAAGATTTGCGTAGCGGACGTCTTGCCTATCTATTACCCAGACCCATTTCCTATATCTGGAGTATATTTATGGAGGGCTTTGGAGAGCTGTGCGCCCGTCTTATTGTTCTAGGCGTAGTCACCTTTATCTTCACCTGGATCCGAGCAGAAAATTTTCCCTTTGGCCCAGGCCCTTTTGCTATAAGCATAGCCATTGGCTTGCTTGCGGGATGTATCGGGGTAATTTTCAAAATGCTGGTAGGCGTTTCAGCCTTTTGGGTTCAGCAAGTGGAACCTTTTCACTGGATGTGGGAAAAATTATTATTCACTCTGGGAGGATTGATGTTACCCCTCATTGTTTATCCCGAGTGGCTTCAGAAAGTTGCTCATTTAACTCCATTTCCTGCAATTTTAGGAGATAGAAGCGCTCTAGCTATGGATTTTACATGGATTAACGTCATTACTTTAGTAGGTAACCTGTTTTTTTGGGGAATTCTTGGCACTTGCTCCTTGCTTCTTCTCTATAGAAGAGGATTGCGAATTGTAAATATCGAGGGAGGCTAGGAGGATGTCTTTTGTTAAAACCATTCGTTTCTTTTTTCACCTTCTTCGGACGAGCGTACGCGCTTCCATTAGCATTCGAGCTTCTTTTCTACTTGAGTTGGCCTTGATGGTGGCCAATAATCTCATTTTTCTTTTGATGTGGTGGATCTTTTTTAGACAGTTTAACCAGATTTCTGGCTGGACGATGAACGATATGATCGCATTGAACGCGATTTGCATGGGTGGATATGGTCTCATGCAGATTTGCTTCGGTGGGGTTAAGCAAATTTCTCAGGCTATTCTAAATGGCGATCTCGACCCTTTCATGACGCAGCCTAAAAATTTACTTGTCCATCTAATCAGTTCAAAATCATTTTCCAAAGGGTGGGGACATTTACTGACGACAGTAATTCTAATTATACTGGGTAAATTCGCTACTATCTACTCCTTGTTTTTGATTTTACTGGGTGTAGTCTGCAGCTGCTTAGTTTTTACAGCATTTGGAATCATTGCTCACAGTTTAGTCTTTTGGCTTGGATCAATTGAAAAAGTTTCCAAATATTATTGCGATTCTCTTTTTCTTTTCGCTCTCTACCCTACTAATATTTATTCTGGAATCCTTCAACTCGTCATGTTCACCCTAATTCCAGCAGGGGTTATTGGATACATGCCCGTAGAGTTATTACGCAGTTTTTCTTGGTTAAAACTTGTTATTTTACTTTGTAGTTCTATTGGTTTTTTTGTGGTTGCCTTCGTAGTCTTTCATTACGGATTGAAGCGCTATGAATCCGGCAATCGATTTGGAATACGTTTGTAAGTTGTTTTAACTCGAAAGAAATTTATTATAATACATTGTTTTATTGATTTTTTTAAAAACGAATCTAAACCATTTTCTCCGAGATCAAATATTCTAAATTGAATCTAGATTTTATCTCGCAATTTTAAGATAATTTATTCCGAATAAATAATTTTACGAGATTAGATTATAATGAATCCTGGCCAGCAAGAACACTCGACTCCTCTCATTGAAATCTCTGCCCTTTCAAAAACTTATACGCAGGCAGGTAAAATCCTAAGAGTGTTGAACACTATAACTTTTGCCATTGCCAAAGGCGATTGTTATGGGATTATCGGCTTAAGCGGAGCAGGAAAGTCCACCTTGATTCGCTGCCTTGCTGGACTAATCAAACCCTCTTCAGGAAAAATTTCTTTTCACAATGTCGACATTAGCCATTTGAAAAGACATAGTCTCAGGAGTTTTCGCCAGAAAATTGGCATGATCTTTCAACATTTCAATTTACTTAGTTCTCGTACTGTGGCTGGGAACATCACCTACCCTCTTGAAATCGCCGGAGTTTCAAAATTTGAACAAAACAAACGTGTGGATGAGCTTTTAAGCTTAGTCGGTCTTACATCTAAAAAAGATATTTATCCAGCTTCCTTGAGTGGAGGAGAAAAGCAAAGAGTGGGAATTGCTAGAGCGCTGGCGAATAACCCAGAAGTCCTATTTTGTGATGAGGCAACGTCGGCTTTAGATCCCAGAACCACTAAAGAAATTTTAGATCTTTTAAAAATGATCAATGAGAAATTGGGAGTGACAATTGTTTTGATTACACATGATATGGATGTAGTCAAAAACATCTGCAATAAAGTCGCTGTAATTGAAGCAGGAAAAATTGTTGAAGAAGGCTCTGTTGCTCAGATATTCGGAGAGCCTAGACACCCCACAACGAAGCAATTTCTACAGCGTGCTTTCCACGAAATCCCCGAAGAGTTCTTCAAAGCTCCTTCTCCTAATCGCAAACTTTTAAGGCTCAAATTTAAAGGAACCGCAGCGAGTGAGCCTCTTATTTCCGAAATAGTAAAAAAATATCAAGTGGATGCCAATATCTTACTCGGATGGATTGATCGTTTACAAACCACAACCATTGGCACCTTAATTATTGAAATAACGGGGAGTGTTGAAGGGGTAACGGGAGCTTTGGCGTATCTCGCAGAAAAAACAGTTCATCACGAGGTTTTACAAAGAAATGAATCCTAATATTGATCTCGCTATTCAACTTCTGCCTCTTCAGCTATGGAACACTATCTATATGGTGGCTGTTTCCTCTTTTTTTGCTGTTATCATCGGTCTGCCTTTGGGAGTGATCCTAGCCATCACGGATAGAGGCCATATTAAGGAAAACCTACCTCTCTATAAATTGTTGGAAACTATCGTGAATATAGGGCGTTCTTTTCCCTTTGCTATTCTTATGGTTGCCCTTATTCCTTTTTCACGATGGCTTATTGGAACAAGCTTGGGCACAACAGCCTCTATAGTTCCTCTAACTATTGCAGCGGCACCCTTTGTGGCAAGACTCATTGAAACAAGCTTAAAGGAAATCGATCACCATATTCTGGAAGCTTCTATCATGATGGGATCGAATAGTTGGCAAATCATCACCAAAGTACTTTTGTTAGAAGCCCTCCCTTCGATCTTGTCGGGTATTACCCTCACCATGGTAAGCCTAATTGGATATAGCGCAATGGCGGGCCTTGTAGGAGGCGGTGGGCTTGGACAAGTGGCGATACAGTATGGCTATAATCGATTCAATACGTTCATCATGGTCGTTACAGTGATTCTTCTTATCCTGCTCGTTCAAAGCGTTCAATGGATAGGAAATGCAGCAGTTAAAGCAATTCTGAGAAAAAGAGGAAAACTGATTTATGAATAAATATTTTTTGCTTCTCGCATCATCTCTACTATTTTCTTTGTCTAGTTGTTCTAGTTCAAAAAACACCTTCAAAGTTGCAGCCTCTTCCGTCCCGCATTCGCAGCTATTGGAATTTGTAAAACCCGATCTTAAAGCGCAAGGCATCGATCTCGATATTGTCGTTACCGATGACTATAATATGCCCAACCGAGCTTTAGCAAATGGTGAAGTTGAAGCTAATTTTTTTCAGCACATCCCTTTCATGGACGAACAAATTCAACAGTTTCATTACAAAATCGAAACTTTAGCTAAGATTGAGCTTGAACCGATGGGGATTTATTCAAAAAAAATCACCTCTCTTTCGGAGCTTCCCCAGAATGCAAAAATTGCTATACCCAATGACCCAACTAACGAGGGTAGAGCCTTACGTTTACTCCAGCAGCAAGGAATTATCCAACTGGAGAACCCTAATAGTTTACAAGCCACTGTTTTGAATATTACAGACAATCCCAAACACATCCAATTCATAGAAGTAGATGCGGCTATGATTCCACGTACACTGGAAGATGTGTCGGCAGCTGCTATTAACACCAATTACGCGTTAGAAGCCAAGCTATCGCCTCTAAAAGACGCTTTGGTGCTTGAAGATAAAGATTCTCCATATGCCAATATTATCACGATCAGAACAGGTGAGAAAAATCGGCCGGAGATTGAAGCTTTAAAGGCAGCTATGACATCCGAAAAAATGAAGGAATTTATTATTAAACAGTATCAGGGTTCGGTGATTCCCTCTTTTTAAAGAGGTAGTTTGTTTGCCTTTTCCAAATTTTTTTTAGCTCAACTCTTCAAAAAAAAGCATCCTAAATAGGCAGTCGTAGCACTTGCGCTGCCTGTTTGAAGGTGTGGGAAATCCTGTCAATATCATGTGCACATCCTGTTTTTTTAGGGTCTTCATTTCTATCGTTGTTCAAAAGAGGTGAGTTTTGTCCAAGATGTCAACAGGTTTTCAACAACTACTTATACAGAGAATTAAGCGGGGTTATAAACATTTCCACAGGACAAGAAGAAGAAGAAGCAGACTTATATAGATATATACCTCCTTAGATATCCTTGTGGGAAACACGTGTATAGGGTAAAAGTTACGGAACATTGTATGACAACACATTATTCTAAATTCTTTTCATTGAAATCCTTTGCTCATGCAGAGATTTTTGAAAATACGACTCACGTTTGGGAAGCTTTGAGTAGGATCTCTTCCTATCTCCAAAAACTTATCCTCCAATCTTCATCAGAAATTCCCACAGGCGTTTATTTGGAAAATCCCTCTCAAATATATCTTGGCAAAGGGGTTTCAATTGAACCTGGTGCTTTTATTAGAGGCCCATGTTTCATAGGTGATGGAACTTCAATTCGACATGGAGCTTATATACGAGGGGATGTAATTACAGGCACCCACTGCGTTATTGGGCATGGTACGGAGATTAAAAACTCCATTCTTCTCGATCACGTATGCGTTTCTCATTTTAACTATGTTGGCGACTCTATTTTAGGCAAAAACGTTAATCTAGGAGCTGGCGTCAAGTGTGCTAATTTTCGGTTGGACCACAACGAGGTCCATATTCGTATTGGAGAAGACAAGCTGAATACCGGTTTGCAAAAATTAGGTGCTATTATAGGAGATGATGGACAGATTGGATGCAATTGTGTGACCAATCCTGGAACCCTTCTTCCTCCGAATGTTAAATTCCCCCCCTGTCAAGCTATTGGGAGTAATAGTAAGGCAGGCCTTTCTACATTCATTGTTACTTCGTGAGAAATATGTCTACACTTATAGAACCACCAAGTGAACAGCGACGCCATTCGCATTTCTTTTTCTTGCGTGACAAAATAGAGCAAGAAATCGCTAAGAGCATCGCCTCTTTAGGAGAAAAAACCAAACTCCGTGATGCGTGTGAATATGCATTAACAAATGGGGGAAAACGTTTTCGCCCCTTAATTGTCTATTTTGTCGCTGATGCTCTCGGACATGAACTGAATGTTTCCGATGCAGCGCTCTCAGTTGAATTCTTTCATACCGCTTCTTTAATCGTCGATGACCTTCCTTGTATGGACAATGACGATGAGCGCAGAGAGAGGCCCACTGCGCATAGAATTTATGGAGAAACCACAGCCTTATTAGCGAGCTATGCACTGATTACAGCTGCTTTTGAAAAAATCCACCGCAATGCAGAGGTTCTTAAAAGTGCAGGCCCACCCTTTTCTTCCACCGCCGATCATATCGCTTCTCTGGCCCTAGAGACAGCCGCGCGTTGTGCAGGGATCCAAGGAGCAACAGGTGGTCAATTTTCCGATCTTTTCCCCATTACCCTGACTTTAGATAATATACGGCAAATTATTTACAAAAAGACGGTTACCTTATTTGAAGTCTCTTTTGTTTTTGGATGGTTATTTGGGGGTGGGGATTTACAGGCTTTATCCGATCTGCGTAAGCTTGCCTACCATTTTGGAATGGCCTTCCAAATTGCAGATGATATTGGCGATATCCGTCAGGATGAAAGAAAGTGTCAAGATATCAATCTAGCGCGCTTTGTGGGTAAAGATCGAGCCGGGGCTCTTTTTGAAGAAGAGCTGCGCAATACAGAAAAATTGTTGAAGCGTCTACGTCTTGACACACCTTCATTTTTGAAGATGCATCAGATGTTGCAATCTCTCGCTGCTACGAATCTTGCCCGAATTTAAAGGCTAATTACCCCCGCATTAGGACTAAAGCTTAATGCGGAGGACAGATATCTAGAACCCCTCTTATACTTCTAGAAGTTCCGAAGATTCTGGTTTTTCTTGAGTAGGAAGCTGAGAAGTGTCTTTTTCAGCAGAGCGGGCCAGAATGAGCTTTTCCAATTCTTCTGTCAGCTGAGGATTTTTATTGAGCTCTTCTCGTACAGCCTCTTTTCCTTGTCCTAAACGTTGACCATTATAGCTGAACCATGTTCCCTTCTTTTCAATAACACCTGTAGCCACCCCTACATCGATAATAGAACCAATTCGGGAAATGCCTATATTAAACATGATATCGAATTCGGCGATCCGGAAAGGGGGCGCCATTTTATTTTTGACCACCTTGACTTTTACCCGATTCCCGACATCTGAATTGTCTGCACCTTTGATAGAGCCAATCCTTCGGATGTCCATACGAACAGAGGCGTAAAATTTTAAGGCCTTCCCACCTGTTGTAGTTTCTGGACTTCCAAACATCACTCCGATCTTATCTCGAATCTGGTTGATGAAGACAGCGCATGTATTGCTTTTGGAAAGTGTAGAGGTGAGCTTGCGTAGGGCTTGTGACATCATCCGCGCTTGTAATCCCATGTGAGAATCTCCGATCTCTCCTTCTAGTTCATTTTTAGGAACCAAAGCGGCCACGGAGTCGATGACAATGATATCAACAGCATTCGAACGCGCAAGAGTTTCGGCGATATTGAGGGCATCTTCCCCTGAGTCTGGCTGGGAGATCAACAGCTCATCGAGTTTAACACCAATTTTAGCGGCATAAGAAGGGTCTAGAGCATGCTCAGCATCGATGTACGCAGCCATTCCGCCGTTTTTCTGGGCATTGGCCACGATGTGTGTAGCCAATGTCGATTTTCCTGAAGATTCTGGTCCGTAAATCTCGACGATACGACCTCGAGGAACGCCGCCTATCCCTAAGGCTGCATCTAAAGCGATTGCGCCTGTCGAAATAACGCTGATTTCACGGGTGCTAGAGTGTTTACCTAGTGTCATGATGGCCCCGTCACCGAATTGCTTTTCGATGTGTTGAATCGCTAGTTCGAGCGCCTTTTTTTTAGCATTATCTTGCGAATTGGACATAATCTCTTCCTCGGTTGTGTTTCTATTCTTTATAGCGTAAAAAATGCATAATGGCCAAAGTTAAAACTGAAGAACCTGTTGTATAAAACAAGTTTTTTTCATTTTATTGTTTATCTTTTTTGAATTTCAAATTGCAAAGCTAATGGCGATTTCGTATATGAATTCAGCAAATTTGGAACGAAAAGGCAGCTAAAGTTTGGGCTAAAAGTAGTTCAAAGTACAACGTTAAAATTGTTATTACAAAAGAGCTAACGCGATGACGATCTTAGGTGGCGATATAGGAGGAACTAAAACCCATCTTGCACTTTTCCCGGAAGGGAATTTTCGTGAGAAATTATTCCAGAAAAAATATGCAAGCCACGATCATAAAGATTTATTATCGATCATTAGAGACTTCCTTTCCTCTTCTCCCCTAAAAGGGGAGGCACCTCATAAAGCGGGCTTTGGTGTAGCAGGACCGGTTATTGACGGTAAATGCAAAGCGACCAATTTGCCTTGGATTATCGATGCCCAGCAAATAGCTACGGAATTCTCCATTCCCCATATCGCCCTTTTAAATGATCTTGAAGCGAATGCTTATGGGATACCGCAATTGCACGAAGATGAAATTTTCATACTTAATGAAGGCCATGCGGAAACGGGAAATCGGGCATTAATATCTGCTGGTACTGGACTTGGTGAAGCTGGAATAATTTGGGATGGAACCCGCCATATTCCTTTTGCCTGTGAAGGAGGACATGCTGATTTTGCACCCCGCGATGAACTCGAGATGGAACTTTTACGGTACCTTAAGGAAAAGTATGATCACACATCTTATGAAAGGGTGATATCTGGTCCTGGAATTTATAATATTTATCGATTTCTAGCAGATATGCGATTAGAAGAAGAGGATCCAGAAATACGTCGTACATTTACTGTTAAAGATCCTCCTCATGTCATAACGGAATTAGCTTTAGAAGAGAGCGACCCCTTAGCTGAAAGAGCCGTGAATTGGTTTTTATCTCTGTATGGAGCCGAAGCGGGAAATACAGCTCTTAAATTTTTATCGATTAATGGTCTTTATCTCGGTGGGGGATTAGCACCCCTACTCCTTCCTTTGTTGGAAAAAAGCAACTTTATGGCCTCCTTTATCAATAAAGGTCGTTTTTCAACTTTGCTCCAAAACATACCCGTGCGCGTTATCCTCAACTCTGAATGTACCTTAATGGGTGCAGGCTCTTATATTGCTAACAAGTCTTAATTTTAGTTTGGGTGGTGATGTTTTTTTACATCCCAGCCATCTTTAATTTAGTGGTTTACTAAATTAATTCATTAAATATTTGATTTTGATTAAATAAAATGAAAAAATCATTTAAAATGGTATTTTATTTGTTTATAAAATCAAATTATATTTATTAATTATGACGGTTATAGTTAGTCCCTTAGCAGATTTAAGGCGAGCCCAAGAGGCAGTAGAGAGATATGTTCCAGGAGAGGGGTTTTTAAATAATAACTTTACGCTTACAGCTATCCCGTCTGACCAGGCGTCCCCTAAGGCCTTGTTGAATAAACTTATCGTTTATTTTGATAATTCTCAGGATCCAGAAAAATGGAAAAGGTTGGATCTCATTATCAAAAACTTACAGACAAAAATCGTACTGGCTACTCCTGATCTTCAACAATACGAAAAAATTCAAAAGCACCTTAAAACCAAACATTTATTAGATTTATCAAAAAAACTTTACGTTCTACATAAATCTAGAAAAGAGATCCAAAATCTCTATCTCTATACAGCACAGAAAGTCTGGTTAAACTTTTATTTACCTCAATTAAAAAAAGCATTTCCAGGAATTGAGGCTGTAAACGACTGCTTAACATGTCATTTTTTAAGTGCTACATTTCTAAAAAAACTTACTCGATCGCAATTAGGAATCGCAGCATTGGGACGGATCCGCTCAAGTGGAGAAAAAACATGTCAAATAGCGGTAAGAGGGAAAGATCTTGCCTGGCTTAGGCAACAATTGGCCGAGATTCCCGAACATGAACATGATGAAAAGCTTCTCCAACTCCAAATGCTGATGGAGTATATATTTTCTCCGAAACTCTTTAGTTTTTTACATGGAAAAATAGGTGCAGGACCCCTGAGCTTGTATCCAGGTTTTTTTGAAACTTGTTGTCCTGATTTTGCTTGTACAATTACTAAAATGAAAAAAATCGAAAACCAACGCTTTGAAGACCCTTTAGTGGAGTTATACAATCTAGGAAAAGAATTGGCTGAAACGCAAAAATCATTCGATGAACCTTATCGAAATTTTTATCGCGAATATTGCGAGATAACCGGGTGCATCAGTGATAAAAGTTTACCATTTGATTCTGCTCATGATGCCAACATTAGTTATTCACATGAGAAAGGAATTTATGGAGTGCCCTCTCCTCAAAAATTTGAATCGGATTCCATTAGAGTGGTGGAGTTGCCAGTCAAAACAAGGAGGATACCTGTTCATTTGAGAGATAATGAAATTACACTTAATAATGTAGTTATAGGGTATAACCTTCCTGAACCCCGTACATCCTTATCGACAAGTTCTAGCTCCTCTTCAGCGCTCGCCTACGAGGATTATCCTACAAGTGAAAGTTTATCATCAGAGGCTTCGGTATCATCTTCATCTAGCAGCGATCTACCTTCTTGTTCTTCTTCAGCTTTAGCGTCTGCTTCGATTCCTTCAAGTGTAAGCCTATCCTCAACCATTTCTGCAGCTACTCTATCATCGCCAGTGTCATCTGCCGGTGAACTACCCTCTTGTTCCTCTTCAGCTTTAGCATCTGCTTCTACTCCTTCAAGTGTGAGTCTATCTTCGAGTTCTTCTTCTCCCGCTGTAGTAGCTGCTGCGCCTTTTCGTGTATCCTCTAATTTTTCGCGTCCCTTACTTGAGATGCGCCGAACTTTAGGGACTCCCCTCCACAGCGAACGGCCCTCCCCCTTTTGCATAGGAACCTCCCCTATTAAAAAGTATGCAAAGCGCGTATGGAAAGATTGGCAACCTTTAAAAGAAGGACGGATTAAAGCTTTAGCTCGTAAAGGATATGCTGAAGCGGGTCCCCTAAAAAAAGAGGCAGGAGTTGTCCGCCACACGTTTACAAAATTTGTCGATCGATTTGTTGGTGGTCCCTACTCTCTGTATGTGCCACCTTCTGAAGAACAACCAACCCATACATATTTGATCTATGGAGAAATCCAATGGACAGACAGATTGGGCAAGCCTCATGTCACAAGAGGACAATTTTCTTATGGTATCAATGATGCAGGCGTTTGCTTTCATCGCTATTTAACACAGAGAACCACGGATCAAATTGCAGAGGAATTTTTAAACAAAAGAAGTGCTGTCGACTACCCCTCTTTGACAAAAAGTCTTAGCTTGTATCAAACCACTGCTAAAGATCTACGTGAGATTGAGATTACAACGACTGAAGAGGAGATGCCCTACAGGTTGGGGCCTTTAGACACCATCTCATTTAGAGATGAAGAGAATGAATGGACAATCACTCTTTTCAAGCTCGAATAGGCAGTGTCTAAAAAATCGGAATTTTAAGTAAAGCTTTGTAACTCATACACCTACTCTATTGCACTTTTCCTCAAGACGCTCTAAAATCGCGAAAAAAACCCCGAGTTTTCGCTTATGTTAAAAAAATGCACCCTATTTTTAGCCACTTTTGTGGTGATCTTCTTCAATAGTTGTCAGCCACAGCCCAAACCTCCAAAAGCTAAAGAAGAAAAAGAGAGTGCAACGGCTTCTTCTGTATTGAAGATTAATATCCGTACTGAACCTCGTACTTTAGATCCAGCAAGAGCGAGAGATCTTCAATCCATTACGTTAACTCGTATGCTTTTTGAAGGCCTAACACGGGTGAATCAAGAAGAAGCTGTCGAGCCTGCATTAGCTAACAAGATTGATATATCGGAAGACCTAAAAACGTATACTTTCCATCTTCGCGATTCCGTCTGGTCAAATGGTGATCCTGTTACGACAAAAGATTTCGTTCACGCTTGGCGAAGAATTCTCGATCCTAGCAGTATGGGTGAAAACGCTTTCCAGCTATATGCCATAAAAAATGCAAAAGCCTGCAAGGAAGGTAAATGTCCGCTAGACGAACTTGGTGTTAAAGTTATCGATGAAAAAACTTTACAAGTTGAATTAGAAAATCCTACACCCTACTTCCTCGAGCTGGCTTCTTATCCTGCCTTCTTTCCGATCAATGCGAGAGTGGACCTTGAGCAGCCGAGATGGGTAGAGGGTAAAGAAGATTACGTAAGTAATGGACCTTTTAAGCTTAAGGAATGGCATCATCACGATAAAATCTGCGTAGTAAAAAATGAAAAATATTGGGATGCCGAGACTGTGCAAATTCAGCAATTGCATCTTTTCATGGTCAGCGAAGAAACCGAACTTGTCATGTTTGAAAACCATAAGTTGGATTGGGCAGGCTCTCCTCTTTCAACCCTTCCCATAGACGCACTTCCTAAACTCCGTGAAATGCAAGTTCTCAAAAGCCAACCCATTCTTGGCACCTATTTTTTACGTTTGAATACTAAAAATCCCTTACTATCTTCCCCTAAAATACGCCGCGCGTTGTGCTTGAGTATTGACCGAGAAGCAGTTGTTGAGCATGTTTTGATGGGAAGCCAAGTAGCTGCAAATGGCTATGTCCCTAGTGCATTAGGACTGCAAGAATGTCCCTACATTACGACCGCTTCAGAAGAAGATTTACAAGAACAACTAAGAGAAGGGCTTCAAGAGGTAGGGCTTGAAAAGGGCAATTTAGCCGATATCGAATTACTCTATGCTTCTAACGAACGCAGTCAACGTATTGCGTATGCTGTACAAGAACAATGGATGCAGCTCTTTGGCGTGCAAATTAAACTCTTTGGAGTTGAGCAGAAGGTGTATTTAGAAAAACTTCAAAAAGGAGATTTTCAAATTGCTGCAGGCTCTTGGCTTGCGGATTTTAACGATGCCTTCTCTTTTCTTGAAATTTTCAAAGAGCGTGATTCGAACACGAATCGGACCTCCTGGAGCAATGATTCTTATGCCCAAATGTTAGACGAGTCCAACACAACCTCGGACCCGCTTAAGAGACTTCAACTTTTGGCCAACTGTGAAAAGATTCTCCTCGATGCTATGCCCATCATCCCAATTTTTCATTACAACATGCTCTATATGCAAAATGAAAATGTAAAAAATATTCATGTTTCTCGAATGGGAGGAATTGATTTTCGTTGGGCGCGGATCGTGCAAAACTAAGTGAAATTAACTTTGTATCGCTTCTCTTTCAACATTGGTTCGAAAGAGAAGCGTGTGCAATTTTGAAACTATTTTCTGAATTCATCGATTAAATTCGCAACTAAACCTGTCCACCCCGTTTGATGGCTTGCGCCCAGGCCTTGACCGTTTTCTCCATGGAAATATTCATAAAATAACAGGTGATCTTGAAAATGGGGGTCTTGAACAAAGGGAAAGGAGGGACCAAAAAAAGGCCGTTTACCAGAAGGATCCTTTTTGAATATCGAGATCAAGCTATTGGCCATTGAAATTATTATTTGTTCGATCTTCACATCTTCTGTCACCTCAGGATTGGCTTTTTCACCAGGTTCAAAAGCATGCGCAAATGATTGTAGAGAAGTCAGAATAAGATAATTAATCGGAAACCAAATAGGGCCACGCCAATTCGAATTTCCTCCTTTAATACGATTAATAGACTCTGCAGGTTCATAACCAACTTGAAATTCTTTATAGATAAAAGGATTTTTTTCGTGGTATTTGGACAAGCTTCTAATTCCATAATTCGAATGAAACTCCTCCGGATCCCATATGTAATGCAAGATTTTTTTCAAATGATCAGGTGTAACTAAAGACAAGATATAAGAATTGTTCTCGTCGGCTGGGTTTTGAAAAGGGATTACACAATCCATCGTCAACGTTTTGCGGTTTTTAAGGAACCAAAGGAAATTAGTTTTAAATTCGGGAAAACGATTGAGTAATTCTTCGTCAATTATTTCGACCGCAAATAGTGGTATTAGACCCACTAAAGAACGGACTCTAAATCGTGAAAAACTGCGATTGGGGTAAACCAAAACATCATAGAAGAAACCGTCGTCGTCATCCCACATGGAATAGTTTTTATTTCCCATTTGTTTCATTGCATTAGCAATGTAGACAAAATGCTGGAAAAATTTTGTTGCCATGAGTTGGTACGTGCCATCTTCTTTTGATAACTCCAGCGCTATCTTCATCAGATTAAGAGAGAACATCGCCATCCATCCAGTTCCATCGGATTGTTTAAGGATGGTGTCTTTTAATTTTGTATCGGAACGATCGACGAGAGTAATGTTATCTAATCCTAGAAACCCTCCTTCAAAAACATTACATCCTGAGCTATCTATTTTATTCACCCAGAACGAGAAGTTCATCAGAAGTTTCATGAAGCATTTTTTTAGAAAAGTAAAGTCCTCGCCTTTTCCTTGTTTTTTTTGCATGTCGAACAAGCGAAGAGCTGCCCAAGCTTGTACGGGAGGGTTTAAATCAGAAAATTCCCATTCATAGGCAGGTATGGCACCGTTGGGGTGCTGAAATTGATCAAATAAAAGAAGCCATAGTTGTTCTTTCGCAAATTCGATATCGATAAGACCCAATGAAATGCAGTGGAAAGCTAAATCCCATGCTGCAAACCAAGGATATTCCCATTTGTCGGGCATCGACAAAACACGCATCGAATTCAGATGTTGCCAATGAGCATTACGGATTTCAGCTCTAGATGGTGGAGGTGTGTGGGATTGAGAGCCTTGGAGCCATTGATTGACATCGAAGAAATAAAATTGCTTGTTCCAGACCATTCCCGCTAAGGCTTGTCTCTGAATCATTTTTTCTTCTAACGTGGCATGAGGTGGATGAATAGTATCGTAGAAGTCGTCCGCTTCTTTTTTGCGTGCGGCTATAATAGCCTCAATGTCCTGCAGAGGGTTGTCTAAGGCTTCAGGTGTAAATCGTAAATAGACAACAGCTGAACCCTGCGCAGGTATATTCTCGAAAAAATAATGAATGCATGCCTTTGTTCCAAATTCCTGAGCATTGATTGTCTTCTCTTTATTAATTAAGTATTGATGAAAGCCGTTTTTGTAAAATTGTTGAGCACCAGACTTATTTTCGTTATTCGTAAAAAGGGGCTGGCCTCCTTCAGAACCATATAGATAGCGTCCCCCTATTCTGTAATCAAAAGAAAGGTTAGTAGGAGAAAGGAGATGAGTATCATCTGCATATACACAGGGGATTTTATTTTTATCCGAGTGAATTCTCTTAATAGATGGTTCGGGTAATTTAAAATCCCACCATGCCCATTGGTTACGGAACCACAGTTGGGGGAGAATATGTAGGGATGCGGGTTCATTCCCTCTATTAAATGCCTCAATTCGGATACAGAGGTCTTCTGTAGAGTTCTTCGCATATTCCATGACTATATCGAAGTAGCGATTGTCATCGAAGATACCGGTATCCACTAATTCATATTCAGAATCATGGAGATTGCGAGCAGCATTTTTTTCACGCAAGAGTTGATAAGGAAAAGCATTGTGAGGGTATTTATACAAATATTTCATGTAAGAATGCGTCGGAGTGGCATCTGAATGATAGTAGAGCTCTTTCACATCCTCTGCATGGTTACCTTCTGGAGAAGAGAGTCCAAAAAGACGTTCTTTTAAAATACCATCATGACCATTCCAAAAAGCAGGAGCAAAAATGATGGTTTGGTAGCGATCGCACCAACCTGCGATGCCATCTTCTCCCCATCTGTAGACTCTTTCATGAGCTTTATCAAAAGGAAAAAAGTTCCACGCATCTCCATTGTCGCTATAGTCTTCTCGAACCGTTCCCCACGCTCTTTCCGAAACATAAGGCCCCCATTTATGCCAAACTGGTACAGGGTCCGCTGATTTGTTTTCTGCAAGTCTCTTATGTTCGGGTGTTGTCATAAACTTCCTGTGCAAAAAATAAATATTTCTAAGAATTCTTGGTAATAACTAGTTCTCAATATTTTCGAAGCTTATGAATCGAAAAAAGATGAAACCTAGTTTTAGTAGAGTTCCTAGATACTAGGGGTTTATTTTCCTTTATGTTGGGGAAGTATTTATTTTGCAATATGGTATTGCCATCAATCATAACTCACAAAATGAAATCGTGAAAAATATTTATAATTACATTATGGATGGAATTTCGAGGAGAAAACTTAGAGTGTGTCGATCAATTGAGATTTTTGTAGTTTTTACTTTTGATACACCCTATTAATCATGGAGTGGGAAATGAAGAAGATAGGATTTAGTCTTTTTGGAATTTTTGTTTTAGTTGCTTCCTTAGCGCATGCGGGTACTGTACGTTTAGTCAATGATAGTCCCTATAAATTACGTGCGGTTATTCGAGCGAATGACGGAACATTTTTAGGTGAACAGGTGATCAATTCGCAAAGTAGCAATACCTGGACGGATGGTTTTGCTGGTTTGCCAGGGGGTCTGCAAGCAGCACGCTTACAAACACCTTATACCGTTCTTTGGTATTGTTTAGAGGGGGATCCTTTCGCGACACTCTACCCTGTGGCATCTGGGGGCACAGCCCAAGCCTCACTCGGAGATGGCGCCAAACAATGTCGTCCACAAAGACAGCGTGTGCCAGACAGCGAAGTGCAGCCAGCACCTCCTATTCCTGTTCCTCAGCAGCCTCAAGGGGGCTATCCACAAATGCAGGAATAGTAAATTTTCTGCAGTAATTTAGATAGATGCTTCAAACAAGAATAAGCTCATCTAAATAGATATCATGCGTTTCATGGGGCAGCTCAATAGGTGAGAGCTGCTCAATAAAGCCCACGCCAATCTTGCGTGTCTCTTTACCCATAGAAGCGAGGAGCCGATCATAAAATCCTCCTCCGTATCCAATGCGGCCGCCTTTTTCATCAAAGGCGAGTGCGGGGACAAGCACACAGGAAATATTTCCAAGAGGAAATGGCGAGCAAAGTTCTTTTTGGGGCACTAAATAACCCTTAGAACTTTTTTTGAGTTGCGAGGTGCTATCATCAACTGAATAGATAGTTAATTGGGTATGATCTTCACCTGGAAGAAGGAGCCAATGATGCTGCTGCAGCCATTCATTAAGAGGACCCATATCGACTTCATCTCGAAAGTTTGCGAAGGAGAGTGTAGGGGTATGAATGCGCTTGGTAAGGATTTCAACAATTTTATCCCCAGCCCCAAGTCGTCTTTCTAGAGGAAGGGATTTACGTTTCTGGCGGGCATGTTTACGAAAAGCCGCTTTTTCCTTATTCATGCGTAAGAGGCATGCCTTTTTCATAGCTGGTTTTTCGTAAGAAATACCCATCACCATGATAGAGAGTAGCAATCCCATGTCCTTCTTCTATTCGAGAGACTGGTTGTTTATCCCCTTTTTTAAAATAGGAGCCCTTCCATAGCTTGCCGCGCTCGTATTCTTCCATCAACATCAAAGTTCCATCTTTATAATACGCTGCACACAACCCATGTAGCGCATTTTGATTCATCTCTCGTTCGCTTTCCAACACTCCATTGCTGTACCAAGTTTTTGTGATGCCTTGAAGAGTATCTTCATTCCAAAACACAAGAACTTTAGGTTTGGGAGGAATAGCTAGAGCATCACGTGCTGGAGCGCAAGGATAATATTCCCACTCTTCTCCATGTTTTTTTTCATTGTGGACATGACACATACTCTTTAAGGAGCCATCAGGATTAAAAATACGAACACTACCCGCAAGACGACCTCGATGAATTTCTACAAGGTTGCTTAAGTATCCATCCTTGAAAATGGCCTGGTAGCCTTCCCCATTGACTACTCCGGGCAAAGAATCAAAGTTTTTACAAACGTAAGAACTCGTCTGCAATTGATTATCGGAATATTCTTCTCGATATCCCCAGCTATTATCCAGGGCCTTTCCTTCGGCAATTCCTTGTTTTTTATTCTGAGTAAAAGGGACCTTCTCGAGTTGATGTCCTTGCTCATCGAAAACAAGAATATCGCCTTCTATATTATCTTGAATGTAGGGGATAGAACGAGCAACCTGTCCGTTAGGATGGTAATAGACTCCCATTCCCTCTAACACACCCTTTGAATAATGGAAGACGGCACTCAAGCGTCCTTGTTCATCCCAAACTGAATTTTCTCCATCGAATAACCAGCTCATTTGAGCGACATCTGTGACATCGCCTAATCCTTCAATGACGTGAGCATTGATTTTTAAAATCCCGTTCGGGTGCCATTCTTGATAGAGACCATTAGCCCGACCTTCAGCGATTTCGAGATATTGGGAAATTTGACCATTGGCATGGTAGCTCGTGATTTTAGAGCCGCTTTTACCAGCTTGATCGCGTCCAAATACTCGCAAAACTTTTTGGTAGGGTTGAGGAGCAAGAAAATCAGTCTGGGCAAATCTTTGAAGACGATCTTTGTTGCTAATGGTTTCACTAAATCCATTGCGATCGAGTGTTTGCAAACTAACTAAAGATGAGGAGAGAGGGGTATCTTGACGGGTTTTACATGCAGTTAGGCTACAAACAAGAAAAAGAATGGGAAGAATTTTAAATATTTTCATTTATTACACGCTCTTACACTTAAGTAGAAATTTCTTTTATTGTATGGAACACTATACACGCTATGGAGATTGTCTCCCAACATGGAAAAGAAGTTGGCAGATGAACTGGACTTACTTAAAAAATTTGATAAAAATTTTTACTGAGAGGTTTTCCAGCTCCAAAGTTCTAAATTCAATAGGTAAGATGGATAATTCTGGTCGTGGTCTTTTTTACGTTTTAAAGTGAGTTTTTTTATTGTCATAGGGGGACGATGCTGTGCTGGAGCATAAGGACCGATTAATCCGCCTTCTATATGAGCGAGGATTTTCTGAATATCTCTCTCATCAACCTCAACAGGATGGTCCTGTTTCATTTCAACGACTTGTTTATGCGCATGCTTAATGCTCTTTCCTGGAAGAAAATGAAGGGTATTTTCAGGACTCATGAGAAATTGCAAACGAGTAGCTTGCGGTGTCGATAATTTCCCTTTTGCCGTTTCAAGCGAATAGGCTTCTAAACGAGCTAGACGCATAGAGGCTAAATAATGTTCGAGGTAAAGAGGATCGCTTTTGCTAAGAGAAGTTTGAAGATTTTTTTCCCTCTGAGGAATTGCTGCTAGAAGCGGAAGTTTAGTCTCAACAGCTATAACTTTTTCTTTTAAAACTTTAATTGTGCCGATACGGTTGTAAAGGGACCAACCTGAGTAGCATGTTAAGCAAAAGAAAAGGAAAACGGCAGCGAAAGGAAAATGAGGGGATTTTAAGAGAGGTAGGGAGAATGACTTTGCATTTCGATGCTGAGAGAGTTCGCGGGATTTCTTGAGAGTAGAGCTAACTATTTTTTTCGCATTTATTAGATGGGGACGAATGAAGATATAGCACTTGGAAAGCGCTTTTTTTGAGATCTTTGTGAATTCTTCCCACCGACCTTTCATATCGTGAAGCATCAAAATTTCCTAATCCCTAACAGGCTCTGTTGACTACTTTAAATAGAATTGGACGCTATATGAAGTAGCATTTTCTTTTTTCCATATAATTTTGGAATTCTTATCCACGAGCGAATCTTCTTTACGGATTTTTTTTAAAAACATATCCGCTAGCGCGGGAGAAGATTCAATAACAAGATGAACATCAACTCGACCATCTGTAGTCAGAAGATAATTTAAGGAGTTTAGAGTAATGCGTTTTCCTTGCTTATCTTCTTGCGTGCTGCAAGCACTTAGCCAGGCTATGAGATCGCTGACTTTAGTGGCAAAAGTTCCCAGTTTTTCTTCTTTTTTGAGAGCCAGCATACAAGTATCAATAACCCCGCATGTAGAGGTTAAATCTTGTGCGCGCCCTTTTTTTTCTGGCGCGATCAAATGCAAACATGTGCGAGCTCGTTCCATAAGATTATTTTCAAATCGATGACATAGAAAATGGCCGAGAGGTCCGAATAGTAAAGCCGCACCAAGAAAAGCACCCCCTGCTAATAGGCAGTGTTTTTTTTGTTTTTTCTGAACGTGCAAAGGGGAAAAACTATCTTGTCGCCATTGAATGCTAAAGTTATCACTCGAGAGTGCATCTATGCAAAGGCCAATGGCAATTGCATAGGAATTTTTTTGGGCAAACTCTTCTTCAAGAGTGATTGTAGGATAAAGTCCTTCAGGTGTTTTTGTTGCGCCCTCGCCTGCAAAAAGCCATGGACTTTCTCTTGATTCGGGAAACTTCGATGCAAGGAATTCCTCCGCTTTTTTGATCTCTTGCTGAAGGAAACTAGTAGAAGAAGAGGAAGTAAAAGAGAGAGGTTTTGCCGATAAAATACGTCCTTTTTCCATAAATAGGAAAAAACTATCGGCCCGATTGAGATAAGCTACTTTCAGAAAAGGAACGTTATCGGAAGAAAGTGTAGCCCAACGTGCAAGAGCATGAGGGGATGTAGAAACCTGATCAGGATCAATTCCTAAAGCGTGCAACGTTGCACAAAGAGAAGAAAGTTTATCTTTTTTTGTAGCTGTGAGGAAAATGGTACTCGCATTGCGGCGGGTTTTATGAATGTGAGGCAAGAGGAGGGTCTCTTCTATAGGAAAAGGAAGCAGGGTTTCCACTTGGAAAGGAAGTACAGAAAAAATTTTTCTTTTACTCGTCATCGGAAGTTGTAGTTGTCTTAACACTACATCCAGCGCCGGAAGAGCCGATATTGTCTTAACTTTTTTCCCCGCAAGAATGGGCTCAAGAAGCTTAAGTGGTTGACAATCACCAGCCTCTCTTAAAAAAGTATGCAGGAATTCGATGGAAAATTTTTTGCCCTGTTTGCTGACAAGAGCTATTTTTAAATCTTGCCCTTCTAGAGAGAAACTCAATGCATATTCCATAGATCGTCGAGTATACTTGTCCAATTAAAGTTGGAAAAGATAAAATAGTGGGATGGGGTCCCAAAAAGTAATATTTCATCACTTTTAACATACCCTCTCGAAGGAATATTGTAGGCGCGCTATGTTCTCTTTATATTTTTCTCTGTTTGTCCATTACGGGGTTTTCCTCTATACCATACTCATTGCGATAAGGCTTATTGGCGGGTGGTTTCCCAGAATTGCCTATCAGCCGTGGATGATCTTGATTGCGCGTCTGACTGACCCCTATCTAAATATTTTTCGACGACTTATTCCTCCGATTGGAGGGATGCTAGACTTAAGTCCTATGTTGGCATTTTTGGGTCTGACGTTTGTAGAAAAAATTTTGCTCTATTTCGCGCGTTAATCTTCATGATTAGTAAACCTTTTATTTTAGGGGGAAAGACTCTCCCTTCTAATGTATTTTGCTCACCTTTAGCGGGCTGTTCTGATTTGCCATTTCGGAAAATGGTGAAGTCCTTTGACCCAGGACTTATCTATTGCGAAATGGTCAAGATGGACGCTTTGATCCGTAACGACCCCAATACCTATAGACTTCTTGATTATACGATCGATATGCATCCGATCGGCGCGCAATTGTGCGGATCGCGGCCTGAATATGCTGGACCATGTGCTAAAATTTGTGAAGATTTAGGCTTTGATGTCATCGATCTTAATTGTGGTTGTCCGGTCGACAAAGTGACTAAAGATGGTAGCGGATCAGGATTGCTTAAACGACCGGAGCGTATAGGCGAAATTATCGCCAATATGGTAGCCGCCGTGAAAGTCCCTATTACTATTAAAGTACGAGCAGGATGGGATTCTACATCCATCAATTGTACGGAGGTAGCAAAAATCGCTAAAGAAGCAGGAGCAGCAGCGATTTGTATTCACGGACGCACACGGAGTCAAGGCTATAAGGGCCCTGCTGTTTGGGATTACATACGCGATTGTAAAAAGGAGATGGGAGATTTTTGTGTGATTGGAAATGGGGATATCTTCGATGCAAAAAGCGCGGAAAAAATTTTTGCTCACACAGGATGTGATGCGATTATGCTATCGCGTGGGACTTTTGGTCAGCCCTGGCTGATAGAAGATATCTATCGACATTTCGAAGAAAGCGCTCCTATTGCGAAAAATAGTCTATACCATCGAGATACTCTTCTTCGTCATTTGGAGATTATTGCCTCTTATCAGATAGAACGAAGAGCTCTTTTGGATATGAGACGGGTTGGATGTTGGTATTTAAAATATGGAGCGGGAACAAGACGATTGAGAGAATTGATCAATGCGGCGAAAACTCTCCAAGAAATCCGTCTACTTATCGAATCCTTCCCCTGGCATGAAGTGGAATTCTCCACCAAAACGTCTTCAGACGAGGAAGCGATCTAAATCTCAAATTGGGGGTTATTCATGTTGAAAGCGATTATTAGGGGTCATGTGCAAAATGTGGGCTTTCGTAGAACCACTAAGCTTGCAGCTGATCGTAAAGGCTTTCAGGGCTCTGTAAGGAATCTTCCTGATGGCGCAGTCGAGATACTATTCGTGGGAGAGAGAGCTAATCTTGAACAATTGCTGCAGGATGTAAAGCAGTTAATGCCCTCTAATTGCATGGAAGATGTAGCCATATGTGAGTACACTCCATCTGCAACTTTCTCACCTGGTTTTTCTATTCTTTCACACTCTTAGAATCACGTCCTTATTTAGGCAATAGAGTATAACCCCACATATTGCCAAGTTGAAGAATCAGAATGAAAAGAGACATAAGAATGATTCCTATTAGCAAGGGCTTACCCCCCCCTACCTTGTAAAAGAGTATTTGTTCGGCAGATTCGTGATGCTTTCTTCCTAACCAAACGATTAAAGCAGGTAAAAAACCAAAGAGAATATTCGCACATATACCCCCCGCAAAATTTAAGGCAGTAAAAAATACTTGAGGGTAAATGATGGCTAAAATTAAAGGTGGGCCAAGTGCTAATGCGCAAAGACCTAGTGATTCTCGATGAGCCTCTCTTTTTATACGCAGGCCATCGGCAAGAAAATGAACGAGTCCCAATGATTGCGCTAAGAAAGATGTAAGAATAGCAAAAAAAGCCAGAACTTGAGCGAAGCTACTAATCCATGTCAGGCGAAGGACTCCAGACAAAGCTTGAGATGCTTCTCGATCGGCCTTTAAACTTTGAATGATGCCAGCATCACCCTCTAAGGGAACAATACCCAGCACCAGAATTTCCCATATTAAATAGATAACGAGAGCTAAAAGACTTCCTCCCCAGATCGCTTTCTTAACACGTTTAATATCGTGATTTAAGTAACTCATGATACTGGGTATCATGTTATGAAAGCCAAAAGCAATAATGAGAATAGGGAGAGAAAAAATAGCATAGCTAGGATCTGTCCGAAGAAGAAGATCGCTTTTGATGTAACGTGCACCGAGAAAAACTAATCCTAAAAACGCCGCAATTTTTCCTCCCATCAATACCCGATTCCATAAATCGACATGGCGAGTGCCTAAATAGACAACTGTACCAAAGAGTAAGACGAAGAAACAATTCGCTATCCAATTAGGTAGGGCGGTTCCCAAAAAAGTAGCAAAGAAGGTGGAGACAAGACTTCCACTTCCCGAAATATAAGCAATGGAAAGGGCATAAAAAAGAAATAAGTAGAGCATCCAACTGAGAGAGCGACCCAATTGACCCAAAGAGTGCCCTGCCATAGAGATGATATTGACGCGATGCTTAAACCATCCATTGATCTCTAGGAGCAAGAATGCGCTAAGCAGCATGAAACTCCAAGCGACTAAAAACATCAGTAGCGCAGGAAAAAAGCCCGATAATCCAGTCGTGATAGGTAAGGCGAGCATGCCGGCGCCCACACAACTGCCCGTAATTAGGAGCATAGCCCCAAAAACACTACCTGACGCTTTTTTTTCCATAATCTCCTCTTCAATGAAACTGCGAAGCGATGCAAGTGATATATATTTAAATAGAGTTTTCGAAGAAGGAGAAAGAGGTTAGAGAGAAAGTCTACTCGGTAGGAGTGATAGTTGCTCCGCGTTTCTGATTCTTTTCGACAAGTCGGATTTCTTGTCCAAGACGCCCTAATTCATAACCTTCAAAATCTACAAATTTGAAAAAACGCTCAAGAGGAGGAAGAGCTTCACTGACTTGCTTCGCCATTTCCTGAGCAATATAACGGTACATGGGATGGCCTGCCGGAGAAGAACGTAACTCGGTTAGCCATTGTAGAGACCGTAAATTCACATGGAAATACCAGTGAATATTGTAAGCCATAGGGACTACATATTGCGCTTCTTCAGGAAGTTCTTCAGCTATGGTTTCAAAAGCGGTTTTGGCAATTTCCATTGCATGGCAATAGTCATCTTCAAGAGAAGCTTCTTTAATTTCTTGAGGAACTATATAACCATAATTGCATGTGAGGAGTTGTCTTTCTTGCGTGAGAATTCGATGACGATGCAGATCCCGAAAATTGCCAAAGTCAGCTAAAATTTCGAAGGTGAAGGTAGCATGTTCAAGGGCTCGAGGGGATTTTTGACGTCTATTGTCACGTGCATTGCATGCCGTATCAAGAAGTGCTCCCAATTGATCTGAAGGCATTTTACGGCAAAACTCTTGAATTTCTTGTAGGCTTGCCTCAGATTGAGAAAAGAGTAAGGCAGCAGCAATTTTGATGGGGCCTTCAGAGTCGTATCCTATAAGCCTAACGCCTGGCGTTTCCATCCTATTAAGGGAATCGGTATCGCGATCCGCGGCAGTTTTGATCTCTTTATCCATCTGTTCGAGGAATTGGGAAAAAGCAATTTGGTGTTTGTGATTCAGATCCGCACGACGAACAAAAGAAGGGATGAGTTTATTCAGTTCTTGAAAGCCTTTTTTGCCGATATCCTGCATTTCAGCCAGATTATGGCTGTTGAGTTTTTGCAAGAGAGCTTCAAAAAACCGACCATTGCCGTAAACCCCCATATTGGTAAGGCTTCCAGCAGGGAGGAGGCCGCGTAAACAGTCGAGAACTTTTGCGCGCAATGCAGCTGTATAGGCGACTTTCGATACTTCATTCTCTCGAGGAAAGCGCTTTTCCATAAATTCTGTAAGAGGAGGAATCAGTCTCGAATAGGTTTCAAAAAGTGTATTACAAGTTTGGATATAGACATCGCGATATGCGGAGGTCATGATGATGGGCTCTCGGTAATAGAGATATTCACCATCAATTTTTTGGTCGAAGTAGATGTAGCGTGTTGATTTCTCTAAAGGAGACCCACCAATGCGGCAATCTTGGATCACTTTTGCTGCAAGCATGGAAATATTTTCAACGGCAAGATGAGCGCCGCCAAGTTCTCCAATGGAATCATCTCCATAGCCATCCAAAATTCGATCGTAAAAATTTTGAGCCTTTTTAATGGCTATCAATTGATCTTCCACTTCCTGTCCTTCATTGCCTTCCTTAGATCCGATTGGAGCTCCACTTATTGAAGAAAAGGCAGTCTCTTCATTAAGAATAAACTCTTTCAGCAAGAGGGAGCGCAAACCCAAAGAGGAACGTGAGTAACGGGAGAATAAAGCCCCTTTGATTACTTCAGGAAGATTCCGCAAAGCAAAAACATTGTTAGAGGTGCTAGTGACATAGCGGTCCAAAATTTTAAGCTGTTGGGGGGTAAAATCTTCGTACATAATGCTAGTAGACCTAATGGATATAAGAGAAATTAGCTTGGCAGATTCCTTTTCGCTGTTCAAGAGAAATTACATTCATCTATCTAAGTCGTTTAAGAATAAGGCTACGTAAGGCAAAGAGTTGCTTTTTTTCAACAGGGTTCAAAGTGTTTTTTTTCTTTAACATTGTAACTAAAGCCGCAACGGTTTCTAGAATGCGAGGAGCTTGTGGTAATCTTTTTTCTGTTGCTAGCATAGGGAAAGTTTTTCGAATAATAGGTATAATTTCGTCTTGTTTGAGATGAGAGAATTTATCTACGATCGTAATTTTTTTTTCCCATGAACCCGTCCGCGTTGCCAGTATATATACAGCTTTGTGGGACATGGCTTGAAGCTTTGTCTTTAATTTTTCCTCAGGCAGAGCGCAATACAATTCATAGTAAGAAAGACAATTATAAGCTGTGCGTCTACTGGAAAATGTTGTAGATATCCATTGTGTAAAGGTCGTTGTTCCATTCCGATATTTTTTTAAAATTTCTCGTGCTTTAAAAACCCTCTCTCCCAAAAGCAAAGCGCTTTGTTTTTGAATAGAGCGAATTTCTGCTGTCAGGGCTTTGAGTTGTGCGATATCCTGCTTAAATTGTGCTGGTTGTGTTTCTCCTGCAGTCGCATTTTCAATCAAAATTTCCTCTATTTCTTCCGATTCTTTAAAGTCTAGCGTTTGAATACCGAACATAGATCGCAAAGCGTTGGCTGGCTCAGTTTTAGTTTCAATTATTTGTGAGGTTGTATTTTCTTTAGAAAGTTTAGAAAGAAAAGAAGAAGCTTTTTGATAAGTTTTTGACATGATCTATCCTACTTTTGAAGATTTCTTGTCTAAAAGACGGCCCACTGTTTTCTCGTATAGCCTCCCAATAGCACCGTTTCTTGTTCTTTTAAGGAATTCTTTTGCGAGCTCTCTATAATCCTCAGAAGCCCTGCCACTATCATCGATCACAATGGTAGGTTGCCCCTCAAAAATAGCACGAGAGATCGCGATATCACGTCGTATTTTTGTTTCGAAAACTTTACCTGGGAATGCATCTTCGACAGCCTCGAGGTAGGCTTGATTAGCACTTCCTTGTTTATCCCAAAAGGAAAAGAGCACACCACCACAACGCAATTCGTGATTTTCGCATATTCTGCAGTGATAATCCTTTAACCGTTTCATACCTAACATCGAATAGGGCTCTGGCGTTGAACAGATGATCGAATATTGAGCGGCAAAAAGGGCCGATTGGGTCAGCCACCCTAAAGAAGGAGGTGTATCGATAAAAACGAAGTCGAATTGCTCTTCAATCGCAACTAAAGACTTACGCAATTTTTCATGGCTATATAGATCGAGTGCGAGAGGATTTTCTGCTTCAATACCATCCAAATAGACATTAGAAGGAGCTATATGCAGGTTTTTAATGCATGTTTTTTGAATAATTTCGGTAAGTTTTCTTTCTCCCTTTAGCACAAGTGGCATGGCCTCTAAACAGTCGAAGCCAACTCCTATACCCGTACTCAAATTCGCCTGACTGTCAAAATCGATGAGAAGTATTTTTTTTCTATGATAGCGAGCCAAACATGCGCCAAGATGGAGGGCCGAAGAGGTTTTTGCAGTGCCTCCTTTAAAAGAACAAAAAGCAAATACATCCATTTTTTACCTTGCCCATGATATTAGGAAAGAGGCTTATAAATTGCTTTATAGACACGCTATCTGTTTTGTGCAACGTTGCACAAAAAGGTTGCAAAGATCACAGTCCTTGTTTTAGAAAAGGGTGGTTACTCTGAAAGGTGCTAATGAAGAAGCTAATTTTAGATAGCGATAGGGAAATGAAGGAAGACGTCACGGAAGGCACTCTGCTTCAAGTTTTACATTTTGCTTGTGCTGAATTTTTTCCTGAAATTAAACGAGCAGGATCGAGACGGTGCGCGCTTTCTATCGGACGTCTTCTATTAGCCATCTTTTCTAAAAAGCGGTTACCAGTCTAAGAGAGAGAGTCCCAAAACAAATATTTCATCGCTTTTCTACGATACTCCATTCTGCAAAGGCTGAAAAATGCTCAAACGCCCGCGGCGCAATCGTCTCTCAGCTACAACTCGTTCGCTTGTCCAAGAGACAGTTTTACAATTTAGCGATCTCGTGGCTCCTTTTTTTGTCGTAGAGGGTGAGAAAAAAAGGGAAGCCTTGGCCACCATGCCAGGAATTGAATGTCTTTCTCCGGATGAACTATTGAAAGATGTCGAAAAATTGCATAGGCGCGGTATTCCCGGCGTAGCGCTTTTTCCTATTGTCTCCAAAGAGACTAAGGATTCTCACGGGACTGCAGCACTAGATTCTCAAGGCGCAATACCTCTTGCTATTCGTCTACTAAAAAAAGAATTGCCTTCACTCACTCTATTTGCCGATGTTGCGCTGGATCCCTTCACTACTCATGGTCATGACGGTGTTCTTTCTGAGGGGGATGTTGACAATGATGCAACGGTGGCGATTTTAGAAAAAATGGCTCTCTTACATGCGAGTTGCGGCGTAGATTTTGTTGCGCCCAGCGATATGATGGATGGAAGAGTGGGTGCCATCCGACGTCTTTTAGACAAGGAGGGATTTGTACATACAGGTATTCTCTCCTATACAGCTAAATATGCTTCTTCACTCTATGGCCCCTACCGTGATGCATTAAGTTCTCATGTACAAGTAGGGGATAAAAAAAGTTATCAAATGAATCCTGCAAATTGTCGCGAAGCTTTACGCGAAGCGCGACTTGATGAAGAAGAGGGGGCTGATATCCTCATGGTGAAACCTGCACTTTTCTATCTTGATATCATCCGAGGATTACGAGAAGCAACGGATCTACCGCTAGCCGCTTTTCATGTTTCAGGTGAGTATGCCATGGTAATGGCCGCTCATGAAAAGGGATTTGTCGATGCAGATAAAGTTTTCTTAGAAGCTCTTACTTCGATAAAACGCGCTGGGGCTGATTTTATAATCACCTATGCCGCAGCTAGGATGCGATTGTAACAAGTTTTACGTTAATATATTTCTTCAACGCCCCTGATTTCCTAATTTTTTTTATAACATAGTGACAAAATATTAATTGATTTTCACTCTTTAATTGAAAATCAACTCATTTATTGTTATAATAATTCCAAAATGGTTTTTCAACTTTATAAAATTAAAAAAATATGACATATGTAGCCCCTCCCAGCAGATTTACTACAGCCTATATAGATTTACAGCACATTCGTGCAGGTATCTCAAAATACCAAGAAAATTTTTTTTCTTCTGACCCTTCTGTACTGGGCAAACAACTGGAGGTAACGTCCAGGGCTTTGCAAGAAGTTGGAGAAGTTTTATCCCCCTTCAATAAACCCGAAATTAACTCGCAGATAAAAATGGCAAAAAATTCGTGTGAGGTTTTGCGACTTAGTTTAAGTTTTATTTTCCATCGGGCTGTAGTCACTCCCAAAAAAGTTGTTTCTACAGAAGATGAGGCTGAGATTCCTACTCTCCCTGCTGCTGCACCCCGGTCAACTCCTCCTACAATTTCTACTTCAACCTCCTCACGAACAGCTCCATCGCATAGGCCCGCCGCTACACCTATTTGGAAAGAGGAGTTTAGGCAAAAGATTGAGGCGGCACTTGGGAGTCGCCCTGCCAGTCTCGAGACAGTCAAGTATACGCTGGAAAAAAGCGATTCTTTATCTTCTTTCGAAAGAGACATTACAGAATTATATGGAATTTATTTGCGGGCAGGAAACCGCGATCAACTCAAAAAAAAGAAAGCAATTTATCTCGATGAAGATGCTTATAGTAAGACGATCGAGGCCATTAACCTAATAAAAAGCCCAGCACCTGTTGCACCACCAGCTGCAAGGCCTACAAGGCCTGTAATCCCGACTTTAAGTTCTGCGCGACCAGTGCCACTGCATACTGCACCTCTGTCGAATTGGAGAGGAGATCTTAGAGATAAGATTAACACGGCTTTTAGCAAGCGTCCGGCAAGTGGTGATACAGTGCTGCACAAATTGGAAGAATGTGATTCATTAGCTTCTTTCGAAGCTGCCATAAGGGAATTACATGGTATTTTTCAAAGCGTGAACGGAGATCGTAATAAGCTAAAACAAAGGCCTTATCTCGATGTAGATGCTTTCAATAAGGCTCTTGCTCTCATCGAACAGAAAAAAAGGCCTTTCGATGTTACTCCTGTGGCTGCGTCTGCTTCAAGCTCTTCACACGTATCGCCATTACCACCTGCTCAATTAGCTACAGCGCTTCCTGGTTTGAGTTCCAGTTCTTCCTCAATTAGTGCGACGCCTGCATCTGCGGACGACATTTCGCACGATGCTGCTGCCTGGAAAAGGAATTATGAGCGCTATTTAAGTACATGGAATAGAGGGGGCAGAGAGAGCATTTGCGTAATGAACGGTCCGATTTTTGCTCAAACTTTAGAAGCCATAAAAACAGGTTATGGATTGAATCTAATTGTTGCAGCTGAGATGAGATTGGGGACGAAGTATTATAGAGACCTTCCTCCTCAAAAGCTTTCTTCTGTTCATCCCTCAACAAAATTTGATGTCTTGAATATGTCTACTTTTGAAGCTATAAAATTCACCACACAAGCTGGATTGCTGCCTTTAGTTTTAGATATGGCCAATCCGGATAAGGTGGGTGGTGATCCAGGACATGCCACGACTCAGGAAGAGACTCTTTGTCGCCAATCCACTCTGTATTCGGGCCTCATGAGACAAGCAGGGTCTGGTAATAATTACATTACCCCTTTAGGGAATGGTGGCATATTTGTTCCTCATGTTCAATTTTTTCGATCGGAACCTAAAGATGGATATGCATTCATAACGCCTATAGTTTGTGATGTTTTTGCTTCTGCTGCCTACAATTGCAATCCGGCTCACAAAGCAGGCATACATGGCTCCGGGTACAACAGACCTACTACCTCCGAAGAATATTCTAAGGGGACGATGGAAAAAATGCGCGTTATGTGTAGAGCAGCAGTTTTAAATAAAAATGATTGTCTCATTCTGAGCGCATTTGGATGTGGAGCTTATAAAAACAATCCCCATACGATAGCTGGACTTTATAAAATTGTACTCAGCGAATCAGAATTTCAAGGAGCGTTTAAAAGAGTTGTTTTTGCAATCAAAGACCCCCTTTCATCCCTTCCATCCACAAATTGCGAAATATTCCAAAAAATATTCTCTGAAAGTTAACTTAAGTTACTCGATCCCTAATTAGTCTGTTTGAATTAGGGATTGCTCATTTTTCTGTTTTTAAGGGAGTGTTCATCAACACTCTCTTGAAGCTCAAAAAAATGGATAGACCTCTTTTTCCTCTTGTCCGATAAAATTGAATGGAAAGTCAATTTTTGTTCTTTTAGAATCCTAGCTCACAAAAAAGATAGTAGTCTATCTGCCATCTGAGAATGCTCATGAGTTTGGTAGGATCATTTTCCAAAGTTTCTGAATCCCCCTTTGATAAAGCGCGAGAAGATTTAGAAAGAATTGGAAGTCAAGTGAAGGATTGTAGATTAGGAAAATTGACTAAGTTAGATTACGATTTTCAAGGTAGATTATCCGAAATTAGCAGAATTTTGACACCTCTTCAGGATCCATGTATCAATCTAAAAATAAGTTTAGCGTATAATTTCTACAACTTTTATCTAAACTCCTACCCCCCTGTCACCTTTAATCCACTTTCAACTTCGAAAAAAGTATGTATTGCCTCTTATGCTATGCCATTTTTTTCTTCTTCACGTTCTTCTTTTACTTCGACGTCATTACCTTCTTGTCAAAGTAACGGGACGCCCGTACTAACAGGCCCTACACCTCTTACTTGTTCTTCCTCGTCCACCTCAACTTCACCCAGTCCACTTTCTTCAGCCGATCCTAGAACGTACCCTTCTTTGAGCTCTAAACCTTCACTTCCAAATTCTGCACCCCATTCCCTAATGGGCAACTCCTCTTTAAGTTCGCAGACTTCAACCTCATCATCATCCAAAACACTCGCTCTCCCCCTGCTTACACTTAGGCCCCCTCGCGCTATGGGGCGATTGGATCTTTCTTTGAGTTCTTCGTCTGCTGCTCCACCTTGTATCTTTTCTCCTCCACCTCCTCTTGCAAGATCGCAATCTTTAAGTTCACAAATCACAGCTGGTTCAAGTTCATCCTCTACCTCTGGAATGCCCATCCAGGTAGCCAAAATGTTTGTTGAGGTTTTGAAGAAAGGAAAACCGGGTAGATTAAGTATTGAGAAACAAGAAAAGATATATGCTTTTTATCAAAGGACTGGAGCTTCGCTTGATTCAAGTGTTCGGGATGAAAAGGTCACCAAACTTGCTCGTACAATTTTGATGGGTCCCCATAACCAGGCCTACGTGTGCATGGACCATGAAGAAGAAGGAGATCATCTCATTAATGAGGGTAGTTTTAAAAAAGTCTACCATGCTGTGGGACTCCATGATGGTGGTCATTATGCTGTAGGAAAATGTGACGTTAAGAGAACAGCTACTAATACTGGCATAAGCTCTTCTTCCATAAAAAAAGTATGCGAACGAGAAAAAAATATATGTAAAACTCTATATGGGTTGCGGGGAATCGTGAGCACAAGACTGGTGGCTGAAATTGCTAACACCTTCTTTTTTGTCATGGATTTCTATGAAGGAGGGGACCTCTTCGACCTGATAGACAGGATGGTAACAAAGAATGCATTTATGCCACTTGGCATGAGGGTCAATCTAGGACTTGAGCTTCTTGCTGGACTGGTCGCGATGCATGAAAGAGGTATTTATCACCGTGACTTGAAACTCGAAAATGTTTTTCTCGATAAAGAAGGACATGGTGTTTTAGGCGATTTTGGATTAGCTCATCGTACTGGAGATTCTTATTACACTGATCATACTGGGACGTCTGACTATTACGCACCCGAGCTAATTAGAGGACAAATCCCTGGTACAAAAACAGATGTCTGGGCATTTGGAATGGTTTTTTATACCCTAGTAACCTTAAATCATTTTCCTTGGCAAAATACAAAAAATGATTTTCATTTGATCACGCAAATGATTCCACAGAATCCCGCATGGAAACCTAATTTTTATAAGATGGAAGAAAGCCTGCCACCTTCTCAACAAGTAGCACTTGAAGAATTAATTAGCAAAATGCTTCGCGTAAATCCTGCTGAACGTATCGATAGCCGAGATGCATTAGCTCGTTTACAAGAAATTTTAGCCCCGATGCGCTTAGAAAAAACGGAGATGAAACAGAAACATTAACCATCAAAAGTGAATCGTTATTTAAGGAGCTGAATGAGCTTAAATTTCATGAAAAATCAATTTTTATTTTTTTATCTACCACCCAGAGAAAGTTAATGAGCACTCCTATTCGCCCTCAACATAGCCCATTTACTATTCATCAAGCACTCCAAGATTTGCGGAAAATTGGATCACAAATTGCTGACCATAAAGCTGGTCATTTGAGTAAATCCCCTAGTGATATACCTGAAAGACTACCCCTTATTAGCCAAACTTTGGCTCCTCTGCAAGATCCATATGTTAATAAGAACATAAAAATAGCGGAAGATTGGTGCGCTTTTTTTTTTCAAAAACCCACCTCAGGAAATACTTCTCCACAATTGTGCGCCGCACGAGCATACGCTGTTGCCTCTTTAACATTTCCCTCCTTTAGCTCTCAACGCCCATTCCCTTCTACTGAAGGGCTAAAGCAGACATATCCGTCTGGTGAACAACCTTCATGTAGTTCTTCAAGTCAATCCAAGTCTGTTTCATCGACTCTATCTTCTTCCTCTTCTGCTTCTGCCCTACCTAGCTCAGTCGCCATCGTTGCGTCCTCTCCGCCTTTGCTCTCAAGAATAGGAGATGGATCTAGCTCATCTTCTGCCTCTGTAATGCCTGCAAAAATAGCGATTATTTTTGATAAGTTTTTACAAAAAGGAAATCCAAGTAGGTTAACTATTCTGGACCAAGAAAAAATATATAAGTTTTATCTAAGTTCTGTGACTTCCATCACCGAGCCATCAGTCCTTGATGAAAAAGCCACAAGGCTCGCCCGCACTCTTTTGCTGGGGCCGAAAAAAGGGTATGTTTGCATGAGTCATGAGGAAGATCCTCCCATAAATAATGGATCTTTTAAAAAAGTCTACCATGCTGCAGGACTTCATGACGGCAAACACTATGCAGTCGGCGAATGTGATTATGAACATGCTGGAAAAGTGGCCAACGTTTCTCCAGAATATGTTAGACAGCTTTGTTATCGAGAAAAGAGTATTTGTGAAAGCTTATCGGGGTTACATGGAATTGTGCAGATGCGTTTTACAGCTGAAGTGGCTACAAAATTCTATTTTGTGATGGATTTCTTGGAAGGGGGCGATCTTTTTGATCTGCAAAAGATGCTTGAGGAAAAAACACGCTCTCTACCTATTTACAATAGACTCAATATAGGACGACAGCTTCTAACTGTGCTTGCCGCTATGCATGATAGAGGTATTAACCATCGCGACTTAAAACCCGAAAATATTTTGCTCGATGAAAAAGGAAATGCTTTTCTTTGCGATTTCGGTTTAGCTCTTCGGTCCACTGATCAATGTGATCCGCGCTATCATCTAGGTACGCTGGACTTTTGGGCTCCTGAAATGTTCCATGGAAAAGCTCCTAATAGCAAGACGGATGTCTGGGCAATAGGATTAATTATCTATAATTTACTAACTTTTTACTATTTCAAGTGGCAAACGATGAGTGATCACCCCGAAATGATACAATGGAATATTCCTCAGAGTGCACTTTGGAAAGCTAGTTTCCCAAAATTAGAAGACAGTCTCCCCCCTTCTCAACAAGCTGATCTCGAACAATTAATAAAAGATATGCTGCACGTAAACCCTTTGAAACGATTAACTGCCCAACGGGCCCTAGCTACTTTGGAAAAAATCCTTGCGGAGGTTCCTGTAGTAAAAGCAAAGCGACCAAAAGCTTCTTAAAGCATTAAAATCTTAATTTTAGAACACTCTCTAAGCTCTAAAGACACTTGCTTCACCGCGAAAACCCCCATCCACGTTCTTTTCTCGAGTATTTAAGAGGTTGAAGTAAAAATAACTTATTTAAGAACTCTCTAAGATTTTGCCTTTATTATGGAAGCAATTACTAAATTAAATGGAAATTCAATTTGGTTTTTTTTAAAATCCTCAAGAAAATTCCAGAAATCAAAATAAGACTGATTTTTAGAAAAAGTTTTTAAAAAACTCTCTGTTATGGTTCTGTTAGCTACCTAGAGGTTTGACATGAGTAGTCCGGTTACCTTTATTTCTCAACATAAACGCATAGAAATAGAGGTAGCACTTAAAGATCTTGAAAAAATTAAAAATAGACTTGCTGGATTTCAAGTTGATAAGTCTATACCCCTAGATGGAAAAACTCCTAAAACGTTAGCCAGGATTCAAAAAATCTTAGGCCCTCTACATAATTCAACCATAGATTCAAGTATAGAGGCGGCTCGGAAAAATTATGAATATTTGAATCCTCTTCCTCCTGCTCTTCCTACAGTTGAGAAAAGTCGATCTTTTGGGGAATCTTCTCAGACCTTAAATGTATCTGTAGTCGCGTCTTCAGCTTCCTTAGCCCTTCCCTCCTCATCTTGTTCAAGTACTACGATATCGGCGATACCAGTGCGGGCATTTCCAGAAATGGGATTGAGTTTAATGAGCTTCGGGAACGTTTCTTCTCAGGCCGCATCGTCATCGAGTTACTCAGCTGCTTCTTCTTCGAGCTCTTCTAAGCCACTTTCATCGGTTACTACTGCTAAAGGCCAGGAACTATCTTTAAAAACCCTAGATGTTTTTCCGCCCTCAAGTGTCCTGCCTTCTCACGTTACAAGTGTATTTAGTAAACTATTGTCTAGCGGAAACCCGAATAGATTGTCTGTAGATGAAATTACTCTAATGTACAGTTTTTTTTGTGATCGTTTTTCCACTATTAGTAAGCCTACAGTTTTTGATAAAAAAGTAACCAAACTCGCGCGCACAATTATTTTAAGCCCCAAGGAAGAAGGGTTTGTATGCCTAGATGTTAGGGAAGAGGGAGATGAACTCATAGGTGAAGGCGGATTAAAAAAAATATACCATGCTGCGGGTCTGCATGATGGTAAAAATTATGCCCTTGGGAAATGTAATATTGAAACTGCGGCTAAAACTACTTCTGTGGATCCCTCTATGATTAGAAAGCGTATTGAGCGAGAAAAAAAGCTAAGCCTATCTTTAGAGGGGTTACCTCGAATTGTACGAACATACCTGCGTGCCGATGATAGTGAAACCTTTTATTCCTTTATGGATTTCTACTCAGGGCGCGATCTTTTTTGTCTAATAAAGGATCTAACTCTGAAAAAAATAGAAATCAGAATGTGTGATAGGCTAGCAATCCTTCTTGGGATACTGATGGGAGTGATAGGTCTACATACGAAGGAGATTTTACATTGCGACATAAAACCAGAAAATGTTTTTCTAGATGAAGAGGGTTACCCTGCTATTGGAGATTTTGATTTTGCTATGCCGATTGGAGCCCCAGTATGGGATCAAAAAAAAATTGGCACCCTCCCTTACCTAGCCCCAGAAATGATTAGAGGAGAAGAGGCAAGTAAAAAAACGGATATCTGGGCCTGTGGAATGATTTTTTACATGTTGATAACTCTTACTCCCTTGCCATGGCAAAACCAATCTTTAGATAAAATTGCGGAAAATATTCCGCATGATTTTGATTGGAAACCTCCTTTTTTTACTGAAGACAAAGAGTTATCAGCTTCTCAAAATACTGCACTTAGAGAATTGATCAGTGACATGCTCAATGTCAATCCCGCTACACGTATCGAAGGCCCTACTGCAATGGCCCGTTTAGACCAAATTATGGAAGAGCTTTATGCTCAAGAGAGGGCGAGCCAGCAAAAAGCAGAACCGGTGAAATGCTAAAGCGTAAATAAGAGTTCACGGTATTTGGGAAATGGCCAAAGGCGGTCATCCATAATAGATTCGAAGGTATCGATTGATTTTCGGGCCTTTAACATTTTATCACTGACACACTCGGAGAAAAATTGCCCTTGTTCAAGACCTTGGAAGGCATAAGCTTTTATTCTTGTTTCCCTCAAGGAATCAACATTCCTTATCGATTCATTCAATGTTGTGGAGAATTTTTCGAGAAAGGAGAGTTGTGGTTCGAAGTCAATGGATGTTGAGAGGGATTGTAATGCTGCGACGCTAGTTACCATTTCTTTTTGGTACTGTATCCCGTTAGGTAAGATATGCGTGTAGAAGAGTTCTTCGAGTAGTTTGGCTTCTGTGTCGTTTACCTTGCAGTAATGATCTAGTTGCGTGGCATAATGAATGCTAAGTTCATCTTTACTCAGCACATTTTCAAATACCTCTACTGTTTTTTTATTTGTAAGAACACTGAAACACGAAAAAGATCTTTCAATTATCGGCAACCTTCTATTCTTAGCTTCTTTTACCCATTCGCTCGAATATCCATTACCAGAAAACCGAATGTCCTTACTAAGTAATAAGTATTTACGAATGACTTGCATAGCCGCCAGGTTCAATACATGGGGGTCATCAGAGAGTTTGTAAGCGGTTTCAATTTCGTCTATCATCCTATTCAAAGCTTGAGCGACAATTACATTTAAAACCGTTACAGGAAAAGCGCAATGAGCTGAGGACCCAACGGCTCGAAATTCAAATTTATTCCCTGTAAACGCAAAAGGAGAGGTTCTGTTCCGATCGGAATGGTCACGGCGAAGGCTGGCAACTGTGTGAATTTTTAGATCGATGAGAGTGTTTAAAAACGCACAAGGAGAAGCTCCTTTTTCAATATCAGAGATTATGGATTCTAGTCCCTCACCTAAATAAACAGAAATAATTGGAGGAGGAGCCTCATTCCCTCCTAAACGATGATCATTGCCTGCTGATGCAACACTGGATCGTAAAAGGTCAGCATGCTCGTGAACAGCGCTTAGCGTGGCGGTGAGCATAATTAAAAAAAGTAAACTATTTCCAGGCTTATCCGAGGGATCGAATAGATTAAGACCTGTATCGGTTCCCAAAGACCAATTATTGTGCTTGCCTGAACCATTAATTCCGGCAAAAGGCTTTTCATGAAACAAACAGACTAGGTCGTGACGAGCTGCTACTTCACGCATCAATTCCATTAGCAAAACATTATGGTCAACGGCAGCAATGGAGGTTTCGAAAATAGGTGCTACTTCGTATTGGCTAGGCGCTACTTCGCTATGTCGTGTTTTAAGCGGAATTCCTAATGCATAAGCTTCGTCTTCAAAATCTTGAATATAAGCTAGAACGCGTTGTTTAATGGCTCTAAAATAGTGATCCTCAAATTCTTGACCTTTGGCGGGGGGCGCCCCAAAAAGAGTTCTGCCTGTTAGCAATAAATCCGGTCTGAGTTGGCAATAGGAGCGATCGACTAGGAAATATTCTTGTTCACATCCTAAGGTCGTAAATGCTCTATTAGCTTGAAGACCTAGTAGGCTCACAAGTCGCATAGCAGCGTCGGCCATTTTTATATTGGAGCGCATCAAAGGAATTTTCATATCCAAAGCTTCTCCGGTCCATGAAAAGAAAAGAGAGGGGATGCATAAGATAACGCTTGAGGCCGATTTCCATAGAAAAGGAGGAGAGGTAAGGTCCCAGGATGTGTAGCCGCGAGCTTGGGAAGTTTTTCTCAATCCTCCTGAGGGCAGCGAGGAGGCATCGGGTTCCCCATAAAAAAGATTGCGACCAGAAAATTTTTCTATCAGAGTGGCTGGCTCTTTCCAATCGATGAAAGCATCATGCTTTTCTGCTGTAAGACCCGTGAGAGGTTGAAACCAATGCGTAAAATGTGTGGCGCCCTCAGCTTGCGCCCAATCTTGCATAGCTTTTGCTAAAATATCTGCATAAAGAGCATTAAATGTAGCTGACCCTTGCATAACCTGGATAATGTGATGAAACACCTCTGGAGGCAGGCTTTGCTGCATCGCGGTTTGGTTAAAGGTTCGGTGGCCAAAATGCTCAATTCCTCGACGTGAATCCGATCCGAATTTTAAACTTTTACGTGAGGAAACTTCTTTTGTTGCTAAGATCCGGGAACTCATTTTTCCCTCTTGTGGTTTTTTGCGTACCTTTGCTAGCACATGTACCAACGTACAATATCTCTAGAAGAGAGATTTGAACAAATTTTTTGTCAGAAAAATTTAGTTCATATCGAAATTTCATTCTAACAACACTTCATCAATAATTAATTCTTTCTTCGCGGAGGGTATTGTAGAGTTGTTTACCTGTTTCAGCAACGGCACCAACATCGCGGAGCCAGGCCGAAATTCCATAACCTACATACGTGCGACTACTTTTTGAGAGGAAAAAATCGAGAGGAAGCGCGAAGGCTACTCCTTTGTCGAAGTAGGTATGACCATTCACTTTATCATGTCCATTCGTGGCCGTGTACCATACTGTGAGACGCAAGCCGCTAGGAAATTGTCTTGTGACCTCAAAGCGTGCGCCTTTATCTCTAGCTAGAAATTGTCCGCCCATAACTTTAAACTCGAGCTGTAAGGGGCGAAAGTAGTAGTAAATATCGCCAAAATACTGAAGTCCGTAAAAATCGATGTAATGAGGGATCTCACCCTTGTACTTCCTAATCTTGTGTGTGAAAGCAATACCTCTATAGCGACGTTTGAGTACGCTCGCCGCCTCTAATCCCACTGCCCAGTTACTGTGGACGGGCCAATAAAGAAACTCCGTAGCGACGCCTCCATAAGCTATTTCAAAATACCCTGTAGCAAGACGATAAAAACAGCCTTTTCCCAGGGCAAAACTTCTTTGAATAAAGGCTTTTTCTAAGGAGACAGAGTTGTTTTGGTAGTACTTAATTGTGTCGGTTCGGACATTGGGAAGTTGGGAAGGATTGAGAACATCTACACCACCAATATTCCACATAGTCGAGTGAATGGAATAGCCGAACTGAAATTTATAGTAATACTTATTAAAGAAATATCCCTCTGGTGAGGCGAGAAGTCCAATGTTATATTTGAATTTTCCTGTCGTGCTTCCGAAGAAAGTGAGCAATCGAGGACGAAAGGTAAAAAGCCAAACATGTAAGTTCTTTTTGTAAATTAAAGTCGATCCAGAGGGATGCCGGAGCGCTTCACGCATCGGGGAAAGGACAGCCATTTCTCTAGCTCCAATAAGTCCTAAGCGAAAACGGCGCAAATCTTCTGTACGAAAAGTATAGGACTGAACAGGAACGGCGTCGGCTTCTGTCACAACAGTGATCGAGACAATATTCGAAGGCGCAAGAGCAGCTAAAGTATCTTGAAGACGCTCACGAACAACTTTTTCTTCTCGATAACGGTTATTAATTACCTTAATCCATAACCTATCGCCATCACATTGAGGATCTAGATAGATGCAGCATAAATCTAACCCTTGATCATTTAGCGCATACGCTAATTCCAGCGCAAATTCGTTTTCTGGACGGGTAACCCCTAAAGATTCTGTATCTATTGGAGATGTGTAAGGGAGAGGATCGTGAATTTTGGTAAATAATCCCTCTGATGTGCCTAAAGGGTAACGAAAAGAAGCTCCTCCCGCTATCTTCGTTCCCCGGAGCGAACTAATGGATACTTGAAGCATGTCCCATACAGTATAGGCAATGCCTCCGTTGATGCGACACTTAACCTCGCGGCCCTCAGGATGCTCATAACGATGGTTTTTATAGTCAATGTTGTCATATTCCGCGATGAAAGAGAGGCTTTGAAGATATTCATTTTTATATTTACGCCAGGGGCTCCATGCAGCCGCTCCAAACCATCCTTTCATTCTACCACGGGACCACCCTAGAGAGGTTTCAAGGTTTGCGCTTTTCCATTGTTTCGTCATGACTCCATATTGGGAATTAAAACGACTTGTTCCAATAAAGTCATCTGCACCGATTGAAATAGAGGGGATCCAGGAGATTCCATCTCGCGGACTTAAAATATTAAGTTTGATATTGGCTACGCGATCCGCATCGTCACCGAAACCCTTAGTACCAAAATTTGCTTCTGTAATCCCCTTGAGAACGCGGTAATTAAGGGACACTTCGATCCGATCGAAAGGTTGTAGACTTACCCCATAAATATTATAGGGGGGCGGGCGGAAAGCTCCGAAACTATATGTCCCCATGGGCGGCATCCGTCCGGAAGGCATAGTAAAATAGCCGCAAACAGTTGAAAAATTGTAAAAGTAAGGAAGTTCATCTTTTTGTTCGGCATCAATTTGATGCGCAGTCTCAAGATCCCGCAACATGCAGTCGACGGGATCGTAGAGAGAAAATTCGCTGAGTGGACCTACTACAGAATGAGGGGGACAAAAGTTATCTTGAGAAACATTTTCTTCTCCGTTGATGTTCGTATCTCGAATACCTTCAGCTGATAGAGTTGCCATCAACTTCAAGGAAGCCACGATAACGAATACGTAAAAGAATTTTTTTCCCGATTTTCCCATGCGGAATAATTTAACTAAGGCAGGGAAGGCTGTCTACAAATTAGAGACCTAGTAATTCTTATTGGAATCACCATAATACAGAACTTCTTCTCTTCCTCCTTCATCTTGATTCCCATGATTTCGTATAGAGATAAATTCTTCGGGAATTCTAATTGAAGATAAAGAAAACCCTTCCTATACTTCTTCACATCGCCGCTCTATAGAATTTGACAAAACGCTTTTCAAATGGGAAAAGCAGTGTCAAACTGTTTTACATGCCGCTTGGGTTCTGGGTATTTGTGGTTTAGTGTCTTAGAGAAAAGACGAAATGTGACCTGAAAATGTACTCAACCTAAAGCGTCTTATATCAGCGGATTTGTAATTCATTTCTGTGAGGAACAAAATATCCATGGGCTATCTCCAAGATTTTCAGACGAGGATCAATAACCACGACTATGCCGCTTTCCTAAAGTTATGGGAAGAGTATTGCGGAGCGGATGAGTTAGATGGCGAGGAGGTATGTCAAGTTTTGGAAATGGCTAAAAAAGCTGACTTTGCATCTTCTTTCGGTCGACATATCGAAAAAATTTTACCGCTGTGGAGTATCGCTGAAGAAGGCGTTGAAAAAGACAAGGTTTTGCAACTCATTATCGATATACAAACATCAAATTCTTCTCAGCTCTTCCAGTTAGTACAAGAGTTTCTTCAAAAAAAATATAGCAGCCACAAGCATTATCAAGACATGTTACGCCTTGTCGGTCTACGTTCTCGAGATGATTTTCAAGGCGCGATTAGTAATTTTGAATTACTTGCCCATATGCAAAAAGGGAATTTCGTATTCCATACTGGGGGATGGGGGATTGGTGAAATAGTTGATGTTTCCATGGTACGCGAGCAACTCAGTATGGAGTTTGATTACGTTGCGGGCCGCAAAGATATGTCTTTTGCCAATGCTTTTAAAAACCTGATTCCTGTTCCTAATGATCACTTTTTATCGCAACGTTTTGGTGATCCAGATGCTTTAGAGCAAAAAGCCAAAGAAGATCCTCTTGGGGTTATCCGTATTCTCTTGCGTGACCTGGGGCCTAAAACTGCAGCCGAAATCAAAGATGAATTCTGCGATCTCATCATACCAGCTGCTGAGTGGACGAAATGGTGGCAAATGGCCCGTAGTAAGATAAAAAAAGATACGATGATAGAAACTCCAGAAGAACTAAAATCTCCTTTCCGTCTTCGCAAAAATAAAGTGGCCCACGAAGATCGTTTAGTTCAGGCTTTAATACGTAAACCTGATGCCGATACTCTCATTCAAATGGTGTATTCATTTCTTCGCGACTTCCCCGAAACACTAAAGAATACCGAATTTAGAAAAGACCTTCAGACTAAGCTTAAAGAAACTCTCTCTTTCAAAGAACTCAATGATGCACAAGAATTACAAATTCTTTTTTTCCTGCGAGATTTAGGGAAGGATGAAGAACAGAAAGATACTGCGATTATCGATTTATTGAAGCGTTTCCCTTCTGTGGAAGATATTGTCATGAAAATCGACATCATTGCCTTTAAGAAGAGAGCTCTTCTTGAAATCAAAGAAGTGATCGATAAATGGCCATCTATTTTCCTCAATCTCCTCTTTCCGATTAACCAGAATACTTTGCGTGATTACTTATTAACGGAACTGATCAATGCAAAGCTTGTGGAAGAGACTAAGAAAAAACTTCACCAATTACTTACCGATCCAAGCCAACATCCTGATGCTTTCCTTTGGTATTTCCAAAAAGTGATGAGCAATCCGGCTCTTCCTTTTGGCGATTCTGAAGGGCGAAATGGCTTTTTTGAGTCCTTCCTGATTCTTCTTAGCCATCTGGAGCATAATCCAGGTGAAAAAGATCTGGTGAAAAAAATGCACGGAATGTTGAGCGGTGGGCGATACGCTATTGTTCGCGATGTCATGCAAAAAGCCTCTCTTTCAGAGGTAAAAGAATTCCTTCTTCTTGCGACTAAGTGTCATACTTTGGGCGAGCATGAGATTAAGATCCTTTACTCACTTGCAGAGGTTGTACATCCTTCTATTGCTAAAGAACGTAAAAAAGGACGGAATAAATCAGCCGATGAAGAAGAGGTGGAGATTTTCTGGACGACTCAAGAAGGCTATCAGAAACTTCAGCAGCGCATCCAACAAATCGCGACAGTTGAAACCGTAGAAAACGCGAAAGAAATTGAAGTGGCAAGAGGGCACGGAGATTTGCGAGAAAACTCCGAATTTAAATTCGCTTTAGAAAAAAGAGACCGCCTTCAGACGGAGCTCAAAACACTTTCCGATCAATTGGCTAGGACACGAGTTCTAACTAAAGAGGATGTCCAGACGGAAGAAGTTGGGGTTGGTGTTATTGTGGCTTGTGCAAATGCAAAAGGAAAAACTGTCAGTTATACTCTATTAGGACCTTGGGATGCTGATCCTGATCAAAATATTCTCTCTTTCCAATCCAAGCTGGCTCAAGCGATGCGAGGCCTGGGTATTGGGGATACTTTCCAAATTCAAGGGGAAAGTTACACGATTCAGGAGATCCGTAGCTTTTTTGATTGAGATATACCCCGGAAACATGAAAAATCGATTTTGAAGAATCTGTACTAAACTAATTAGCACAAGTTCTAAGATCGATTTTTCATGGGTATAGGCTCCAATATGCAAATTGTGCTTGCTAGCCATAATGTGCACAAGATTCGCGAATTTCGTGCTATTCTTAAAGCTTTGCCCAGACTCGACGTGCGCTCCCTTATCGATTTTCCGCAGTACCACCTACCAAAAGAAACGGGAAAAACTTTCGAAGAGAATGTCGCGCTTAAAGCCCTGCATGCGGCCCAGACGCTTCAACAATGGGTGTTGGCCGACGACTCGGGATTAGTTATACCAGCTCTTAAAGGGGCTCCCGGAATATTTTCTGCGCGATATGCTGGAGAAAATGCAACGGATTCTGAGAATAGAAAAAAATTGCTCCGCGATCTGCAGAGTTTTCAGGATGGTATGCGTCATGCATATTTTGAATGTTGGATAGCTTTAGCGTCTCCAGAAGGCATCAAAAAAGTCGTCAAAGGAGTATGTGAAGGTTACATCATCAATTCGGAAAAGGGAGGAGGAGGCTTTGGATATGATCCTCTTTTCATTAAGCATGAATATGGTAAAACGTTCGCTGAACTAGATGAACAGACAAAAAATCGCATTTCTCATCGACGTAAAGCTTTCGATAAGTTACTGCCTTACTTAGAAGCATTGGCAGATTCTGAAGACCTCATGCACCCTTGCTCGAATTAAAAAATCTCGCAATTCACTATAAAAAATATCCTCTGAGTTGGAGTGATTTTGTGCATTATCTGGTGGATGGATACAATTTTGTTTTTCGTTTGGGACGTAAAAACAAAAAGAATTTTCAGGCTCTTCGCGAGGAGTTCATCAAAAAATTTAGCCATTATGTTGAAAAACACAATCTACATGTGACATTGGTTTTTGATGGAAAAGATCTTCCTTCCGGCTCATATACACGAGGTAATTGGAAAAATATCGAAGTGGTATATACGCACCACGGCTTAACTGCAGATGCCTATTTATTGGACCAGATAACCCATTTCAAAAAAGCTGCCTCCATAACTATAGTCACCTCGGATAAGCAATTAGCCATTCATGCGCGCGTACAAGGAAGCCATGTGATGAGCGTGGAAGATTTTATGCAATTTCTTGTACATAAAGAGCATAAAAAACACCCACAAAGTGAAAAACCTGTAATACGCGATACGGGATTTCATTTCGATCGGCTGCTCAAAATTTTCGAAGAGAAGTTAAAAAATGAAGAGTGAATTTGGTGTTCTAAAACGAGTTTCTATGTCTGCAGAGCAATAATGAAAAAATTTGTCCTTTCCACAGAGTTTTCTCCTCGAGGCGACCAGCCAAAAGCCATTGCGTATTTGAGTGAGGGCGTCATCAAAAACCGAAAAGCCCAAGTACTCCTAGGGATAACGGGTTCGGGAAAAACGTATACAATGGCCAATGTTATTGCGAATGTTCAGCGGCCTGCCCTTATTCTGGCCCATAATAAGACATTAGCTGCACAGCTTTACCAAGAATTTAAAAACTTTTTTCCCGAAAATGCCGTCGAATATTTTGTTTCATATTATGACTATTATCAACCGGAAGCTTACATCGCTCGGACTGATACCTACATCGAAAAAGACCTAGCGATCAACGATCAAATAGACAGGATGCGCTTAAGCGCAACAAGATCGCTAATTGAACGTGAAGATGTGATTATCGTCGCTTCAGTATCCTGTATTTATGGTCTAGGATTGCCCGAGTATTACAGTCAAATGCAACTTAAACTCGCAAAAGGAGATCAAGTACGTCGTGACGATGTTTTGATTCATCTCGTTCAAATGCATTACAAGCGCAATGATTATGAATTAGCGCGCACGACATTTCGTGTTCGGGGTGATGTACTAGAAGTGATGCCTGCTTACGAGGAAAAGATTGCTTATCGTATTGAGTTTTTCGGCGATGAAGTTGAACGTTTGAGTGCAATTGACCCGCTCACAGGAAAAGTATTGGAACGACAAGAGGCAATCACCATTTTTCCTGGCTCTCATCACGTAACGCCTGAGAGTGTGCGCTTGCACGCTATAGAAACAATACGTGAAGAATTGCATCTGCGGACCGCATTTTTTGAAGAGGAAAATAAACTACTCGAAAAACAACGCATTCAGCAACGAACTGCGTATGACATGGAGATGATTAAAGAGATTGGCTTTTGTAAAGGGATAGAAAATTATTCTCGTCACTTTAGCCAAAGATATGCAGGTGATCCCCCTCCTTGTCTTCTTGATTATTTTCCTGGAAATTTTCTGACATTTATCGACGAATCGCATCAAACAATTCCCCAATTGCATGCGATGTACAATGGGGACCGGGCACGCAAACAATCACTTGTGGAATTTGGATTTCGTCTTCCCTCGGCATTTGACAATCGTCCCTTAAAATTTGAAGAAACCCAGGCTAAGATGGGGCAAGTCATCTTCGTATCCGCTACCCCTGGACCATGGGAAGTTCAGCAGGCTGAAGGAGAAGTCGTCGAACAAATTATTCGCCCGACAGGACTTCTCGATCCTATCATTACTGTAAAGCCCGCTACTAACCAAGTCGATGATGCATTAGAGGAGATAAGGATTGAAACAGAAAAAGGTGGCCGTGTTCTTGTTACAACACTTACAAAAAAACTTTCGGAAGATCTTGCGAAATACCTCTTGGATATTGGAGTAAAAGCTAAATATTTGCATTCGGATATCGATACAGTTGAACGCGTTCAGATTTTAAACGAGCTGCGACGGGGTCTTTATGACGTTCTTGTAGGCATTAATCTTTTGCGTGAAGGCCTAGATCTTCCTGAGGTATCCTTAGTTGTCATTTTAGACGCTGATAAAGAGGGCTTTCTACGAAGTCAGACAGCACTTACACAGACTTGCGGACGTGCAGCACGAAATGTAAATGGTCGTGTCGTTATGTATGCAGACAAAATAACAGATTCTATCCGCCGTACAATGGAAGTTACCCACAATCGTCGGCAAGTTCAGGAAGCTTATAATAGTGAGCATGGCATCATCCCTCAAACAGTAACGCGGAATGTTATTCAGGAACTCTCTCAAACGTTTGGCGAAAAAACTTTGGAAGAGACTCCCGAACAAGAGGCTCCTCTAACCGCGAAGGAGTTGATGAGGAAGGTGGACGATTGTGATTACGAAATGAAACGAGCTGCTAAAGAAATGCGCTTCGAGGATGCTGCCCACTTCCGCGACTTAATGCGTCATTTCCAAAAACTTTTGCTACTCGAAGATAATTTGTAGAACTTCGTCGTGTGAGCCGCCTTTAACTCGAAAGTATCGGGTTTTTATAGAAAAATGAAAAAAAAACGTATTGGAATCGATGCCCTCCCTTTGACCATGCCTAAGACAGGGGTGGCTAATTATATTTTTTATTTTTTAGAAGAAATTCTGAATCTTCTTCCGGATTGTGATTTTTATCTCTATGCCCACGAACTCAAGGGAGATTTGCCTTATTTCTCACGTTTTCCCAACGTGACAATTTGTACAGATGCACGCTTATCCAAAAGTCTTTCCCTTTGGATTCAGACTACACTAGCTTGTTTACTCTACCGTGATCAAATCGACGTCTTTTGGGCGACGACACAAATTTACCCCTTGATCAAGAGAAAGAGAACAAAAGTACTTTTTACACTTTTAGATTTTGTCCACCTTCTCTATCCAGAAACCCTTACTCCCATTAAATGTTTCGCCCATCGATTACTTACACCCGCTCTTTTGAAGCATGCAGATTATATCGTACCGATTTCTTATGGTTCTGCTAAACGATTGAAGGACTATTATGAACTCGATCATCATAGCGTAATTGAACCTCCCATAAAACCCTGGCTCAAGCCTATAGAAAAATCCCTTTTAGAGACTTGGTTGATGGCTAAGGGATTAAGTTACAAAGGTTATTTTCTAACTGTAGGAACTCTGGAGCCTCGTAAAAATTTAGAAGGTGTGCTTACGACTTATGCCGCTACTCTTGTTGCACATGAACCTTCGAAAGTTTTTCCACTTGTCGTTATGGGAGGGGATGGATGGAAAACTTCTCATGTAAAAACACTATTGGCAGAACTAAGTCAAAAGTATCCAAAAAATGTCATCATAACAGGGTATGCTTCCGAAGCTGACCAATGGCATTACCTTGCAGGCGCACGTTACTTATTGATGCTCTCCCATTATGAAGGGTATGGAATGCCGATTGCAGAAGCCCGTGTATGTGGAACAGAAGTGATATGCACGGATGTTCCCGAGATGCGAGAGGCTGCCTTAGAACAGGGAATATTTTTGACGCAATCAGAATATAGAGAAAAGCTTCAAGAATACTTTTTAGGCGCATCGCATGAGCCTTTTCCCAAAAGCTCCTATTCTTCCAATAGGGAAAAAGGCTTAAAGTTTGCTGCTATAATTTCTTCCGCATGACTCTATAGATCGGTAAGAGTTTGTTTGCAGGCTTGATAGACGCTCTCAACATCTACGTCGCGGATACATGTCATAGCCGAGCAGCCTTTTCCACGATAGCAAGGGGAACAAGGTAAGGACTTAGTCAGGACTGTACATTTTTTATTCAAAGGCTTCCAATGGTCTAAATTCGACATGCCACTATATATAAGAACAGATGGCGTATCGAAGACAGCTGCAAGATGACCTGCCAAGGAATCCACGCCGATCATTAGAGAGGCTCCCTTTAGCAAAGCTGTATATTCTTCCCAGTTGAGTTGATCGGCCATATTTATACACCCCTCTATTTGATCAATAATGTTAGTGATCAATTTATTTTCATGCGCACCTTTTCCTGTAAAATAGAGAGGATAAGTGTTTATTTTTTTGACGAGTTCTCGCCATTTGGATAAGGGCCATTCTTTTAGCGTAGACCCTGTTCCTATATGGACAACTATATAAGCCTGTCTAGCCACATCACTTGGTTTTCCGACTCGAGTGTGTATTTGACTAGTTTGAGGTTGTGGCAGATAGGGACGCATGCATGAATCGTCATGTGAGGGGGAGATATTTAAAAATTTCAGCAGAGGAATGTAGTAATGGGTTAAAGGCTGAACAAGATTTTTCCACTCGACAGCATGCGTAAGAAGATCACCGAATCCGCCGCTTGTATAGCCGATGCGTACGGGGATTTTTGCCTTCCAAAAAATAGGAATTGCATTAGGGAAAAAAAAATAAGAATCTATTGCAATATCGTAAGAATTTCGGATTTCTTTTACTGCACGGAAGAAGGTTTGGTAATAATGAAAAAATTTCTTAAAAAAAGGAATGGGTGCGCGATTGAGCTTCCAATGGTCGACTATATGGACGTGATCCACATAAGGATGATTTTTCATAAGAGATAACGACCAGCTGCCAATAAGAACCCCGATCTCGGATTTAGGAAATTTAGTTTTTAAATGAGGGAGCATCGAACTCATCATAACTACATCACCCATGTGGGCGAGGTTTGCAATCAAGATGCGTTGAGGGGAAGAAGGAATAACAGTTTTTTTTCGCGGCAGAAAGGATAAGAGGAAATCAATTCCCTTTATAAGAAGCTTGGCTAATGTATTCTGGAGTAAATATTTGCCAGAAAGAGGAGATCGACGGGACAATTTCCACTCCGAAATTTCGAGACCAATTAAGAATATGTCCGCAGGTCTCTAAAAGACAGACCATCGCGGGAAGTGATCTAACTAATAAAACCAAACTATACAAGGTGAGCAAAAACCTTTAAACCTCTGATTGCGTCTTAATCCGCGCTCAATCAGAGGTAAAAGACGAAGAATCTTATTCAGCGTAGGATAGATAAAAAAAGTTCAAAGACTTAAGATCGCTTATTTCACAGACAACTCTTACTTGACTATTCGGAATAAAACGAAAAATGGCCGCATCAGAAGTAAAAAAAATCTTTCTTGGACCCAAGGGCACAAATACAGTTCTCTTTGGGCTAGTTCTTTTACCAAATTTAGTAGCTGCGTTATTAGAGGGAATCTCCTTTGCGATGATTTTATTGGCCTTTAGCGTACTGCGTACAGAGGGCCGTCCGGATTTTAATTTGTCCTGGATTCACGTATCTACAAATATGATAAGTTGGCTAGAGGCACTCTCTGCAGCTGAGGCATTTACTGTCTTTATTTCTGGGGCAATTGGATTACAAGTACTTCGAAGCTTATTTACCTATTTTGGTGCCATCGCCTCAATTTTTCTCGGCACTCGCATGCAGATTGAGGCTCAGCATAAAGTCTATCGGCAAATCCTTAATTTTAGTTTTCCCTTTGTTAGTCGATACAAAGTTGGCGAACTCGTTGAATATACGAACACACCTACCACGATGATCCGTGTTGTCATGGATGAATTAAATAAAGGTGTTGTTTCCATATTGGCTATTCTCGCCTCTCTAACAGTTATGTTTTTCTTATCCCCTTCTTTAACCTGGCTCGCCCTAGCAGTTTTTGGTTGTTTAGGATTATTTCAAAAATTGGTGATTCGCAAGATATCGAGTATCTCAGAGTCTGTTTCTTTGCACCTAGTCAATTTCAATAAGCATATCGTACAAAGTCTGCACGGCTTGCGTGCTATCTATACTTTTGATCGTCAAAAAACGATGATGAGTAATATTTCTTCCACTTTGTATCAGTTTGCAGCTGCAACAAAGAAATTATACTTCTGGAACCACGCAAGTGCGCCGATCAATGAAATCATGGGTATTATACTCGTAGGCATATTTCTCGTTATTGGCCAAACTCAAGAGAAAAGTGCTACTGCATTACCCTTGCTTTTAACCTTTATTACTATTGTCTACCGTTTAAATGGGCGCATGCAGGCCCTTCTTCTTAGTATTAATACGGTAGCGATGAATTGGGGAGCTATTTTGCGATTAGAGGAAATACTCACCCCTAGTGGTAAGGAATTCTCCAAAGGGGGTGAAAGAGATTTTCCGGGATTACAGAATAGAATTGTCTTTGAGAACGTTAATCTATCCTATACAACAGGGCAACAACCTGCTGTTAACTCTTTTACGGCAACGATTTTGAAGGGTACGACCGTGGCTTTTGTCGGTCACTCAGGGGCAGGGAAATCTTCTGTAATCGATCTCCTTATACGTCTTTATGAGCCTACTTCTGGTCGTATTTTAATCGATGATACAAATCTTCACGAAATTAAAGTAGGAGACTGGAGGAAGATATTAGGTGTTGTTAGTCAAGATGCCTTTATTTTTAACGAATCCATAGCAGAAAATATTCGTTTTGGGCGATTAGATGCAACTTTGGAAGAAATTATTCGTGCGGCTGAAAGCGCAGGTGCTCATGAATTTATCAATCGACTACCTCAAGGATACAACACTGTAGTCGGAGAGCGTGGGTATCGCCTCTCTGGAGGCGAACGCCAAAGGATTGCTCTTGCACGTGCCTTAATCCGCGATCCTGAAATCTTAATTCTAGATGAAGCAACAAGTAGCCTTGATAGTCAATCAGAACGTTTGATTCAAGATGCTATTGATACATTTCGCGGTAGGAAAACAGTAATTCTTATTGCCCATCGCTTGTCAACAGTGACAGCAGCGGATATTATTTTTGTTATGGAAAAAGGAGTGATCAGCGAAAGTGGCTCTCATGAAAACTTATTAAAAAGAGAGGGTATTTATTCTCGCTATTGGTCGTTGCAAGCCAATAAAAAATGCGATGATGAATTGACTCTTACCTCAATTACCTAAAAGAGTGGCTATAACCGAGTAAAGACACTCTCTTAGAATGTTTCACAAGTAACCTAATAAGCATGTCGCTATTAAAGAGAAGAAATGATGTGGAAAAAAAGTTTAATCCTTTTAGGAAGTGTTAGTTTTCTTTATCTGCTCTATTTTTATTCTTCCATAAATTTGCCCCAACGCAAAGATGCCCCTGAAAGAAGCGCGTGGATGGACGAGCAAAT
>JABDCS010000009.1 GCA_013288005.1 Chlamydiota bacterium | reverse complement strand
AGAAAATCAAAAGAATGACTAATAGTGCAGTAATTAGGGAAAGACAGATTTCGATAAGCATAATTTTCCTTTTTTTTACTATTTCTCTTAGAGAATGTTAACAACGAGATAGTAAAGTTTTAATCATCCTGATGGAGATTAATTTACTATAAGTTTCTCGACCCATTCCAACTAATGTGTAGGGATTTTAACAGACTCAAGCTATGCTAGCTAGAAAGAAATGAGAATAATTTTTCTGCTATGAAATTACGTGACACTTATGTTGGTTTTGAGCAGACTTTTCTCCTGCTGCTAAAAAAAGCAAAGCAAGGGCCTATCTCTGTCCATGATTTCTTGACGACTCTTTCTGGAAGAGGAAGGATACTTTTACTTAGCATTCTTTCTCTTGGTTTTGCCCAAATACCGGGAGTTGCCATTGTCCTAGGACTCTTTATGGTCTACCTAGGCATCCGAATCGCTTTAGGAAGAAATTTTATTTGGATGCCGCAATTTATTTTGCGCAGAAAAATCGGATCGTTTTTGCTCATTAAGGTGATCAAAAATGTTTTACGAATGTTAAAGTTTATGAAGCGCTGGACTCGTCCTCGCTATGAGTGGGCAACGCAAAAAAGCTCGACACGCGTTCTGAATGGGATTGCGATAGCCTTAATTGGTCTTAGTTTAGCCAATGCCCCGCCTATACCTTTCGTTGATTTGATTGCCAATGCCTCTATCTTCTTTATTGCTATAGGATTGCTGAATGAGGATGGGGTATATATCATTTTAGGTTACGTTGGCGCTCTTATATACCTTGTAACAGTTGTAGTTTTGATGAATTATTGTTCTCTCAGCCAAATGATGAAATGGGTTCTCACGGGAATAAGCAGTGTAACCTAAATTCAGATTCCTCATCCTGACATCTCTAACGAACTAATCTCTCGAAGAAGTAGGGCGAAGGGCTTTTAAATTCGAGCTTTTTCTCAAGACGTGGATGCTGAAAAGCAAGGCGTCCAGCATGTAAACATAGGCGATGCTCTTCTTCTGAAAGAGAAGGATTATATTTTTCATCACCTATAAGTGGGTGGCCCGCATCTTTGGCATGAACACGGATCTGATTTTTTCTCCCTGTTTCTAGAGAAAGACGAAGAAGGGAGACGACCCCATTGGTTTTTAGTACGCTATAATGGGTTATGGCAATTTTTCCGCGCTTATCAAGGGTGCTCCTTACAAAAAAGTTTTTCTCCTCTACAAGATAACTTTTCCATGTTCCCTGACTTGGCGTGGGCGATCCTTTAACTAAAGCGTAGTATTCTCTTTCAATTGTATGCGCTTCAAATTGTTTTTTAAGATCATCTCTTGAGTGTTCGGAGTAGGCAAAAACCAGTACACCTGAAGTATCGCGATCGAGTCGGTGTACAGGAAATACGCGGCGCGTGTGATAACGGCGTTTGAGAATAGTATGGACGCAATAGGTTTTTTGGTGATCGGTAGCGACACTCAAAAGACCTGCTGGCTTGTCTACTACTACAAGGTCTTTATCTTCATAGAGAATTTCTATTCGACTCGAGATGTATTTTTTTTTCGGAGCTAATGAAAAGGATGTCTCTTGAGACAAAGGGGTGTCTAGAGAAGATGCAGGTTTTCCATCTATGAGGAGGCGCTCTTCGCGTAGCCAGGAACGTATAGTCGTTTTAGAGCTATCAGGATAGCGTTGGAGTACGATCTCAAAGAGAGTAGGTAATGGCGTAATGTTTTTTTTCATTTTAAATGAAGTTTTTCATAGGAAAGAAATAATAGTACATTATTTGGAAATTGTTAACAGCTCTATACGCCCATATTCACCCTTAAAAGGTTAAAAAAAGCCCCCTTTCTCGCATGGGCGAACCCTCTATAGCCATTTTTCTTGTTCGATTTAAAACAATTCTTTATAAAGGATGCTTTAAACACGACCGGAGAACGACCTATGAACGAGCAGAGCAGTAAAGAAGTTTTAACCTTAAGCAACACGCGGGATAAGGCAAGCTACTCTTTAGGATTTGAGATGGGCAAAGGGCTCCGCACACAATTCTCCGATCTTGACATTGGAATTTTCACGCATGCATTGAGGGATGCCTTCAATAATTATAATCCGCGTTTGAAAGCAGAAGAAATGGGGCAGATTCTCTCTGCCATTCAAAATCAGATGATGCAGCAACAGAAACAACATCTTTCGAAATTATCGATTGAAAATAAAAAAGCTGCTGAAGACTTTTTAGAAGAAAACAAATCTGAGAAAGGAGTTGTTGCCCTTCCGAGTGGGCTCCAATACAAGATTCTTGTAGGAGGAGGAAATGGAGAGCACCCAACTTCTTTTGATTCAGTTCTTATCCATTATCGCGCCTCGCTGTTAGATGGTACAGTGTTCGAAAGCACTTACGAAGGAGGAGAAGCTAAAAAAATCCCCATCAACCAGATGATAGCTGGTTGGTCAGAAGCCCTTAAAATGATGAAGGTAGGGGATAAGTGGCAAATCTTTGTTCCTCCCTATCTTGCCTACGGTGAATCAGGCTACCCTCCTGTTATTGGGCCCAACGCTCTCTTAATTTTCGATATCGAACTTCTAAGTATAGCCTGATGGTTTTATCAAAATCGAATTGGTTACTTTAAAACACTTAAGGTGATGCCAAAATTCCAAGATTGGTTTTTTGCGATCACCTTATTAGACAAGGATTGATTATGGCTGGAAATATTCTTCCTCTACAATGTAGAGAAAAATCAGCTCCTTATGCTCCTCTCTCTTCAAGTAAAGACTCTTTTAGCAAGACTGAGCCAAGGGATATTCCCCTTCGAATAACGGGTAGGGGAGAAAGTGGACTGCCCTTTCATGGTAGAGGAGGGGAATCGCTCGATAAAGAAGGCTATTGTCCCAAGTTTTACTCACTCGAACATTCTTCCTTAAAAGGAAAGGGGTCTGTTGTTCGGTCCAACACAGCAGGAAATTTACGTCTTCAATCGGGAAGGGTTACCATGGTCGAAAGTGATGGCGCATCCTGCTCATGGTTTCCTGATTTTATGCGTATTTCTGTTTCTTTTGATAGGTCTCCGACTGTCGGTGGACACGTGTCCACTTCAGCGTCGCAAGATTCTATAGATGCTTCACCCTCATCGGTTCTACCTCCTTTGCTCGCCGAAGTTAAGCAATTCGCTCCGGAAACTTCACCCCCGCGTGATTTAGAAAGCTCTCATCCGCCCCTTCGAGTTCCTTCAGACACCTCTTCGCCGTTTGCTTTAACACCTGATCCCGTAGTTCCGGACTGGGCTACAAGAGCGCCATCCGACACGCACGCTTCTGATCATTTAGCCGTTCCCGCTCTCCCGTCATCTACGCACAGCAGCGATGCGCGATACAAAAGAGTTATACGGCCCTCGAGCCTACCTCTGAGTTCACGGGCAGTTTGAGACGAATATAAGGCTAATATTCTGGCGTATTAAGGAAGAGCTCTACGGGAAATTGTTTTCCCGTTTTAGGGTGCCTACAAGTCCGTTTGAATACGAAGTCCATAAGCAATGGATTATATCGATAGATTTCGCGTAATGCGATCAGTTCTCGGGCGGTGATTAAACCCGCCCGTTTAGCACCTTTAAGATGAATTAAGATATTAATAGCGGGAATAGGATAGTCCGATCCATTGAACAAGCGGTGGTGAATTTCGGGTTTGTCTAATACATCGCAAAGCTGCCTTTGACACATGAAAACGCTCAAGGCCGATATGTCGCCATAAAGTTTACCCTCACCTTCTTTAGGATTCTTGTTCGCTTCTTGGAACATCCTGAGGCACAAGGTGAAATTTTCTTCTAAACGGCCATCGTGATCGAGATCAGGATTTTTGCCTAACGAGGCACAATGGGCAATAATGACATTAACTCCAGCCCGAAGAGCTCTTCGTAAATGAAGCGGATTTCCTAGTCGTTGATGATAGCGGTCGACTGTTACAGCAAGCTCTTCTCCTGCATGGCTGAGTAGGGTAAAACGCAAAGCTTTTAGTTTTTCATAAAAAAGGTCGCACTGGGGGTGCATGGGGTCGATCCCCATCGAATTAGGCAACCACTTTAACATTTTGGGTAACTTTTCGGCTGCTTCACGCTTAAGAAGTCCTTGCTGAATAAGATATTCTCTTCTCTCTTCAAACATCTCATGACAGCGATTAAGTTCCTCAATAGCATCCTTACGATAAGGGTGCACAGAGAACACAGGTGTAAAGACGTCGGGGTATTTACGGACAAATTCGAAAAGATAATCATTAGAAACATAGAAGTGGGTTCTATCCTCTCTCTTCTCTCCTTCGATCGTATAGTATTCATCAACTGCTAAAACTTGGGCTCGATAGGAATGAAGTGGTACTCGAATAGGGTCGCGAGAATATTTCATCAAATCATAAAGATGCTCGCGGATGTGTTGATCGGGATCTCTTTGGTTAAGAGGAAGCTTTAATGCGCTTAAGTAAGAAAGATAGCGAATATGGGCTAGTGGGTGCCTCCAATTTAACATGTCCTTGTGCATCGCAGGAGGTGTTAACCCTCTCCCATTTCCCAAAAGATGGGTGTGATAGTCGATGGGTACCGAGGAGTTTTCAAAAGGAATTAAAGCTTTTTCTGCTAATGAACGTGCTTCTTCAGAGGCCTCTTTCCAAAAATTTTTTGGATGATAACGACTTGCTCCAGCAAATGGCCGAATAAGGTTAGTAACGAAGGTGTCTAAATTCATAGAGAAATACTTTATCTTCCTGTTGATTTGTGAATAGCACCTTTACCGAGTATTTTCAAATTAGGATTTCATTGATCTTTTACTATTTCCATTAACTTGTATCGAAAATGGCTCAAAAAACGCCGAAAATCGCCAGAAACTAGTTTTAAAACAGGTTCTTAGTTATTCTTTTTGCATCTTTTGAAAAAATATTTTTTTATGGAACACCCAAAATACGATCATCAACGCATAGAAACGAAGTGGCAAAAATATTGGAAAGATCGCGAAACCTTTAAGGCTGAAGTCGATCATTCCCGGCCCAAATACTATATTCTCGATATGTTTCCTTATCCCTCTGGAGCAGGATTACACGTTGGGCATGTTACGGGTTATACAGCCACCGATATTCTCGCCCGGTACAAACGTCTTAAAGGATTCAATGTTCTGCATCCAATGGGATGGGACAGCTTTGGTCTACCAGCTGAGCAATATGCTATTCGTACGGGCACGCATCCTGCTATTACAACGCAAAAGAATATTGATAATTACCGAAGACAGTTGCAAGCCTTGGGCTTTAGTTATGACTGGGACCGCGAGATTCGGACAAGTGATCCTCAATATTACAAGTGGACACAATGGATTTTTACCAAGCTATATGAGAGAGGGTTGGCCTATGAAGCCACAGCACTTGTTAACTATTGTCCAGCATTAGGAACGGTTCTTGCTAATGAAGAAGTAGAAGAGGGGAAGGCTAAAGAAGGTGGATATCCTGTTGAGAGAAGGCCCTTACGTCAATGGATCTTAAAAATCACTGCTTACGCTGAAAAGCTACTTGAAGATCTCGTCTTAATCGACTGGCCTGAGTCCTTAAAGAAATTGCAGACGAATTGGATTGGTCGTAGTGTAGGAGCTAAGATCGATTTTGTCGAAATCCATACACACGAAAAAATTTCTATCTTTACTACACGTCCCGATACACTCTTCGGTGCGACTTATCTCGTGCTTTCTCCCGAACACCCATTGCTGGATAAGATTGTTCATGAACTAGAAAAATCCTCAGTGGAAAGCTACCAGAAAGTAGCAGCAGCTAAAAGTGATCTTGATCGAACCGACCTTGCCAAAGAAAAAACGGGTGTATTTACAGGAGCCTATGCCGAACATCCGGTGACAGGAAAGAAAATTCCCATATGGATTGCCGATTACGTCCTAATGGGTTATGGCACAGGCGCAATTATGGCAGTTCCCTCCCATGATGAAAGAGATTATCATTTCGCTCTTCAGAAGGGTCTTGCTGTCCATCCCGTTGTAGAACCTGATCTAAAAACACATGCCGATGCTCTCCCCGAAGGGATGTTAGCTCAGGATATTACAGTCGAAGTTTTAGGAGGTAAACGTTGCTGGACTTTAGGCGGAAAAATCATCAACAGTTCTTCTAAAAACATCTCCCTAAATGGATTGACGATAGAAGATGCCAAAAAGGCGATGACGGATTGGCTAATTAAAGAAAATAAAGGCGAAGAAGCGATTAATTATCGCTTACGTGACTGGTTATTTTCACGACAACGTTATTGGGGAGAACCCTTTCCTATTTTACATCTCGAAGATGGTACAAAACGCATTCTTGCTTTAGACGAACTTCCCCTTACTCCGCCCGAACTTGCTGATTATAAACCTGCCGGTGATGGCCAAAGCCCTCTGGCTAAGGTTAAGCAGTGGGTGGAAATTTTTGACCCTAAAACCCAGAAGCGAGCGCTTCGCGAAACGAATACCATGCCGCAATGGGCAGGATCCTGCTGGTATTACCTGCGTTATTGCGATCCTCATAACGATGAAAAAGCATGGGATAGCGAGAAAGAAAAATACTGGCTTCCAGTCGATATGTATGTAGGCGGCGTAGAACATGCCGTGCTGCATTTGCTCTATGCGCGCTTCTGGCACAAAGTTTTATTTGATTGTAATTTAGTCAGCACTCCCGAACCATTCCAAACGCTTCGTAATCAAGGACTCGTTCATGCGCGTTCATATCGATTGCCCCAAGGTGGGTATATCTCTGCAAAAGAGGTTTACGAAAAGGAGGGCCATTCTTTTCAAGTAGGCACTGATTCCGAAGTTCTCGCACAAATTGAAAAGATGTCGAAGTCAAAACTCAATGGAGTCACACCCGACGAAATCATCGAAGAATATGGTGCAGATTCTCTACGTCTATATGAAATGTTTATGGGACCCTTTGATAAAGAAAAAACATGGAATACAGACGCTGTGCATGGATGTCGGCGCTTTTTAAATCGGTACTATGATCTTATTTTTTCTAAAAAAGTCTCCGACGAAGAAACAACTGAAGCATCAAAGCTTATTCACAGGCTTGTACAGGCGGTGGAAAGAGATATTGAGGCCATGCAATTCAATACAGCCATTGCGAAGATGATGGAGTTCATGAATGCTTTTGCCCCCCTTCCTTCCTATCCGCGACAAGCGCTTAAAATGCTGACCATTATCTTAGCTCCTTTTGCTCCCCACATTACAGAAGAGGGATGGGAACATTTAGGTGGGCAAACCACTATTGCCTATGAGAATTTTCCCACAGTCGATCCTACCTATCTTTATGACGATACAACGATGATCGTTGTACAAGTTAATGGTAAATTGCGGGGTAAATGGCTGATGCCAAAAGATCAAGACCAAGAAACTCTTTTGCGCTTTATCGAAAATCAGCCCCAAATTGCTAAACATATTACCGGTACAATCAAAAAAGTGGTTTATGTACCTAATAAAATCCTGAATTTTGTTGTCGATGCTACTTAAACTATTTTACAATTGTGGCCTAGCAGGCCTTACGCTTATTTGGCTTCCAAAATTCCTTCTAGGGCGTATCACGGGCAAGTATAAGCAGACGGTCGAGAGGCGACTTGGGTTAAAAATCGGAAGCGAGTTAAACGAACTGCGACAAGCCCCTAAACGCGTATGGATTCATTCTTGCTCGGTAGGGGAGACTAAGGCAGCTGGAGCCTTTGCCGTTGAACTGAAAAAGCGCTATCCCTCTATCTCCATTGTCGTGTCCACTACAACAGAAACAGGACAAGCCGAAGCGCTCCGCCAAATGCCTTTTGCTGACGCACATTTTCTTTTGCCTCTCGACTTTTCTTGGGTAATGCGCCGATTGGTACGTCTCTTACGTCCTTCCCTCCTGATTTTGGTAGAGTCCGAATTCTGGTTGAACCTCATTCGAGAGGCGAAGATGGCGCATGCTTCGGTCGTGCTTATCAATGGCAAGCTCTCGGATCGATCGGCTGCTCGTTTTAGTAAAGTTCCCTTTTTTTCCTCTCCACTCTTTAGCTCTTTTGACTATTGTTGCCTACAGACCACTGCCTATCAACAATCTTTCCTAGCACAAGGGGTTGCTTCTGAGAAAATAAAGGTAACAGGTAATCTCAAATTCGATTCTGTCATCCACACTCTCGCCCCTCATGAGATTGCGAGATGGCAGGAAGACCTAGGTTTACAAGCCAATGACAAACTCCTCGTTCTTGCTTCTACGCATGATCAAGAAGAAGAATCTTTACTCAATGCTCTCCTGCCTCTTCTCGAATCGCACCCTCGTTTGAAGTTGCTGGTCGCACCGCGCCATCCTCCTAGATTCGACGACGTGGCCAAGCTCATGCAAAAATACCACCTGCCCTTTATGCGATACACAGAGCGGGCGAATTTAAACGCATCGCAGAAGAGCCAATCGCGACTCATACTCATCGATACTATGGGTCAGCTCATGAATTGTTTCCAGCTGGCCTCATTAGCAATTGTTGCCGGTAGTTTCATCCCCGGTATTGGCGGCCATAATCTTTTTGAACCTGCCAGCGTGGGAGTTCCTGTGATTTTTGGCCCCTATGTCGATGGTCAAAAGGCTTATGCAGATGCCCTGGTAGAAGCCAACGGAGGAATTTCTTTATCCTCCGAAAACGTTTCTTCATTCGTCTCTCGTCTTCTTTCAAACGAAGAGGAGAGGGTGTCTATGGGGAGATGTGCACTTGATGTTGTGAATCGATCTCGTGGAGCGGTTGCACGTACATTGACTACTTTAGAGAAATTTCTCAAATAGCGAAATTTCTTTGGGTATAAATCCCTGATTCTGATAAGCTTTACACTCTATCGCGGGGTGGAGCAGTGGTTAGCTCGTTGGGCTCATAACCCAAAGGCCGGAGGTTCGAATCCTTCCCCCGCTAATTCTTTAACAGTCTTCAATGGCGGTATAGCTCAGCCGGTTAGAGCAGCGGAATCATAATCCGTTTGTCGTTGGTTCGAATCCGACTACCGCTATTTTTAAAAAATCTCCGATTTTTGTAAAAATAGGGTAGAGAAACACAACAGTTTGTGTTTCGTTCGAATTCGAAGAAGGCGCGATATAGATGCGCCGACCGGCGGCGGAGGCCGGAATCCGACCCGTTTTATCCTTCTTTATCTTCTCTCATCTCCCCCTTCCTTAGTTCATACTACTAGATACTCCTACCGCTATTTTTAAAAAAATCTCCGATTTTTGTAAAAATAGGGTAGAGAAACACAACAGTTTGTGTTTCGTTCGAATTCGAAGAAGGCGCGATATAGATGCGCCGACCGGCGGCGGAGGCCGGAATCCGACCCGTTTTATCCTTCTTTATCTTCTCTCATCTCCCCCTTCCTTAGTTCATACTACTAGATACTCCTACCGCTATTTTTAAAAAAATCTCCGATTTTTGTAAAAATAGGGTAGAGAAACACAACAGTTTGTGTTTCGTTCGAATTCGAAGAAGGCGCGATATAGATGCGCCGACCGGCGGCGGAGGCCGGAATCCGACCCGTTTTATCCTTCTTCATCTTCTCTCGTTCCCCCTTCCTTTGCAAATTGAAGATGAAGAAATTTGGAACAAAATGTTTGGATTGATCAATGTCAAAGCCTAAAAAAATTGATATCAATGAATTGGTGATGAAAACTCACAAAGGGGGTGTTAAACAGGCTATTGAACTTGCAGCCAGGACCAATACATCATTAGTCATCTATGAAAATGGCCGCCTCAAATCTGTTAAACCCAATTTTAAATACGTGCGTGCTCCTATTAAACCCGTAGTTAAGAGATCCAAAGCTCCTTCTTCCAAAAGAAAAAATGAAGATCTTTTGTTTCTGAACTTCAGAAAGCCAGCAAAAAACTACTGTAAAAGCAAGACTTGGGGTAAGCATTGCGCCTTATCTATTTGTCGTAGCAGAGTGTAGCCAAGACCGGCTACGCCTTGCATGAAGCTGGGACTATAAAAGGTATCGCTCATATTTAACTGAGGTAGGGCCTGGTAAACTGCGTTAACTGTACGTTCGATAATGGGGTCTAGATCCGATCTTCCCAGAGTACGAGAAGCTTCTTTCAGAAACTCTAGGCGTCCCAAAGGACCGCAGCAAAGAGTCAAGGGTCCCTTGCCTAGATAATTTTGTGTGGTTTCCAAAGCGATGTCAATTTCCTGTGCTAGTGCGGAATCGGTAAGAAGGGGAAGGGAGCCTATCCGGGCCAGTCCAACACCTGTGGCACCATGACACCAGGCGCATATTTTCATGTTTCTCTTACCACCTAACCGCAGCCAATTTTTGCTTTCTGAACAAAAAAGGCTTCGCTCATAGCGCAGAGCTCCTTCTGCCGTTTGTACAAATCTTGGATTTGCTTCCCTTTGCGCAAGTTTCAAGAGTGCATAAGCGATACCGGATGTGCCATGGGATAATCCTAAGAGAGGAATATCGCCTGGAGACCCCCATGCGAGTGCACCGCTACCTAAATCCTGAGCTTGATTGCAAAGATGGTCGCCGCAGGCAATGGCTAGGTTGTGTATTTTGGGGTCGGTATCGTGTTCGTCAAGACTAAGAAGGGCCAGTAAAAGCCCTGTACTACCAAAAACAAGATCGTATTTATCATCTTCCTCAAGATCTCGTTTTTCAATAGTGTAGGCCAATATTTTTGCCTCTTCAATCAACTCAGGGAGGTGGCCGATTGTTCCGATATGGAAAAGGCCATAAATGATACCGCCAATACCTGCCATTCCTCCAATGCCATATGTATTGATTAGCTTTCGGTAATTTCCTTTTTTTAGGAATTTGCGCAGAGGGTGCAAACAGCATAGAGCTTCGGTAATCCATTCCCCTTGTCCTGACACTCGCCCTAACGCAGAGAAAAATAGGGCAATTCCGATCCGGCCCGAATAAAGGGAATACCCTATAGCTTGCATGTTGTACTGCTCGGTTGTTAAATCTGCATCAAGGTGGATCCATCCTAAAGAGCCATCTTCAGAAACAATCGCCTGTTTTCTCAATTGCGTAGCTAACTGAATTGCTTGTTGTACAATTTCATGATCTGAGGGTGGGCTTTTAGGCAGGTGTTCTGAATTTGCGAATAAGGATGCAGGCCTGTTGGAAGCATGAACTTCGGCGGTTTTGATGTGTAAAGCCTGCTGGATGAATGTCACTTGAAGTTGCCTGTCTGCAGAGCTCATTTGCTTTAAGCGCGTACCAACACTTTGAGAGGCGCTCTGAGCTAAGCAGTTGGGAGCAACGAGGGTCTGTTTTAAGAAAAGATCTGTAGAAAAGGGAAAAGTATTAAAGCATGGAATGTCTCCATCGAGAAGAGCCTTTTTCTCTTCGGCTTGAATTGAAGGGGGCATTGGATTTTCTCTGCCGAAGGTTTTAGCCAGCAGCTCGAACTTTTCCTCTCTCGTTGTTGGATTTAATAAAGCATGGGGCGAATAGAGATTGTATAAAAGATAGGCATATAACCGTGTGGGCCGTAATAAAGTGCGTACCGGATTTTTTTCCATGCGAGATAACCAATTTTCGCTCTCTAAAATATTCCGATGGGCAGCAACCAAGTCATAAAGAGTGCAAAAACCTTTTACAATTTCGTTAGGATAATCGGTCGTCTCTACGACCCCATCACGGTAAATCACCTGATTGGTAGAGTGAAAAGAAGAGGGGACCGAATCAATTTTCTTCATTTCATCTGTATGGATATTTTCCCAATCTGCAGTTGAAGGAATCCTCTGGGTTTGCCCAAGTCCACTTAAATCAATTCCCTTATCTCCCGTTTTTAGCAATACGAAAAAAGGAAGTAATCCTGTTACCAGCACCGAGTGCTGCATAGTACTTTCATCACGTTGTTGTTCGGAATTATGCAATTGCGCATGAAAAAGAGTTTCTAAATCAATGAGTACAGGGAATTCTCCGGCAGCGATAATATTCTCGAAATGCATATCTGTGCCATCAAGTAGGTACATGAGGCAAAGCAGCATGCCTGCACGTTCAAAGTAACGATCTACCTCTTCCTTCTGCACGCAGGGCTTGTGTTCTACTGCTTCTTCCCATCCGTAATCACCTTGTTTATCCTGTCTGGGGACTGTGGTATAACTTTTTAAAGCGGGGGAGAGTTTAAAGCTGTTCAGGCGATCGATAAACGCATTAAAGGAATGGGCAATAAGGATGTTTTTGGGTTTATAGACAATGCGTTTTCCACATGAAAAGAGAATGATCGCAACAGCTCGTCCCTCATGATGGGTATCGCCTGCATCCATTTGAAGAGAGGTGACTTTTCCTAGAGGTTGACCCTGATTGAAAATGCGCGCAAGTAAGGGGGCATCAACTTCTAATCGGTTGAGGAATTCAACCGTCTGGTCTACCCAAAACTCCAAAAATGTGCCAATAAGACGTGCCAGTTCTTTATACTCTCGTAAAAACGCAGAGAGGCCTTCTCGATTTAGATAGGCTTTTTGTATAAAATCAAGGTACCTCTCTCTGGGGGTTTTCTCATTGAAACAAAAAACTAGATTATGGATTTTCATTTCAAAAAGCATTGTCGGTGTGCAAAGAAAACTCCATCGGCTCACGAGAGAATATTCAAGTGACAGCAGGGCTTCATCGGATAAGAGGTTGTAGAGGGTATCCTTCTCGAAGGTCTTCTTACTGCGATATAAGCGCTTATGTAAATTTGTTCGTGCAACCTGTATCCATGGCCAGATTACTTCCGCAAATGGAAGGTCTAAAATTGTATCTGGAGGCGTAGGGCAGTCATCGAGATTAAGAATTTCCTCAATGTATACATCTATGTTTGCTTTCATGGATTCTCGAAGTGTTTTTTGAATTCATATAGGAACGTCTATTTTGAGAATATCCAAAAATACCTTCTGAATACGAGCAAAGTGTAGTTTAAAAATACTTTCTTAAAGACAAGATCAAGGCTCGATTTTCTTGGTGTTTTCTTCTGGACGAAATGCGCGGTAAAGTCTATGAAACAAAAGGAGTAGGTAAATGAAATAGACTAATTTTTTGGAGAAATTATGAACAGATGGGAACTCGAACATAAAATCATTATGAAAGCACTGAAAGATCCCGAATTCAAAAAAAAGCTGCTTTCCCAGCCTAAGGAAGCCTTGAAAGATTTTTTACAGTCTGAAGGAAATGAGGATCTTAATATTCCAGACAAAATGAATGTCAAAGTGTATGAAGAAAAACAAGATGAGTGGATGATCTCCCTCCCACATCTTACAAAAGATGCCCAACAGCTCTCCACAGCGGAACTGGAAAAACTCTTCGCTGCAGGTGCATCGGGTTCTGTTTGTGGTGGAGGTGGAATGACATGGTGCAGTATGAATTGCTGATCCGAATGGGGCATTCGAAGAATGCTTAATCGATAAAGACTCGTATCTTTTTTAAATTGAGTACTTCACTTTTTTCAATCTTGCGACAGTAGTAGAAAGTGAATAGGATGCATCAATTTTTGAATCAGATGCAAGAAATCTGAAAAAAACAAAAGCTGAATCCGAAGATTCAGCTTTTGCAGTCTAGATTTAAGTTATAAGCAAAAAACAAACCGTTATTATGGTTTAACGTAAGGTTTTGCAATAGCTAAGGTTGACTCAGGAGAACTTGTAAGAGCAGGCGCTGCAGATGAGCTGAGAGATGAAGCCATCATCGAGCTAGATATTTCTGTTCCAAATGGAGATTCTGACATGGATCTGTCTGTTTCTCCTGAAATTAAGGAGGCTGCTCCAGGTACACAACAGGGTGGTTCTCGTAAAGTAGGTTTATAAAGATCTTTCACTTTAGAAAATTTCGAAAACAACCTGTTTATAGAATGACTTATATGTCGCCCAATTCCTTCTATTTCGGGAATGGCCGCTGACAAAATCGCTATCTTTCTTTTAAAATCAGGTTCATTCACTTCTCTCAAGATTCTTTCTAAAAGCAATCTATCCGTTGTTTCAAGTTCCTGATTTTTATATTTGCGATTGATGAGAATCAAATAGCTAATTAATTTCCATTCTAAGCTCATTGACGAATTGAAGGGTTGCATAAGTGCTATGGCCTCATCCCAATCCTCGATCGAAACATTTAAAAATCCTTGAAGGTGATTTTCTCGTAAAATATTCAGAAAGATATCACAGCCAGGTAGAGCATCGTAGACGTATAAATCAGAAAAACCGCTATTATAAATTGTTGTATTTACATGTTCTGAAAGATGTCTACGAGCACGAAATCTTTGAAGATCATAACTTGAATTACTATCGGTTTCATTCTCCCATTTACTTAAGACAATTTTAAACCTAGAGTTAATCTCATGGAAGATCGTCTTCAAATTCGTATATTGAATATTTGCTTTATCTCTTTCGATATCTTTTGCTTGTAGCGCGACTTTATATTTTGCAGTACAATTCTCTAATTGATTCGTTAAAATTTCTCTGTTAGATGCCCTATTAGATGCCCTAGTTATACTATCTTTACCACAACTTTCATAAATTTTTATTCGCTCTTTCATTTGATCTGTTTCTAATTGAGTAATTTCATCCTCAATTCTCGAAAGAGTTCTTTGGGAGCTCTTTGCTTGTTCTCTTGCCTCAGCTTGAACGACTGCAAGGCTGTCTAAAATATCTTTGTAAAAGTGAATTTTCCCGTGAACTGTAATTTTTTCCACATCTGATTGTGAAAATTCCCTCGGCTTCAGCAATGCATAGAGTTTAAGGGCCTCTTGCTCGACAGAGAGTGGAGTTTTCCTTGATCTTAAGGAAGGAGCAGCAGGCATGGGAGTAGATGTAGTCACCGAGATACTTGAGCTTAAAGAAGGGGTAGCAGGTATTGAAGTAGAGGTAGTCACCGAGATACTTGAGCTTAAAGAAGGAGTAGCAGGTATTGAAGTAGAGGTAGAAGTTGAGCGGCTTGAGCTTAAGGATGGAGCGGCAGGTGGTGGCTTAGGTATATGTCTTGAACTGCTTGAAGTTAAGATAGAAGCCCCAAGAGTTGAGATGCTCGAAGGTTTATCGAGCAAGCTTTCATTAAGATCATCTTCAAATAATTGTTTATAAAGATTGCCATTAGTACCCGCTTGTAGTAACCCATTTCCATGTGCAGAATATGAAATGTGCTTGCCGTCTTTAATAAAAATCTTATGATTACCTTTGATTCTATCTAAAACCCAGCCTCTACTCTCAATTAACGCAATTTGTCGTTTAGGCCGTATTTTTTCCCATTCACTTTTTGTTGGGATATACGGTCTATGTATTCGAATTGTCATTTTATTTTCCTTTTATATAACTAATTGCTTATATAGTAAATAAATTGATAATAAAAGTAAATAAATTGAATTATAATACTTAATTTTATTTATATTCTGTTTGTGTTGCGAATTTATTTTTTTTATAAAAATTTGTTTGCGGTAATTAGAATCACATTAAATTATAATTTATATTTGGATGGTATTAGGGTTAAATTCAATTGTGATTATAAGTGAAATAAAATTGACAATTACGATATTGGAAGGTGTATAATAAAAATAATTTTTTAATGGATCTTTTAGAGAGTGAAATTTAAGTTTTTAATGAACAGATAGATATTAAATCAAACAATTATGTGTTTGATATAGTTATTCCGGGATAGCGTTTTGTTAAATTTTCTATTCGCTCATCGCTTGCAACCAGAAGTGTGATAGATTGTAACTGTGGGCAATTTCCAATTAGTGCGTCAATGCAAGTGTCATCAATTAGATGAGTTAATACAATATGTGTTAATTCAGAGCAATTGAGTGCTATAGCCATAATACCAATAGCACTCACATTAAAACAGCTTTCAAGATAAATAGAAGCTAGTTTCGGGCAGTTTTCCGCAATCTCTTTGATTCCATCTCCTGTAATCCCCTTGCATCGAAGAAAATCCAAAGAGGTTAATTCTTTACAATTAGATCCAAGTATACGCAAACCATGATCCGTAAGAGTATCGGAATTGTTTATGCGAAGAGTAACCAATTTTGACCCCGGTGCAAATGCTCTTATTACATCATCATTCACCCGATCTCCATCAACATTCAAATAGGTTAAAGATGGGGAATTTTTAATAATTGAAACAAGAGCTTCTGTTGAAATTGATGTCTCAGATAAATCAAGAGAGAGTAAATTGTGAGAGATTTTAATTAAACTTTCCATTGTCACATCGGTAAGTTGTTTGCAGGAATATAGATAAATCTTTGTGAGGCCGGGGCAAAGCCCGAGAAATTTATTGAGGTTTTCATCTCTTACTAGGCTGAACTTTAAATTAATAGATTTCAGCGAAGGGAGTGGAGTTGTTATTTGTCCAATATCGATATGTACCCATTCTTCTCGTTTAGTATCAAAAAAAGAACTAAGATCGAGGTGTTTAAGGTTCGAGCAAAAAGTTAAAACATCTGTCCACCTGTCTGGAGGTAATCGAAGCCCCTGTCTATATTTCTCTATGGCAATCCCTGATAGGCTTTTTAGAGTTCTTAATTGCGCTTTTAGGCTATTTACTTGCAGATGTACTGTGGCACGGCTAACGCTTAAACCGTCGCCTATTTCTCTAGTAGTTAGAAAAGAATAAACTTCTGCATCAAGTTCATGAACCCCTGATAGAGGCGACCTTAGACCAGGTGTCTTAGGGAGCTCTATTAGGCTATCTTTTGCTTTTAATGTTGCACGATCTATACTTTCTCTCGATGTGTCTAAAGCTGCAGTCCGAAGCGCTTTTATTTTCTCTAATTCCTCTTGGATTCTTACGCTTGTAGGACCTAGTCCCTCTCCGGTACCGGCGCCTGCCGTTGATTGGTTTTGTATTTCCCTGATCGCATTATCAAAAGCTAATCGTATGTTTTCTCTTAAGACTCGCAATTTTTCGATACTTTCTGGGGCAATGCGATCATCGTTTATGATGTGGTTATAGGCAGAGTTAAAGGCTTCTACTTCGTGTTTTGCGAAGTCTCTAAGGCTGCCAGAGTCTCCAGAACTGCTACTACTAGATGATGCTGCCATACTAATATGTTTAAATTTCGTGAGATTTTTATTTTTAAATAGATTTTATTGTTTTACTTGTAAATGCAAAAGGTTGAAATGATAATTATGTAATGAAACGATCTTTATATCGTACATTAATCTTTATATCGTACATTAAATAATGCTAAAGACGAGCTAGATAAAAGCTTAAAACTAGGTTTCCCAGATAATGAAAAAGCTGAATCAGGAGATTCAGCTTTTTGCAAACTAAAGTTACGTTATATAAGCTAAAACGATCCGTTATCGTGGACTTACATATGGTTTTTCAATAGCGTAGGATGGAGAAGAAGTTGTAAGAGCGGGAGCGGTAGATGAGCTGAGAGATGCAGCCATCATGGCGCTAGATATTTCTCTTCCAAATGGAGATTCTGGCGTAGCTTCATCTGTATCTCCAGACATTAGGGATGCGGCGTTAAGTACAAAATGTGGCGGTTCACGTAGAGTGGCTTTATAAAAATCTGTTCTTCTAGCATCTGTAAAAAACGCTTCATGGATTAGGGTAGATAATTTCTTATCAATTCCTAATAGTTCTGGAATATTAGCTATTAGCGTCATCAGTTTTTGCTGGAAAAGTGGCTCATTAACTTCTCTTAAGATTTGTTCTAACTTCAACCTTTCTTTTGCGGCTAAGGGTCTATCTCTTGTTGAGTCAAGCGCCAGCATCAAATAGCTAATTAATTTCCATTCAAGACTAATACTAATAGATGGATTTAAAGTTTGAGCTGTCACTCCTTCATCCCAGCCTCCACTGTAGAGATCCTCTCCAACTTGCACTTTATATAACATATCTAAGAATGCAGAGCATCCTGGTAAAGAACAATTGTTGTATAGATCAAAAAATTCTGGATTAAATATGGTTTTTTTTGCCATTTTCACAAGTGGTTTGCGCAGGCGAATTACTTCATCGTCAATGACATCTTTTTTTGCCGATATTGCAATAAGTTTTTTAAGTATAGAACCGTATGCTGAAGAAGCGGCTACCCATGTATCATAGATAGCTAAACGTTTCCGGCGCTCTTCTTCTTGTTCGGTTAATTTTGCTTTTAGATCGTTTTCGTCTCTAATAAGATCTTCATTTAATTGTTTAAATGAAGTACCTCCTTTTTTTGCCCGTGGCTGAGATAGTCCCACTTTACAATGTTTGGACAATCCTGATTCTATTAGCCTAATCCGCGAGTGCAACAAATCAATTTGTTTAGATAATGCGACGTTTGCTTTAAGCGAATCATCGTATTCTTCCTCAGCCGTGTCTTTTATTATTTTATGGTGACGTCCGAGGCCCTTGAAGTACTCTTGATCTCTTAGTAGTCTCATGCCGTCTACCATTAAATAACCTATGTCGTGTTGAAGTGCGTACAATTTCAGAGCTTGCTGTTCGACTGTGAGAAGTTTGGGTAGATGAAGCGATCTGAATGCAGGGGCTGCAGGTATTGTAGTAGAGATTGGTGCGGAGGTGCTAGAGCTTAGAGAGGGAGGTGCTGCAGGTATTGGGGTAGATATAGATGCTGAAATACTTGAGCTTAAAGAAGAAGCTGCTTGAGGTGTTGTAGTAGAGATTGGTGAGGAGGTGCTAGAGCTTAGAGAGGGAGGTGCTGCAGGTATTGGGGTAGATATAGATGCTGAAATACTAGAGCTTAAAGAAGAAGCTGCTTGAGGTATTGTAGTAGAGATTGGTGAGGAGGTGCTAGAGCTTAGGGAGGGGGGTGCTGCAGGTATTGGGGTAGATATAGATGCTGAAATACTTGAGCTTAGGGAGGGAGGTGCTGCAGGCTTTCTGGCCAAGGCAGGCGCTGAGCGCGTTGAACTTGAGGAAGAAGGCGTCGGAGGTGAGGACGCAGAACCTGTGGTTGACTTTCTTGAATTTGAGGCAGAAGCTACAGAAGTTGAGAACGTTCTATATTCTTTTCTAACCGAAGAGCTAGGTTCAAGATAATCTTTAAATATTATTTTATAGAGGCTGCCTGAGATGCCTTTATCTTGAAGAACCTCATTATGTAAAGGAAAAGAGAGTGGCTCCCCCTTATTGTTTTCAAAGTTCCAATGACTGCCTGTAATTCTTACTAATTTCCATCCTGCAAGCTCAATCATTGGTACTTGTTTTCGGGGCTGCAATTTTTGCCATTCTCTTTTTGTAGGCACAGTCATATATCTATAACTAACGATTCTCCCTGACATAATTCATCCTTAATAAAATTAACTGTTCTAAATTTTACATTAATATTTAAAAAATTTAAACAATTTAATTATATTACACTATGATTTTTTTATTATTTATTATTTCCATAGTAATTATTTTTTTATTTTCAATAATAGTAATTGCACTGGTTGAATTTGATGTTTTAGTGAAAAGTATTTTTTAAAGACTTACAATACAAAAGAAAGCTGGATCTGCTGATCCAGCTTTTGAAGTGTCTGGATTCCCAAAAAAAGATGGGAATTATTCTTAGAGTTCAAAAAAAAATTAAGGTTTAACCAAAATTACGCCGATTGTAGTGGTGGCATCAGGTTCATGCCCTTTTTTGTCATGCCACGCACTCTTCATCGTTCCATCCAAAAGGCTTTCGGATAGGCGGAAGCGGATTTCATAGAGTCCTGGTTCCATAGGTGCTGATAGGGAAAATTCTTCTTGGCTTACACCGGCCACAAGCCCTAATTCGTTGCCAATTGTAACTTTTGCGCCTTCTCCTGGAATACCTAAGATTACGCGATACCAGCTTACAGCAGAGCATTTTGAGCGATCTAAATCGCAATTGATACTGCCGTGAATTTTTTCACCGGGTTTTACGATTGTGCTCCGTGCGTGACCATTTAATTGTAAATTTCTTAGAGTTGCTGGACCAGAAGACACCTCATCTCGGACAACACCTTTCCAGTGGTAATTATCTAAGTAAGTCTGGATGGCTTCTAGATCATCTCCTAATGAGTCGATGCTGCTTCTTAATACTTCTTGTGTATCTTGGAGGCAATCTTTGACTTTTTCATCAGCAGATTTTGCCCATCCGGCATTGTAATTAAGAATACTTAAAAAGGCTGTTAAACCAAGTACTAGGGATTTGCGTTGAATATTTCTCATTCTTAGTCCTTGTTTAAGGTTTCGAAAATGGAGACAACTTTCGCTGAAACCAGCCCGATCATAGCGATCTTAAATTTTTAGAGGAAGTAGAATGAGAGACTTAAAAACTTTGCATGTGCTTAAAAATGAAGGATTTGATAGAGGTTAAGACTCGTGAGAGGGCTCTTTGACACGCGTAAGACATAAAAGAGATAGTAGGGAAGCGCCGATCCAATAGTAGCTAGGCCAGAGAAGAGAATCGCTATGATGGATAAAAAAAGTGATCAGGGCAATACCGAGGATAGCGAAGATCAAAATAGATAGATTCATCGCTGTAGCTACAGCACTGTAGCGAACTTTTACGGGAAACAAAGAACAAATCAATGCAGGAAGGTTACTAATGTAAGTTGCGAAAAAGATCGCAATGATTCCTTGGCCGACCAAGATCATCCAGAAAATTTTGTAAGTGATTAAGTAATAGATCGGCAGGGGAGTAAGTATCAATCCATAAAGAGCTATTTTTGAGAGACGCTTGCTTCCGATGCGCACAGAGGCTTTTCCAATAAAAGGGGTGACGATTACGAGTAAGCTAATAATGAAGAGCTGAATGATGGTGACTTGGTTGTAGGGAATGTTTAAGGTTTTCGTGTAGTAAGGCGTAGCGAATAGGATCAGAAGATTAAAGCCAGCTGTTTCCATACATACTAAACCAATTCCATAAAGAAGGGCTTTTTTATATTTATGGAAGGTGTCGAATAGGGGCTCTTTGTCGAGATGACCATATTCTTTTGCTTCTTCAAAAAAATGCGTCTCGTGGAGCATGCGACGTAGAAATAAGGCAAATGTGGCGATAAGAGCACTTAAAAAGAAGGTGAATCGCCACCCCCATTCGACAAAAGCTTCATGCGAAACATAGTTATTCAGAACATGGACTTCAATGGCTGCAAGCAACATGCCGAGAAAAGCGCCGAAATAGATCCAGCTGCCAAAATAACCATGGGTATTACGTTTTGCTGACTCGACAAGAAATACCGCAGATCCTGGGAATTCTCCTCCCATACTAAAGCCTTGTAGCGTGAAAACAAAGGCTAAAAGAAAAAGGGCTGTAATGCCAATTTGATTATAGGAGGGCAACAGGGCGGTCACTAAAAGTGGAATGATCATGCAAACAATGGTTCGTAAAAGGGCAAATTTTCTTCCTTTTCGATCACCCATTCTGCCAAATACAAAACCTCCTATAGGCCTGGCGATGATACTTAAGGTGAGGAGAGAAGGATAAATTAATGTAGTTGCCTGCGTTCCGGTGGGCAGAAAGACATCGATCATAAAAGGAGCCATCATCCCGAAGAGTGCAAATTCAAACCATTCGAGTGTGCTTCCAATACAAGTTGCCGTTATCACGAATTGCTGTTTGGCTGAAATTTTACCTAGCATGGTTCTGGACCCCTCTCTCTAAAGAAGCCTCATATCTATTTCTTACCTTTTTTGTATAGACTTGATTTTTTAGGGATCCAGGTTTCCTGATAAATCGACTCCAGTGCTTTTTCAAAATAATTATTGATAAAAATCATAATTACTATATTTTCATAAATAGAAGGATCTATAACGAGGTGTGAGGAATTATGAACGTTGTTGTATTGATAGGACGAATATTATTTTCATTAAACTTTATTTTCGCAAGCTTAGGTCATTGGTCTAGAGAGTCTTTTGATTGGGCAACCAGCTTAGGTGTGCCTATGGCTTCTATTCTTGTACCTGTTGGCGGGATAATCGCTTTTCTCGGTGGTTTAAGTATTTTATTAGGTTACAAAGCGCGCATTGGTGGATGGCTTATTGCCCTCTATACACTGGGTGTGACTGTTACTATGATTGGATTCGTTCCACCAGATGTTCCGGAACATATGGGGAATATGATTCAAGGTTGGATACTGATGAAAAATCTTGCCTTATTAGGTGGTGCGCTTGTCATAACCTATTTTGGCTCGGGCCCCTTGAGTATAGATAATAAACACCATGTGAAAAGAGGCCGAAAATAATTCGGTCACCTATCTTTTAGGTAGTCATCAAAGGCTAGAACTTACAAAAAAGTTCTAGCCTTTGATTTTTCTCCTGAGATGGAGCTGAAAAACCAGCAATGGGGTCAAATTTCTTTAAAAAAATAAAAAAAACATATATTGTCTTACTTGTGGTAGAATTTACCAAGAGAATTAAAATTTGCACCTTAAGTTAGTTACAGTTTCTAACTTCATATTAATGACAATCAAGTCAATTTTCTTTTTAAAAAGGTGGTATTGAATAAGAGAGTGTCCATGAACTAAGGCCCTCAAGATACTTATTTCTAGTACAGTCTCGCAGAATTTAAAAAAAGGATAGTCATGGAAGACGATACTGCAAAAGTTTCAACAAAACCCAAGCTGCTTACATATTACGAAAAATATATGTTTGTAATCGGAATTCTAGGACAACTTTTATTTTATACGCAGGGTGTAAAAATATTTGTCTCTCGATCAGCCAATGATGTGTCACTTTTTGGTTTCTTATTAGGCCTAATTTCTGTAACGAGTTGGATGATTTACGGAATTTTGATAAAAAATAAAGTACTTGTCTTATCCAATGCTTTTGCTGTTATTGGAGCTTTATTTGTTATTATAGGTATTCTCATTCATGGTAGTTAATTTCTCTCACCCTAATATCTTCTAAGTATTTTCTTTAAAAAAATAATCAAGCTTGCAGGTTAGTTGGTTTTTTTGTATTCAGGAATAAAGTTGAAAGATTAAGCTTTTGAGCTTACAGATTTATTTATTCCATTTATAACATGAATATATGAAATTTAAACTAGCTAGACAAATTCTTAGTAAAGATTTGCATGAAATTATCGAGCGCGAGGTAAAACGGCAAAAATTTGTCGTGTTACGTCCTACAAAGAAAAATTTAACCGAGCTTGCGGAAGTAAGTGGGACTATCCAAAAGCAGGGTTTTGTAAAACACCTCGTTCGAAAAAAGCTCTCGCACAATCTGGGGCATGGAATTTTTTTGCATAAAGAAGCGCAGCCTGTAGCAAAGGGGCAAATGATTGCTCCCTATGCGGGAGCTGTATCATTAGTTCCTCAATACGGCGGTGACAATTCTGCTTATGTATTTGATCTTCTGTCCGAGATACTCCTAACAAAAGAAGAGCAGGCGCTTTTCGACAAAGAGCGAAATTATCATCCTAGGCGCCGCTATTCTTTAATATTGGATGCTTACAAACAAGGTAATTTCACTCGGTATATTAACCATTCGAGCCACCCCAATATCATTGCACGTTATTTTAAAATTCCTACTAACTCTCTAGGATTAGAACCTGCCCCTCTTGAGATTATATACATGGCAAAAAAAACAATTCTTCCTGGTGAACAGCTCCTAGTTTCTTATGAGGATGAAGAGGAAAGTTATTGGGGGCCTTTGAAGATCAAGCCATTTCCTATGACACCTCAAACATTCCAACTCGATGCTTCTTTGAAACTCATTTCCACATCCGATTCAATTGCTTTTTCAATCTGAACCTTGTTTTTTTTAAAAAGAATAAAGACGAGAAATGAGAAAGTTCTTACATTGCTGTTAAACGGTTCTAAGTCTTCATAATGAGGAATTTTATGCAGGTACATTGGAAAGCAATTATTTCTGTAGTTTTAAGTAGTGCGCTGTTAACGGCATGTTCTCAGCCGACTACAGGGGATAGTATGGACAGTGTCCCTGATGAAAATATGTCAGACGAGGACAATCAAAATACCACTACTTATACATACACTGAAGAAGAGGGTGGTCCCTCCACTACAGTGAATGTGTGGGTAGGCCCGGGTTGGTACAATGGCACCCAATTCCTCTATTATGATGATTGGTGGGCATGGCACACCGCACTTTGGGTAGGGCCAGGTTTGTATTATGGACTGTGGTTTTCTAGCTACGGCGCATGGTGGGGATGGCATAACAACCATTGGCATGATAGCTGGCACAATGGTCACTGGAATCACAATGGTCATTGGAATAATGGACATGGTCATGGCGCAGGTCATGGCGGCCATGGTGGAGGACACCACGGCGGGCATGGAGGCGGTGGACATCATAGTAGTGGTGGACATGGTGGAGGTCACCATGGAGGCGGAGGTGGACATCATGGGGGTGGTGGCCATGGCGGACATCATTAAGCATTCGGAATTGGCTTGCGTTTTGTAAAATGATGGATATTGAATGAAAGGCCTCAAACAGGCTAAAATTCATTCTCATGAAAGCAAAAATTTTACATGTCGAGGCCTCTAACGGGTGGGGTGGTCAGGAGATCCGCATTCTGCGAGAAGCAGAAGGAATGCGGCAGCGCGGTCATGAGGTGTTCTTCGCCATTATGAATGGGGGGATTTTAGCCACAAGAGCGCGAGATAAAGGGTTTGTCGTATACGAGCTGAACTTTTATCGTTATGCCTGGCTACCCACTCTTTTTCATTTACAACGCATTCTTTCACGCCATCAAATCGATATCGTCAATACCCATTCTTCTCTCGACAGCTGGATTGGCGGAATTGCAGCTCGTCTGAAAGGAAAGAAAATTATTCGCACCCGGCATTTTTCTACAGCAGGAAAAGGAGGGTGGAATAGTCGGATGTTGTATGGCTTCTTGGCCGATTTTGTCGTCACTGCTTGTACCATGGTCATTCAGCCTATTTCTACGCAATCAGGTAAGCCGAAAAACCTTTTTCGAGCGCTCCCTACAGGTGTTGATCCCCAACAGATCGAAATGGGTAGCGAAAAAGATCCTTCTTTTCGCAAGCATATGGGAATTACTGATGAGACTTTTCTCATCGGTACTGTCTGTGTAATGAGGTCATGGAAAGGGGTTGGTGATTTTATTAAAGCAGCAGCGGCTCTCAAAGATAGAAAAGAGATCAAATGGGTGATTGTCGGTGGCGGCCACGATGAACCCTATCGCAAATTAGTCCGCGATCTGCAGCTAGAGGAAAATGTATTTTTCACCGGGCATCTGGAAAACCCTTTCCCTGCTATGCAAGCATTGGATGCTTTTGCTCTTCTTAGTACAGCGAATGAGGGGGTACCTCAATCAGCCCAACAAGCAGCATATTTAGGTAAGCCACTAATTGCTACGCCTACGGGAGGTCTTGCCGAAATATGTATCGATGGTGTGACAGGATTGCAAGTGCCCGCCTTTGATCCTTCTGCTGTAGCATCAGCCGTGATCAAATTAAAAGAAGATCGAAGTATGGGTTACAGATTAGGAGCAAAAGGGCGTGCATTGATTCTTGAACGTTATACATTCCAGCAGACATTAGATGGAACTGAAGAAGTGTATCGAGAGATCCTTCAAGACCGTAAATAAAGGTCAAATCGATCTTCTATCTTATTTAGCGTTTTGTTGCGTGAAAAGAGAGGTCCACATAAGAGATTCAACATGATTACGAGCATAGTCCGTCATGGTGCTTTTGTAGGAAGAGGTATCGAGATCTAATGATTTAGCTGTTTCAAGATCGGCTAATATTTCTTTTTCAAGACGAAGAAATTCTGTGTGAAGTTTTTGATATTCTTTTCCTGCGTCAAGAGTTAGGAGTCGACGAACGCGATTTCCTATATAGGGGTCGTCAACTAATGTCTGTAGGCGGTCTTCTAGTAGTAAAGCTTCTTCAAGACCTTCTTTTTCTGCTAGTTCCATAGCTTGGGATTTAGTTAATTCTTGTCCCTTCTTTTTTGCGGTAAGCACAAGTTCGGATGCGCGCAAAAAGCAGCTATTCATCGCTTTTAATTGTCCTGCCCGGATTTTCATCAACTGGAATTTACTCGATAGCCTTGCAGCAAATTCATCCTTTGTGATCACTTTTTTCTGACTTTTTTCTACTGAGGTAACAGCAGACGAAGGGGGTGATTCCTGTCCTAAGACTGGTTCTGCAAAAAGGAGGGAAAAAGAGGTCAAAAAGACAAAGTTCGCGATTTTCTTACACTTGGTCATAATTTTAATCGGATGAATTGAATGACCATAAATATTACAAAAAACCATTATTGATAGTCAATACTCATTTGCAATTTCAATTTAAAGAGTTTAAATATTAAAAATATTGAATAAACTAAATATGATTTCATGATAATTAAAATATTTTAACTGAAAAAAGAATGCGTGTTAATTATTTTTTGTTTTCAAAAAAATAATCTCTTGTATTTATTTTTTTCTTATAATGTCTAGTAAAAATTTTCCCCATAAGTTGTAAGAAAATGATTGGTTGACAAAATGACAAGTAATTTTTCATACTAAAATTTTTCTAAGGGAGGAATGAGAAAGACAAAGTTGGACCTCAATTTTTTCCGTAACCCGTTGATGTTTAATGGTTAAGGAATTTTCCCCTGAAGCCAATTAACACGTGTTTGGGCAGGAAAATTTAAGGCAAACTTTTACTTCTCATTACCCAAAATAGAAAGCAACTTCTCCACATCAACAAGCTCGCAAAAGCATACAACTGGATTTTGTAATCCGAATTGTAAATATTCATTGAGATATTTTAGCAAATGAACTTTAAGAGCATATCTAACACTTAAAAATGAGAGTTGGGTCCATGCTAAGATTCAAATGTAGATTCCTATTTTTAACATTTTCCTTTTTTCAATTATGTTTTGCGGAAGGGGAAGGTAACTTTCTTTATTATTGGAATGAAGATTGGCATGGGGAACACATTGTCAATTTTGGGGACTATATCTCTTTGAAACTAGTTGAACGCATCGTCCAGGAACCTATTCGCGTTTGCAAAAATCCGAAAACCAATCGCGAGAAAAAATTCCTGGCAATAGGTTCTATTTTATCTTTTGCTTTGGACGGGGATGTTGTTTGGGGAACAGGAGTCAACGGTAAATTACTCAAAGAAAAATCTTATAGATTCAAGCAGCTCGACATTCGTGCCGTTCGGGGGCCTCTTACACGGCAGTTTTTGAAGGAAAAGATGAATATTGATTGCCCCGAAATTTATGGAGATCCTGCACTTTTATTTCCCTATTTCTTTCCCGAAATGAAAAAACAGAAGTACCCCTCTAGAAAATATATTGTTATTCCTCACTATTCTGAGCGCAGCTTATTTCCTAAAACAGAATTTCCTGAAGCAGTTCATCCTACCGAACCCTGGGATAAAGTCGTTGAAAGCATTTTGGATAGCGAATTTGTTATTGCATCTTCTTTGCATGGGATCATCATAGCGGAAGCCTACGGTATTCCCGCGCGTATGTTGCGAGTCACAAAAAATGAAAATCTTTTCAAGTATCAAGATTATTATCTAGGAACGAACCGCCATCACTTCAAATATGCTACTTCTATTGATGAAGCTCTACGAATGGGAGGAGAAAAACTTCCAGAATGTGACTTGCAAAAATTGTATGAAGCATTCCCATTCGACATTTGGCCTAATTCTTTTTTTCAACAACCCGACTTTTCCAAGAACAAGACTGAATATGAAAAACAACACGCATAGCGCTTTTGAAATTCCACCCCCTATTCTTCCTAAAAATCAATATTCGGATTCCCACAGATCTGTTTTGGGTTCAAATAGGGGAGTCGTTAAGGAAAGAAACATTGGGAACTCAAGCACAGGACCTAAAGCTCAATTGTGGGAATCACATAAGTGGTTGCGAGGTTTACGTAGCTTATGTTTTCTAACTTTGTGGGCCATTCCCTGCCTATGGATCTCATTACCTCTGAATGCTGAGGAAACAAGGTCTACACCGGTTTCTGCCTCTACAAAAACGGAAAAAATTGCAAACCCACCAGCCCCTCTTACAGATTTAGAAGATTTGTCGCAGGATTTTGTTCTTGAGACAAAGAAGATTGAAATTCCAGGCTACCCTGGTGCTTTTAACCCTGCGATTGTTCGATGGGGTGACACTATCTTAATGGCTTTTCGCATACGTTACGCTCCTACGCGAAGCACCAATATGATGGGTTTTGTTTACCTGGATAAAGAATTCAACCCCATTAGCACACCTAAAGTACTCGATATTCGAGTTGATGTTCCTTATGCAAGCCACGAACATGATCCAAGGCTAGTCGTCATTGGAAACCGACTCTATATCGTCTTTAGCAACATCATGGCGGGAACTCCTGGAATAGGAATACGACGCATGTATGTTGCAGAACTTAAGGTTGAAGGTGAAGATTTTCATATCGAAAATCCGGAATGTCTTACCGATTATGAAGGCGAACGAAAAGATCGTTGGGAAAAAAATTGGGTGCCTTTTGATTATAAGCAAAATTTGATGCTAGCCTATAGCCTAACCCCACATCGTGTATTGCAGCCAGTCGGTGGGGGGATATGCGATACAGCAGGTTGCACCACATCCACTATCCGTTGGAACTGGGGAGTATTAAGAGGCGGCACTCCTGCATTAGAAATAGATGGGCAATACCTAGCTTTTTTTCATTCATGCAAAGATATGACAACGGCAAATTCGCAAGGGAAGCATCTCATCCATTACTTCATGGGAGCCTACACTTTTTCCTCTGAACCGCCTTTCGAAATTACGAAAATCAGTCCAAAGCCCATTGTAAGCAGAGGGTTTTACTCCTCTCCCTTCCACCGCACATGGAAACCTCTGCGTGTTGTCTTTCCCTGTGGATTGGTTGCTGATGATAAGCATCTATGGGTTTCGTATGGAAGGCAAGACCATGAAATGTGGATTGCTAAGATTGATAAAGTCGGTCTTCTAAAAAGTCTTACGCCGGTAAAAGTGCAGCCATGATATTAGGATTTCTCGTTTTTGCAATGTCGCTCCTGAATTTAGAGGAACGTCCACAAAATATTGTTGTGGAAACAAAGCAGGTCCAAATACCTGAATATCCCGATGCCTTCAATGCTTCGATTATCCGTTGGCAGGGGAAACTCCTGATGAGCTTTCGTGATATTCCCGATAGAAAATCTGCTTTCACATCGACGATTGGGCTTGTATGGGTTGATGAAGAGTTTTGTCCCATTAGTAAGCCGCAGCTTCTTCAGCTTCGCGATCGTAATTCGGTTAGCCCTTGCCGAGCAGCCGATGCTCGCCTCGTTGCTGTCGCTAATAGGCTTTACATCGTGTACGACGACAATACTGAGCCTGCCATCACACGAGGGGGATTCCGTGTGCATTATGGAGAACTCAAATGGAATGGAAAGGCTTTTTCTCTACATAATTGCGACCGTATAGAGCATTTTGAAGGAGAAAGTAAAAATATACGCGAAAAAAGTTGGGTTCCCTTTGATTACAGGGGGAATTTATTTTTAGCCTATAGCATCACTCCCCATAAGATCTTTTACCCTCTTCAAGGAACAGGAGCTTGTCAGACTATAGCTGTAGCAGAAAATCAGATGGCGTGGGAATGGGGTGATTCGATTCGCGGGGGAACGCCGGCCTTGTTAGAAGGGGATGAATACCTAGCTTTTTTTCATACTTGTAAGCAGATGGTCACACTCCATTCGAAAGGGAAAAGAGCTCTGCATTATTTTATTGGAGCCTATACTTTTAAACGAGATGCCCCTTTTTCCATTACGAAAATGACTCCTGAGCCCATCATCGGCCCTAACTTTTATGAAGGTGTCTCTTATAAACCTTATTGGGGGCCCATAAAAGCGGTTTTTCCTTGCGGTTTCCTAGCAGATCAAAATTTCGTTTGGATTGCTTATGGGCGGGATGATCACGAAATATGGATCGCCAAGCTCGACAAAAAAGCTCTTCTCGATAGCCTTGTCGAAGTCAAATAGCGATAGGGGGAGCTTATAAGAGATTGTCCATGATCTGATGTACAATCTCTTAAAAGTGACAAATCCTAAAAGCTTGCCTCTTAAAGCGCCGCTACCAGCACAAGATTCAATCTAGCCGATGCGATAGGATTGAGTGTGCCTAAAGGATTAGCCACGAGATTTACGGGATCCACGGAAGTGTTGACCAATGTCAAAACATCTCCTGCCTTCAGCATAATAATGCTCCCACCACTAGCGGACTGCGTAATATAATCTCCGGGGCTTATGCTGGTATCATCTGGAAAAGTATTGGTAGCTCCCGATGCTGTACTTAAAATAGGATTACCATTTTGACATAGCGTAAAAGACCAGCTGACTATGGGAAAAGAAAAAGTCGTTTCCGTAACATGCACACCCCAATTGATAGAATAGACACCACTCTTCTGAACGGTGACCTGGCCTGTTGTAGCAGCTAAAGAAAGGTCAAAAGTAGGTGTGGTAGCACTGACCAATTCAAAAGTTGCAGCATTATTACTAGGAACATATTGGTCCATATTGCTGTAGATGCTTGTATAAGTACCATTTATGGGGCAGCATGGGCCTTGTGCTCCTGGTCTCCCTTGATTTCCTTGAGGACCTTGCGGACCAACCTCACCTTGAATACCTTGAGGCCCAGGAATGCCTTGCGCTCCTTGCGGTCCAATAGGGCCTTGTTCACCTGGTGGGCACACACAATCTGTGCAACAACATCCCATCCCTTTAGCCTCAACCTGGGGTTGAAGAGAGAGAAGACTTAGGCTGAAGAGGCTCGTAATAATGTAATTTTTCATAATCATTTTTCCTTGGTTGTGCTATCGCTTTTATCATTAAGCGCTTCGGCTTCCTTGTGGCCACAAAGTTTATAAGATATAATTTAATTTTTCGCAAAATGTTTATACTAAATATCTTTGTAAATGCTTTTTAAATTTATTCTTTCACAATAAATATTTTCCAAGAAAATGATAATATGCAATTTGGTTAGGAATATGATGGTATAAAGTAATTTCTATAAATGATAAAAAAGGTGAACACGCTAAGTCAGATTTCTTATTTATATCGAAAAATTTTTTTGACAATATAAGGATCAACTTCTAAGAGGGGATTAAACACTATGATTTTGGAGAAGAACATGCAGATTATCTACTACCTAGGTTTAGCAACGACTCTACTGACCCTTCCTTTGGTTGGCGGAGAAATAGAACAAGCTAAGAAAGCCCACAAGCAAAAGAAGGAAAGTTCCGAACGATCAGACGTTGCCCATCCAGCTATCGTTGCAGCACCGAGTGGACCCTCAGCACCTGGACCTGTTTCGCCTCCTAACTCATCAGTTTCCCCGCCTAATTCTTCTATGTCTCCGAATAGTCGGGACACCTCTCCTAACTACCCCTATAATCAGCCCAACACCCCCATGTCCCCACCTAACTCGCAACTGCCTCCCCCTAATACACCTCAACCACTTCCTAATCGGCCTACCACTCCTCCTAATGCACCTCTTGTTCCTCCTGGCTCGACCGTCCCGCCATCAGAAATTCCTCCTAATGGATTGCCTGATACAGATGTCCAATCGCAAAATGGCTTGCCTCAAAATGGAAGAAGCAACACGTTTCCTAACGATTAAGCGGCTGAGCTCATAATGGGTAATATCTAGAGATATTACCCATCCCCCGCCATAGCTTCGACTTCATCATCAAAATTATTTTTAGACCACCCTCTAATGAGTGGTTGAATTTTGTGAGTCAAAAATTCTCATATTTCTTGTAGGATAGTAAATATGAATACACGCTTAGCTTTTACTTTTGATGATGTCGCTCTTGTTCCGCAGTTCAACAATGTTCCCTCGCGAACAGAGCCAGATCTTTCTACCTGGTTAACCAAGACGCGCAAATTGGACATACCGATTGTTTGTGCGAATATGGACACTGTCATCAGCGATGACCTCGCCGAGATCCTGCTCCGTCACGGATCTTTACCTATTAATCACCGCTTCAGTAGCCTGGACGATCAGAAAACTTGGGTGAAAAAATATGAATCGCGTAGCTACATTTCCTGTGGCATTCACAAAATCGATGAAACGCGCGCACTTCTGGATTTAGGTGCAGCAGGGGTTTGCATCGATGTAGCCCATGGCCATTCTGACCGTATGTTTCGCTTCATTCAGGAACTCAAAAGAACTCATCCCGGAAAAGAAGTAATCGCAGGGAACGTTTGTACTGCGATGGCTTATCATGACCTTGTTAATGCCGGCGCCGATGCCGTAAAAGTAGGTGTAGGACCTGGAGCTGCATGTACAACACGGATGGTAACAGGTTTTGGAGTTCCACAATTCACGGCCATTGCAGATTGCGCTAAAATTGCAGAAAAGTTACGGGTTCCTTTAATCGCGGATGGAGGCATTCGTAATAGTCGTGATGTAGTGCTTGCCTTAGCAGCAGGAGCTAGTACGGTTATGATCGGAAAACTTTTTGCGATGACGAAAGAGAGTGCAGCGCTTAAGCGGCCAGCTGAAGGCACTCCATATGGATTGGAAGCCAAATTCCGTGGACAGGCAAGTGAAGATTTTCAGAAAGATTTCTATGGCGGTCTTAAAGAAAAAACAGTGGCAGAAGGTATCGATTTTTGGGCAGCCGTGACAGGCAGTGCGGAGGAGTTGCTAATGGGACTTCTGGGTGGTCTGCGCAGTGGGCTTACATATGGCGGTGCACGTAATATCAAAGAGCTTCAAAGAAAAGCCGAATTCGTACAAGTAACAAACTCATACGTCAAAGAAAGTATGCCACGACCGCAACAAGATAGGTGATCACCATGAGGCGTATTTATGATCCGCTGCATGGTTTTATCGCAATCAATCAACTCGAGGCCCAACTCATTAATACGTGGCCTTTCCAACGCCTTCGTTCCATTCGCCAATTAGGCAGCGCTTTTCTTGTTTATCCCGGTGCCACCCATACACGATTCGAACATACGCTCGGTGTGATGGAGTTGGCCACTCGGATTTTCGATCGTTGTCTAATGGCCGGCGCTGGACCTGTATTAGTCGATCCTCCCTATGCACGGCAGGTCATTCGACTGGCTGCCTTATGTCATGATTTGGGCCATCTTCCCTTTTCTCATACAGCTGAATTTGCTCTACTTGGCGAGGAAGGGCATGAAAAGAAAACTATAGCTGTTATCAGTAGCGATTATTTGCAGCCGGTGTGGGAACGAGCAGAAGCGACTTTTCCCGGATGTCAGATTGCTAAGGATGTGATTAAAGTTGCGGTAGGAGAAAAAAAACTCCGAGAACTCTACCCGGACCGCCTTCCACCCTTCTCCTCGAGTGATCGTGCGTTGTGTCAAATTATTTCAGGAGATTTCTTTGGCGCTGATCGAATCGATTACCTTTTACGTGACGCGCGGTGTACCGGTGTTTCCTACGGGTATTTTGATTATGAGCAATTGATTGAAACCATTCGCATCCTTCCTTCTCTCTATAAGGCCGATGAGCCCGATATGGGTGTTGACCAAGAGGGGATCGAGGCATGCGAGGCCCTGCTTGTAGCCCGTCATTTTATGCATAAACGTGTCTATAAATATTCCAAGGTAAAGAGCTGTGGGTTCCATCTGACACGATTTATGAGGATTTTACTGGGCAGGGACTTTCGTAACAGATCAATCTTTGAGTACCTAAATTGGACGGATAATGAAGTCCTAAGTGCTCTTCATCGCTCAGCTCAAGATCCTCAATCTCCGGGATATGAAGAGGCGATTTATTTAAATGATAGCACCCAACGTTACCGGGCATTTCCTTTCCCCTCTAGCTTTACCGAAAATCATGCACATGAGCTTTCACAACATATGAATTTGCCTCCCGAGGCTATAGGTTGGGAATTTCCAAAGCCTACTCCCGAAGATTCCCATGTTTTTCCGGTTCTGGGTCGAGATAGGCAAATTCTCTCTTCTGCCGACTGTCTCCAAGTAAAAATCCCCTTGCAATCTCCGGGATGGGTATACGTAGCACCTCCATTTTCCCAAGAGGTAGCAAGAGTCTTATCGAGTTTTACTGAAGCTGAGTTGTAGTTTTCTTAAATAAATTTTATCATAGCATGCAAGCAAAATTTGTTTCTGAACAGTCTCTAATGAATCTTTAAAGGAATTCAGCTAAAGTAGATGATCGAATACAGTTAACATTATCTATTCTATAAGAGCGCAAAATAATTGCGATTTCTTTTGTATAGAATGTTTAGGGTCAGAGAATTAAGAAATATTTTTCCTATCTATGTTCAAAGAGAAGATTGTTAGTTTAAAGAAAACTTTTGTAACAATGAGTAAGCAAGAGAGAACCTTCATTCTCTTCGCTATGCTCTGTGGGTTTTTCATCTCAGCCGATTATGGCCTTGTACGCCCAATCTCGAACTCTGTTTTTTTAAGCCACTTTTCCAGTTCTCTTTTGCCCTATGTTTGGTTGCTGTCCCTTCCCCTTAACTTCTTTTTAGTTTCCCTTTATAACCGCTATTTACCACGTTTTGGGTGTTGGCGTATATTTCTTGCCATTGTGAGTATGGTGATGGTGGGTAATGGCTTGGCGTGCCTTTTTGTAGGGAAAAATTCCTATATTTCTCTTCTCCATTTTATGTGGAAAGAGATCTATGTCATGCTCTTCTTTCAAGCTATTTGGTCAGTGATCCATGCGACCATGCAAAAGGAGCATGCCAAACTTCTCTATGGTTTTATGTATGCGATAGGGGGAATGGGCTCTGTTCTCGGAAGTTTAGTGCCTGGTTTTTTTGCTGTAGAAATGGGTTCGGAAGTTCTTCTCATAGGCAGCCTGGTAACCTGCAGCGGATTCATCCTTTGTTATCGTAAGGCAATAGCCAATAGTCACGCTGTATTATCCAATCAAATGTTAAAAAATGGAGGAGAAAAACCCGATAGTCTTCTCTCTTCCCTAGGATTGATTAGAAGATCCCGGATACTGCCATTTATCTTGCTTCTTGTTGTGCTCATGCAAGTATCCGCCACGCTAATTGACTTCCAATTCAACCATTATTTGCAGGAAATTTATCCCGAAAAGAATATTCGCACGGCCTTTTTGGGGAAACTTGGGAGTATCATTAGTTCGACCACAATCATTTTACAGATAATTGGTAGCACACTCCTTTTGCAATTTTTAGGACTTAGAGGTTGCCATTTTCTGGTTCCTTCAACATTTGCCTGTAACGCAGCTATAGCTTTACTTTTCCCAGGCGTAGGATCTCTTGCTTTTGCATTTGCTTCGGTTAAGATTTTTGATTTTTCTCTTTTCAGTGTCGTAAAAGAAATGCTCTATTTACCTCTTAGTATCGAAGAAAAATTTCAGGCCAAGGCAGTCATCGATGTTTTTGCTTATCGAGCATCCAAAGCATTTGCTGCTCTTCTTATTCTAGCCCTACAGTGGGTGAATCTGGCCGAACTCCATTTTATCAGCGCCTTGACGCTCTTTCTTTTTGTGGTATGGATTTGCAGCCTCATTTTTCTATTCCGTTCCAATCCTATCACCGAAAAAACAGCATAAAGAGCTTACTTATAGCCTTACATGACCTGCCTGCCGCATTTTTACCTCTCTCCGCTTTTTTTTCCTTTCTGGTTACCGCCTCGATTAACTCAAGACAAAATTGAACCTAAACAGCCAAGTAAAGACACGAAAAACGTTACCCATCCAAAAAACAAAGAGAGATCACTACACTATTATTACTCCAGAGATTGTATTACAGAAGCTCTAAGAGTCTGGAATATGGTGTATGCTCGGATAGCTACTCAAAGAGGTAAAAGAAATTTTTCTGAGATAATACCCCCCTCTTGTAGTTCCTCATCTACTTCTTCCCACGTGCCTGAGATTCTTTATATCCCAACTTCTTATCGCATCTCTGCCATAGCTAGATCAACTTTTTTACACCCAAGGGCATGTTCTTTGATTGCTGAATATTCAGATAAAGAATTGTCCGATCATGTCATGCTTCTTTCCAAGGATCATTTTATTCCTGTCAAAGAGCGATATGCAGAATTATTAAGCAATCCTAGTCAAGCCAAGGATAAGCCTTTAATAATTGACACTATAGAACTTCCTTCTATTCAAATGGATTTTTCTCAGAGAATAAAAGATATTGAATTTACAAGAAGCCATTCTTCTATCCAACGCCCAGATTTAAAGGAAGATATAGAATATCAGGCGCTTACAGAGTTCGTGCATGAGGCTAAATCAATACTGTATGGGAGGATTTTCCAAAGTATCTGCAAGATCTATTCCCTTACTTGTGATAAATTCTTACGTCCTATTTTAGCACCCTTATCTCTAACTGATTCAGGAATTCCAGAGGATTTACATGACGGAATAGGATCTTTAAAAGGCAATGTAAAAACCTTAGAGGAAGCAAGAATTGTTTTGCTTATTGAAATGATTCATGGGTGTTCGATTATGTACGATAACATGCGTCGATTTATGAGAAGGTGTTTAAAGGATAGAAGCGTAGTTCTCCTTGAGGGTGTAAAAAAAGGTGAGATTACGGATTCGGAGTATTTATCTTTAATCGCCAAAATAGACGATTACAAAAAAAGAGGGATTGCCGAAATTGGTTGGGACCACATGATTGCTTTCGATCTTCAATTGACAAATAATGTGGTTGAAAAAGCTTTCTACATGGTTGGAAGAAATATCTCCTTAATTTCTACATTAAGGGAATTTGCTAACAGACCAATCTATATTGATCTAGGCGGTGGGCATGTGTATGACCCTCTGTTATTACATGCACTACACGATGAAAAAGTTATGTTCATTTCCTTCAAGAACTATTGATGTGCTAGGATAGTTCCTCCAACCTTCTACTCAAAAAGCTCAGAAAATCGAAATGAATTTACTGTTAATAAAGCCTCTTGAATCTTATGTCCATTTTTCTAGCTTCTTATAGACCTCATTTTTTTCCTAACCCCTGTTTTTTCTTTAAAGGCACAAAAAAGCCGTCGCCGATTTATGACTCGCAAAGCGACTTAAAAAGCCCTCAGACAGGGGATAAATCCTTTTCTGAAGATGTTTTAAGTTGCCCGATATCGAAAATGCAAGACGTAGGTACACCCAAGTTAGAGGCTATAGATTTTTTGTCTGAAACGCTTACTGCTTGGAAGTTAGTACATTCACGTATTGCAACTCTGAAGAGACCTCCTTTTCCTGTAGCAATAGCTTTAAATTCTAAATTCGCCTTAGCGTCTTTGCTACCCAAGACTCTTTATATTCCTACTTCTTACATGGTCTCTGCGATAGCCAGGGCTACTTTTTTACATCCATGGCCCTGTTCTTTAATCGAAGAGTATATAAACGATGAGTTGGCGAATCAGGTTTTACCAATTTCATTTGATCAATTTCAATGTATTATGAATTGGTATCATGCTTTAAAAAATGACAATTATATAAAAGCAGAGATTCATTCTCTTCAAGTAGAGCCTTCATTGAGAAGGGATTTAGATGAGAGGATGCTAAATATCCTACATACCAGAGGTAATTCGTCTTCTAGTTTTTCGTGTGATTGGGAATATTCAGCACTTACAGAGTTGGTCTCGGAAGCAAAAGCTATACTATGTGTTATGATATTTCAGAATGCATGCAAGATCAGCTCACTTGCTTTTAAAAGAATGGCCCGCCCTCTTTTGGCACCTTTACCTCTTTTCTCTTCCGGAATTCCTAAGGAATTGCATAAAGGTATTGAATCTTTAAAAGGCAGTGTAAAGACTATAAAAGAGGCGCGTATAGTATTGCTAGTTGAAACACACCATCACTGTTCAACTCTTTGCGAGAATATGCGTCGATTTATGCTGCAATGCATTGAGAATCACAGCATTGTTTTAGTCGAGGGAGTCGAAAGTGGCGATATTCCCAATTCGGCCTTTCATTCTTTAATATCCAGTGTAAAGCGATCCCCAGAAAGAGGGATTGAAGAGATAGGATGGGAAAATAAGATCGCTTTGACGAACTATCAATTAAATGACAGGGACAGTGAAGCAAAAAACTTCTATCTAGCAGCGAGAAACATTTCACTAATTTCCACTATGAAGCAATTCCCCGATAGAAAAATTTATATCGATTTGGGGTTAGGTCATGTATATGATCCTTTATTTTTAGAAGCTTTACACAAAGAAAAAGTAATTTGCCTGACTTTCAAAAGTTTCATAAAGCAGTAACCCGCAGAATTAGGATGCAATCAGGGTTAAAGGGACGAGATTTATGTGTTTATCTTCCGCGTTAGCGATCGACTTCCGTTTAACAAGTCCCGCTTTTAGGGCGCATGGAGGTGAGGATACAACGACCGATAGCGTTGCAAGAGATTTATCATCTGAAGCATTAGCACAATTCCAGGCGCTACGAGCTACTAATGCGCTAAAGGCGAGCCTTATCACTTCATTTAGTAAGAGTTGTATACCTATCTATAAGGTTTCGGCTATAGCACGATCGACATTTCTCTCTCCCGGCCTATGCAATTTAGTCGCCCTATACGCAGATACATTGCCTGTGCATTTACTGGATGTCTCATCTAACCACTTGAGCTATCTTTTTACATTCTATAGAGCTCTAAAAAGAAATAATGATAAAAGCATACAGAGATGCATTGAGAGGGGAAGATCTCTACCATTCTCTTCCGTATTATGCGAAATAAGTGAAAGAATAAACAATATTCAATTCATGAGAGGACTTGCTGTTGAGGCTCGAGATATAGGAAGAGAGGTCATGTGCCAAGCCATTCTTGAACTTCATTATGAAGCTCGGTCAATGAATCTTGCAATAATATTTGAAAATGCCTATCTACCCTCGCCCGGCCATCTTTTAAAAATGAGACGGCCCATTTTGGCCCCGTTGCTTCTTGTGCGCTCGGGCATTCCGCAAGAATTGCATAGCGGTATAGAATCCCTTAAGGGGAATGTAGAAACGCTAGAAGAAGCTCGCATTGTCTTACTTATTGAAACTAGCCATTTTTGCTCTGTTTTAGCTGCGAATATGCGACTATTCATGAAAAAGTGTCTACAAGATCAGAGTATTGTCCTTGTTGAAGGAGTAGAAAAAGGCAATGCCCCTCTGATAGACTACCTCTCTTTACTGTCTCAAATTGAAGGCTCTCATGAGAGAGGAATATGTGAAATGGGATGGGACGACTTGATCTCTCTTCGCAAATTTAAGCAAGCAGATACTTTTGAAGAAATGGCGCCCTATGCTGTAGGTAGAAATCTTTCACTCATTTCTACGATACAGCAATTTCCCAATAAAAAAATATACATCGATCTTGGATTAGGTCATGCTTATGATCCTTTTCTTTTGCACGCATTGCACAAGGAAAAAGTTATGCTTGTTACCTTTAAAAGCTTCAAAGATAGCGAGTAGAGCTTGCATTCCGATGATTAATCCAAAAGAGCCTCAAGTGCTTTCGTGTAGTTAGGTTCTTGTGTGACTTCTTCGACAATTTCTCGGTAAAGAATAGTGTCATCGCCATCTAGCACAAAAACGCTTCTCGCTAACAGACCTTGAAGAGGCCCATCCACGATCAAGAGACCCCAGTCTTCTGCAAATTGTTTAGATCGAATGAGAGATAAGGTTTTAATGTTCTCTAATTTTTCTACACCGCATAAACGTTTTTGAGCGAAAGGGAGATCCGCCGAAATAAAAAGAACAGTGATTTCCGGATGCTCTTTCGCAGCATCATTAAACTTCTTAGCTGATAAAGAACAAACGGGCGTATCCAAACTGGGTGCTGTCGCAATCAGTTTTCTTTTTCCGATAAAATCTTTCAACGAACACTCCTTGAGATCGGCATCGATTAGAGTAAAAGAAGGCGCCTTTTTTTGACTTGTGGGAGGTTCTCCGTTTGTGTTGATTGACGTTCCCTTAAATTTTATCACTGTCATTTTGAACTCCTTGTGTGTTAGAGACTTAATCGCTATCCCAGTTATCATAAATGTCGTATGCTAACATACAAAAATTCCATTGAAAAGGCTTTTCTAAAATATAAAGGACTGGTTAACTGCTCAGTTAAATACTGTTAAGATCATATGGCACAAACACATTCGATATCTAAGATTTGTCAGAGGATTCGATCCTTCGCGCCTCAAGCGCTTTATTGGGGTAAATACTTAGCAAAAAAATGGTGGTTATCGAAGGAGAAAATCTGTTTTGCGCGTCCCTATTTTTCTCTTGTGAGAAAAAAAATCCTACAACCGCAAACGGATGCGCCCGATATAAGTTGTCGACCTAATGAGCGCTTACAATTGCAGAATCCAGAAAAAGAACCTTCTGCACTTAAGCGAGAAGCATCTCAAGCGCATAACTGTTCAATGGATTCGAGACATCAACGTTTGGCTGTCTACACCTACATGTGGGCGAGACGAGGGAAAATTTCGCCTAAGCCCATACTTTTAGTTAGGACAAAGCAGCTTACGGCTATTCGAGACAATCTGCTATTTCCCGCCCAGCAATCAGTGGATGCTTGGCCTTTAGCACAAAAATACGCTTTCCATGTGGTTCGTGAAAAAGAAGAAGGGGGGGCACTATCTTCACTTCCTCAACCAGCAGAGCCAGATTTTGCCATCACCCGTCCCATGGCGTACAAAGGACCCGTTTTACCTCTGTAAAACGAAAATAGCAAAACGCCCCTACTCTACGGTCACGGATTTAGCCAAATTACGAGGTTGATCGATGTCCGTGCCTCGTACATGAGCGATATGGTAGGCGAAGAGTTGAGCTGCTGTAGTATAGAGAATAGGAGCTAATTCGTCGGGAATTTGAGGGAGATAAAAAACATCATCCGCAATAGACGCAATATCACTAGCACCTTCTGGAGCAAAAGCGAGAATAGGGCCTTTTCGGGCTTTAATTTCCATCAAACTGCTCGACATTTTGCTGTAGGTACGGTTATTGCCGCAAAAAGCAATTGTCGCCAGCTGAGGATTGATTAAGGCTATAGGGCCATGCTTCATTTCGCCTGCCGGGTAACCTACAGCATTTAGGTAGCTGATTTCTTTGAGTTTAAGAGCTCCCTCTAAGCATGTTGTATACATGTAATGCCGACCGAGAAAGAAAAAATGTTCGAAACTAGCATATTTATGAGCAATATGCGCCAATTCGTCGATGCGATGAAGCACACCTGTCACAAGATCGGGTAATTCTCGTAGAGAGCGAAGGAAAATCTGCCCTTCTTCTTTGCGCATATGGCGAAGCCGCGCCATCAGAAGAGCAAAAAGTGAAAGAACAGTAATTTGACTGGTGAAAGCTTTTGTCGAACACACACTTATTTCGGGGCCAGCACGTAAAAAAAGACAGGCATCAGCATCGCGCGTCAAAGTAGAATGGCGCACATTGCAGATAGCAAGAACTTTAGCACCCTTAGCTTTGACTTCGCGCACAGCGGCTATCGTATCGAGAGTTTCGCCAGACTGGCTGATGGCGATAACCAGAGTGCCTTCAGAAATGATAGGATTTTTGTAGCGAAATTCTGAGGCGATTTCTGCCTGAGCAGGAATGCGGGACATTTCTTCGAAGAGGAGAGAGCCAATTGCTCCTGCATGCAGGGAAGTACCACAGCCCAAAATGAGAATGCGCTTAACTGCTTGTAGCTCTGGGGCTGTAAGAGTGAGTCCTTCAAACTCCGCTGTCCCAAAATCTTCGATAAAGCGATTGTGCAAAGCTTGCTGAATGGTCTGTGGCTGTTCGAAGATCTCCTTAAGCATAAAATGTTCGTATTCACCACGCGACACACTCGCTCTTTCAATTTTGATTTTTTCCGCAATTTTAGTAATAGGAGCTGCTTGTGAATCGAAAATCTCAATTTTGTGCGGATTGATAATGGCGATTTCATCATTCTTCAGAAAAAGAATATCCAAGTCGGGAGAATGAAAAGCATTCGCATCGGAAGAGACAAAAGCCTCCGTGCGCTCTGGGGAGTGAGCAATTGCGATGGGGTTTTCTCGTGCAGCGGCGATGATTTGATCAGGGTGATTTTTATGGATGACGGCGATTCCCCAAAAACCCTGTAAAAAAGAGAGAGCCCGGCTTACGGAAGCAAGAAAGTCTCCTTTATAACAATCTTGAATCAGCTGGGCAATTACTTCGGTGTCGGTATCCGAGGTGAAAGTGTACCCTTTTTCCTGCAACATCGAGCGAAGGGCGCGATAGTTTTCGATAATTCCATTGTGGACGACTGCAACGCTTCCGGTTCCATCAAAATGGGGATGTGCATTTTCTCGGGAAGGTTGTCCGTGGGTAGCCCAGCGAGTATGAGCAATAGCGAGATCGAGAGGGCAGGGATTCTGGCGCCATAAAGTTTCAAGAGCGTGGATTTTTCCGATCTCTTTGCAAGAGTGGATCTTTCCTTCGATAATACCAGCCAAGCCTGCCGAATCATAGCCTCGGTATTCAAGATATTTAAGACCATCAAGACAAACTTGTGCAGAGTCTCTGGGTCCAATATAACCAAAGATTCCACACATATTATTGTCCTCTTTTGGAGATTTGATCCGACAATAGCAAATGGGACTTTTTGCGTGCAACGAGGCAGATGAAAAGAGGAAATTCTTGCCGGGCTCGGTTTTCACGTCGAGCGGCTTTACCCGTACTTGTCTTATCCGAACACCACTCTTCTATACGTTCCAGGCAAAATCCGCTTTTCCAGAGGGCATCGCTATAAGCGGAGAGGGGAAGGTGGTAGGTTAAAGTGGTGATCGTTTCGTCCCCTTGTCCAGAACGCTGGCCAGGGTGCGTAGAGATAGGAATTTCTAGAGGGGTCATATAACGATCGATACGACGCGATTGGAGCTGTTTTTTTTCATCGATCGACCATCCTGATTGTCGCGGAATCCGGAAGCAGGGGTGATTGAGGATGATAAAAAGTTGGCCTTGATCGGTTAAGTGGTGCGCTATGTTTTCGAAAACAGCAAGAGGATCTCGCATGTTTTGCAAGGCAAGTATAATCGCAGCGTGCGAAAAATCTTTTCCAAGCGAAAAGGGCTCTTCAGCATTTTGCACCATAAAGGTGTGAGAAGAAAGTTTTGTTGCTTTTTCGATTAAACTTGGCGAACTATCAATCCCCACATAGGGGACGTTTTTGGGAAGTGCACGAGCTAAAATACCCTGACCGCATCCAATATCAAGGATTTTTTTTATTTTTTGCGTGGCTGTGAGCAGTGGTATGAGGCGAGGAAAGATAACCTGCTGATGGTAATAGTGGCCTTTAGCCCCTACAATTCCATCATACCAATCATGTACTTTTTCCCAGGAGGTGGAGGGCATTTGCGCTTTTGCTTTTGTACGTTCAGACTAAAAATATTTTCTTCATACTTTTCAACCTTTTCAAATTGAAAATATCAACAGAGGAAGTATACAGGGGAAAAAGATAGCGGTAAACTACGATCATGCGTCATGTAAATGTCGTCTCTAAAGAGGACCTTCATCGCCGAGTGCGAGAATTCCTCATGCAAGTCGATATGGTTCTTTTTACGGACCAGACTCTAGAACAAGCATTGAAGGTGATCCAAAAGGGGAAAATTGGAGATAGAATTTTTTACTTTTATGTGACAGATAGAACGGGCCACTTAAAAGGGGTAATTTCAACACGATCGCTTGTTCTCAATCAGCCGCATATTTTAGTGGGAAAAGCTATGGATGAAACATTTGCTTTTCTACACGCTGATCAAACTTTACGAGAAGCGATGCATGCCATTGAGAAGCATCGCCTCCTCGCTCTTCCTGTCGTCGATGATCAATTCCGTTTTTTAGGGATTATCGATATCGAGATCTATTTTGACGATACGATTAAGAAGATCGATGGATTGATGCGAAAAGATATTTTCCAGTTCATTGGGCTTAAAATTGAAGAAGGGAAGATCAACACACCCTGGAAAGGCTATCGTTTACGGATGCCATGGTTACTCTGCAATGTTGCAAGTGGCCTGATATGTGCTGTGATTGTACGCGCATTTGAAGTGGTTCTTGCAAAATTACTAGTTCTTGCCATGTTTATTCCTCTTGTTTTAACTCTGTGCGAATCGGTTTCTATGCAAGCGATGACACAGAGCCTGGCTATTTTACGTACAAATCGGATCATGTGGACAGGTATTCAAAAGCGTATTTGGCTTGAAGTAAAAACGGTTCTTTTTCTCTCTCTTACATGTGCGATTGGAGTGGGGGCATTATCCTGGTTTTGGGAGGAAGGGGGAATCCCTGTCTTTGAGCCAATTTATACCATTGGAACTGCTCTTTTTATTGCGATTATTATGTCTGCTGTAGTAGGGATGACAATCCCCGTCATTTTGCGCGTGTGTAAGCTCGATCCGAAATTGGCATCTGGTCCGGTTATTCTTATGATCGTCGATGTAATAGCCACGACGATTTATTTTGGGATGGCGTATGTCTGGGTGAGGTAACTAGCTTATTCGCAACAACTTGTGCCGGCTATATATATTTAATCAAAAAAAATGTTACTTTACGAATAGAAGGAAAAACAAATAGATTATGACCTCTTTTATTTTGGTGTGCAGTACGCTGGCTAAAGCGGCATTAACAAAAAAGCCCACTCTTTATCACGGCACATCTTTAGGAGCGGTCACAAAAGAGCAACTCCATTTAAAGTGTTTTGTCCCACGGGTAGTAGAAGATGTTTTTCTTTCTGATGCAGCGAATCAACTCCCGGCTACTCACGATCGCTCCCATGCAGAAAATGAGGCTAAGCTAAGCGCGAGTAGAACGCGAACACCGGCCATAGTCATTGAGATCGAATCGGAGCAGCCACTAGGATCTTCAGGCTTCTTAGATGCCAAGACCGCTCCTATCTACATGAAAAAAATCAATTATCTTTCGTAATAACGGATATCATTCTTTAGGCGGGTGATTCCAAGACTCTTTTTTAAATCGTAAAATTAAGCTGGGGGCAAGGCAAACGAAAATAATGCCTATTGTCATAAAGCTGATATAAAAAGTAGGACTACCCGTTGTAATTTGATCGGGAGGGAAAAATCCTATTGTAAAGGTTAATAGGGCGCCTACAATACCAAGGCCTGCTATACACCACATTCCCCACTTTTTACCCCCAGGCACCCGATAAGCTCTAGGAACGTGCGGTTTTGTATAGCGCAGTCGTATGGCAGCCGCGAACATGATCAGATACATGATTAAATAGACTTGGGCAACCAGAGCCATGAGAAGCCAAAAAGCGCTGTTCACGCTGGGCATCAAAAAGAAGAGAAGAGAAAGAACTGTGACAATCCCTGCTTGCATGAAGAGCAAAGGAACGGGCATGCCCTTATGATTGACTTTGCGCATAAAAGGGGGAAGATCTCCTCCTTGAGCAGCAGCGAGTAGTCCTTTAGTTGGACCCACTATCCAAGTACTCATCGAACCAAGAGCACCAAAAAAAACGAGAAGAGCGATAACAGGTATCCATGAGCTCAAGTTGTAAGCAGAAAGAAATATTGTAAAGGCTTGCATAGAGCCCCCTGTCAAGGTGATGTCATCTTTGGGCACGACAGAGGCTATTGAAAGGATGCCAAGTGTGGATAAGAAGACAATGACAAAGGCCGAAAGGAAGATTGAGCGAGGATAGTCTTTTTGCGGGTTACGCACATCCCGCGCATGAATGGCCGACATTTCCATACCAGCAAAAGAGAGTAGTACTCCCGAGAAAAACACGAGCTGTTTAGGTTGGGACATATTGGGAATGAGGGAGGCCCAATCCAGAGTAATTTGCAAAGGCATACCTTGAAAAAACCAGATAAAGCCCAGGATAATAATCAAAATTCCTGGAATTAATGTTCCTGCAATCGCGCCAATAGTGCTAATTAGACCCGAAGCGCGCATTCCCAATAAGTTCACCAATGTCATTCCCCAGAAAGCGACAAAAATTACCGCCACATTGTAAAAAGTATTTTGTGCGAGTTCGGGATTGAAGAAGTAGGCTAAAGTCGCTGCAATAAATGAAAGAATCGTCGGATACCAGATGACATTCTCTATCCAAAGCAACCAAGCTGCTAAAAACCCGCTGCGGTGGCCAAACGCTTCTTTGACCCATACATAGACGCCACCGATTTTGGGCCAGCCTGTTGCAAGCTCTGCCGAGATTAACGAAACGGGTAAAAGAAAAATTAAGGCGCCGACTAAGAGAAAGAAGAGAGCAGAAAAGCCATATTCAGCAGTCAACGGCCAGTTTTTAACGCTGCAAATTGCAGCAACGTTAATCATGGCCAACGTAAAAACGCTGATGCTGCGTGGCACATTCCTCATCGTACTTTCCATAAAATCCTCTAATTTTGAATGAAATAATCTTGCAGTTATCGGCGGTAAATTCCAAGAGGAATTCGTTTTTTTTCTATTCAAAACTAGACAAAATAGAAAATGAAGAGTCCCTAGATAGAGTTAAGAAATTATTTGAAATATTGCAGATTCAAGAGAACAAAAAAAATCGCTCTATATAACGAGCGTGTTCTTTTCTCTCGATAAAATGTCTAACTCTGGTTACAAGACAGTTATGATCAATGATCTTTCACTACAAGCTGTAGAACAAGCACATTTTGATACTGACCTTTGTAGACCCCTATACGATTCCTACTGTTTTTCTCGCATTCCACATACAATACATACTTATTTTACGGGTAACAAACCTGAATACGCCCTTCCTTCTGATGTAGGAGGGTTTAACAAGACACACGATTTTGTTGTCCTTTTTTTTATCGATGGTTTTGGCTGGCGTTTTTTCGAGCCTCACATCCAAGAATCGCCATTTTTGCAGCGCTTTGTCGACCATGGAACTGTAAGTAAGCTAACCTCGCAATTTCCCTCAACTACGGCCGGACATGTGACCTGTATGAATACAGGTTTAGAGGTCGGAGAGAGTGGTTTATATGAATGGTTTCTCTATGAACCCACTATAGAAAGGGTAATTGCTCCTCTCCTTTGTTCTTTTGCCGGGGATAAGGAGCCGGGTACCCTAACAAAAGCGGGTATCTCGACAAACTCAATTTACCCTTCAAGGACAATTTATGAGGATTTTCAGGAATTCGATATTCATGCTTTTGCTTTACAACCTATTTCGATAGCCCATTCACCCTATTCACTCTCCTTGTTTCGAGGAGCGACCTATTTACCCTACCAAAGTGTCGCTGATGGTATGGATAGGATTGTCGAGCTTTATCATACCCACCCAAAAGGCACCAAGCAGTATATATATATATATCTAAGCGATATCGATTCGGTAGGGCATCGAATAGGTATAGAATCAACCGAATATGCGCAAATTACGAAAAATATATTTTCCTTGTTAGAAGAGCGCTTTTATCAGAAATTAATGCCTAGAGCGGATAAGAAAGCTGCTTGCATCGTGACCGCCGATCACGGAATGATAGGCGTTTCTCCTAAGGAAACCCTTTATCTCAATCTTGAACTCCCTGAATTTGTCCAATTCATCATGCGAACTTCACGAGGCGAGCTAATTGTTCCTGCTGGGTCCTCACGCGACTTTTTCTTACATATCATCCCAGATGCTTTGGATGAAGCAGAGCGCGTCTTAAAGCAGTGGTTAGGCCCTCGAGCATTGATTGTAAGAACCGAAGATTTAATTAAGCGTGGTTTTTTTGGAAGCCAAAAGCCGTCACAGAAATTTCTGCAACGCGTAGGCAACCTCGTCATATTGCCAAAAGGAAACCACACTGTGTGGTGGTATGAAAAAGACCGCTTCGAGTCCCATTTTTATGGCATGCATGGGGGATTGAGTCGCTCAGAGATGGAAATACCCTATTTATATCTGAATTTCTAAGAGTATCGCTTACTTGGGATTTGCAGATTCCTGAAAATTGACAGAAACTTAACTCCAGTTCGGTCTCTTAAGCAAAGGGATATTATTTTTGGTAACCCTCTCAGGCTTCTGTGATCTAATCGACAGAAGCCCATTTAGGAGGAGCTTAAGGTCCAGAGTTTTTGTTTTTCTTTTTCTCAAGTTTAAGTTGACGTTTCTCTTTCAAATTCTTTTGGGGCTTTTTTTTGTCTTCTTTGCGTGAATCTTGTGTTTTTGCCATATCTTAATCCTCATGGTCACATTTACAAATTTTCATTACTATACAAACTGCATATTTTTAAAAAAAGCCCTGAAATGAAAGCCAATCCTAACCAAAGGGTGTTGATTAAACTCTGCGTGAACCTACAGCATAATGTGCACTATGGTTTTGCTCCTGAGCAATAGGTCCAGGTCTAGCGGCTACCATTGCAGGTCCAGGCGAAGGGCCCACTTGTCTTGCAGCCTGCTGGTAAACTGGCCCATGAGCTGCTCCCACTGGATAACGAGAACCTGCAACAGCAGGTCGATTGTACACTGGCGCTTCTGCGGCTACCACCGGAGCTGCCCGTACGCTGCCCACAGCAAATCGGCGTTCATCAACTGGGGTAGAGGTTACAACACGACGACGACAAGCAGCAGGGCGGGGCATCATCGGCGTAGCAACAGAAGGAGTATAGTTAACAGGTGGGGTATAGTCAGCATAAGGGGTATAGTCAACAGAAGCTGGTGGATAGGCGACAGGCACGTGGGAAGAATGGTGATGGTGATGAGTATTAGTCTTTTCGCCTGGACAACAACTCATAACTAAAAGAGCGAAGAAAAGAGCGGCTCCGCCGACAACAACCGATCCGAACAAAGCGGAAGAAGTAACGGCAGCTACAGACAATCCAGCTATAATAGGAAGTGCAAAAGCACTTGTTCTGTCTATCAGTGATCGAGGGGAAGGCAAAGTATTTACAGGTTCTGACAGAACTTTTGAGAAGAAACTTATATTAGGGGGAGATGAGGGAACGGATTGGGTTAGCATGTACACTCCTGGACATTTTCTTCATTGAAGAAGCAATTGCAAAGGTTATCCTTGCAATTGCTCTGTGTAATTATATTTTTTTTGCGCGAACGTAGGTGTTTGTTAACACATTGATCAAGATAGTTCCATGGTTAGTAAACCACGCATCATTGCGTCCAACAATAACCGGATCATGAACATTCCAGCTATCGATAGTACGGAAATCGCAGCTGTCAATTTTCCAATTTGTCCCATTGTTAAGATAGATAGCACGTTTGCTATTGCTATTTGCATCCATTCCTGTAATCAGCATGGTATTAGCACTTCCGACTAGAGGGCCATTTATTAGATTGACACGTACATAAGATTCGTTAGCTTGATTTGTAATGTAGAAAGTATAATCAGAACCCCCAAAACTATGATTAGGTGTAATAATTGTGATGTCCCCTTGACGCCAAGAAAGAAGTTGAACGCAATCTGCATCAGCAGCTTTCCATTGCGAACCATCTTCAAGTTCGATCATAGCATTGGCAACATCGACACCTGTTGCAACATGATAACTATAATATTCTTCAGGATAGTAGGGGTTGGATGGATTAAACCCATTGACGACAACGGGCGATGCTTCTACTTGAGCAATAAGAAAAAGAGTACTTAGGGCTCCCGAAAAGAGTGCAGGTAGAATTTTACGCATAGTTCCTCCAAAATTTAAGATAAATTAACACATACCTTACAAAACTATGGTAATTGTGTTTTATCTACAAGGAGATTTTGGAGGGTGAGCAGGAACCAAGTTTCGGTAGATTTTGGCTGATCTTTGAGGGTGTCCCAAAATTAACAGGACACCCTCTTAGCACTATTTGTTGTACTTTTGTTCTAACTTATTGATGAGTTCGGCGATTTCATCATGACCCGTGCACCGTTCGGAAAGCTTACCTTGTTTTTCAAAGTAGAGCACAGTCGGAAGGGCATTTACTTTGTAACGGTTAGCCAATTTTGGCAAGTGGTCAATATTGACTTTTGCGAACTTAACAGTGTCTTTGAATTGTCCTGACCATGTGTCAATATGGGGACTTAGCGCACGACAAGGTCCGCACCAATCTGCGTAGAAATCGACAAGTACAGGAGTTGTGCTTTCAAGAACTTCTCGTTGAAACTGTTCTTCTGTCTTGATCTGCATAACATGCGGTTCAGCTTTATCGCTCACTAAAGAGAGATCCTGATTAGGAGAACTCGAGGAAGAGGAGGCTCCTATATTTTGGAAAGTAGCACGTTTTTTAGTAGTTTCTGTGGAGAGCCCCGCCATGTAATTTTCGGCTTGTAAAGCTGCTTTAGCTCCATCTCCTGCGGCAGTTATAGCTTGTCGATAAAAAGAATCGCTAACATCGCCTAACGCAAATACTCCCGGAATACTCGTGCTTTGATCGCTCTTTACTAAAATATATCCGCGGTTGTCTAGCTCAAGTTGTTCTCGGAAAATATCGGTATTGGGTTTAGACCCAATAGCAAGAAACACGGCGTCAATAGGTAGGGTTTTTTCCTTTTCGCCATTTTCGAGAACAATGTGGGTTAATTTGTCAGAAGACCCCACAATTTCTTTAACCCGTGTCTCGTATAAAACATTGACATTAGGAAGGGAGAGTAAATGCTGCTTCCTCTTTTCTTCGATCGATTTAAGTGTCTTGGCCCGTACTACCATTGTTACACTTGCAGCAAGTTTAGCGAGATGGTGGGCTTCGACAATCGCTCCATCTCCTCCACCTACTACAACTACATGCTTGCCTTTGTATAAAGAGCCATCGCATGTGGCGCAAGTGTGGACTCCCCGAGACCAAAAAGTTGATTCGCCTTTAACGACTAGTTTGTTAGGAGAGGCGCCTGTAGCTATAATGCACGATTTTGCGCGAATGATTTTTTGATGAGAAGGGTGCCAGGGGTCGCGCAGGGTAATGGTAAAGGGTGAGGTGGAGAAATCAATGTTTGTAGCCTCTGTATGGAGTATACGAGCGCCACTCTCTTCGGCTTGTTTACGGGTTTTATCAGTAAGCTTAGTCCCTGTGATTTCCATTTCTCCGGGCCAATTTTGGATGCCGGTTGATTGCGTGATTTGTCCACCCGGGTTGCGCCCTTCGATCACAAGAGGTTTGAGCCCTGACCGAGCTAGATAGACCGCCGCGGTAAGCCCGCCGATTCCTCCGCCTAGAATGATGACATCATTCTCTTCTTCGGAGACAAAAGACGAGGGTGGCTTAGGTGATTCTGCTAGAAGAGGGGTAGAAGGCCCAAAGGCGATATTGGTAGCACAGCAGAGAGCAAGGGTATTTACCGGTAAATTAAAAAATCTAAACTTTTTCATTTAAAATCCTCTGAAAATCGACAGAAACTTAGTGAGTGGGTGGCCTCTTATAATAAGCAACCCTGTCATTATATTTAAGCTATAAAGCCATCTGTATTATAAATAAAAATTTTATTTCTATATAAATTTTATTTTAAACCTCAAATTTGATGTATAATAATAATTTTAATTGCATTTTTTAACTTAAATATTACTATATTGTTATTAATTTAATTAAAATTTGATATAATATTGTTTTTATTTATTACTATTATGATCCTATGAGTATCCTTCACGATATCCTTCACAACTTCCCTCTGCTGAGCTTCTTTAATGGAAGTAGCCCCTCTACGTCTACCTCTGAACAGCAGGCAAGAGTTCAAGGGGTCGCTTCCCGTAAAATTTCTAAAGAGACAAAAAACCTCCCCAAGCCCGCTGAAGAAGCCCTGCGAAGGGCAAGCTCGGATGAGGTGGATTTTTACGGAATCCCTAGCATCTCAACACCTTATTTCGCCCCTGCATGGCTTCAATCGTGTTGGCATAGGATTAGGAATGCAGACATGCTTAAAGATCAAGAAGGCAAAAAAGATGCCTTCTTTAAAATGGCCCAATTGCCTGTTCTTACCATTGCCTCTTTGTGCGGTACGACGGCCTTATTGAGCCATTTTAATAAGGCAAGAACTTGGACTTGGGTAGGTGTAGCTGCAAAAGTCTCCGGAATATTGAATCTCGTCTGTGCGGGATTAGAGACAATTTATTCGCTTTACTGGATGAGACGCCAATACCGCTTATATAATCGTGTAGAGATGCAAGTGCTTAAAGCAATGAAAGCCAACCCTTCTCTTGACAAGACTAAAGAGATTTTTGAGAAACATAGAAAACATTTTCATGACTACATGCCGTGTGAAGAACGTCGTTTTCTTAGGGCTTGCAAAGCTTGCAAACATTCTTATGGAATTGCTCGTCTTCGAGCAGAACAAAAAGCAAAAATGCACTTAGTGGCTTTAGCCTTACGCGGACTTGAGAAAAAATATTTCAACGAGGAGAGCTATAAAAAACTTAAAATGGAAAGGCGAATTCGTCCTTGGATGTATCGAGAGATTCAAAAAGATTTGCCTTCAACGTTAAAAGAATTAGAATCTCCCACCATATGTTCGAAAAAATGCATGGAAAAGGCTCTTTCCATTTTTGATGCTATTAACGTACAAACTAAAAAGAAATTACTGTTTCACGCCTTAGTTCTTCTTGAAGCCGTTTGTGTTATTTTGTCTACAGCTGCTTTAATTGTCACAGGGGGAGGAGCTCTGTCTACCCTTTTAATGATCGCGGGTTTTGTTTTTTATGGGGGACAATTTGCTGTTTCTGGGGCTCTTATCGACAATCGGGATTGGAAATTCACACCCAAATTACTGATTCCTGAAACTATCAGAAATTTTCCGCAGGCCATGGTGCACCTGGCTAGCCGAGTAAAAGCGGCTATTCGAAAAAAATGTTTTGGTGCTCCACCACCCCAAGCTTTGAAACTTCTCGTTCCCCCACCAAAAGAGTCTGAGAGAATAAAAAAACATTCTCTAGCTATTCGCCATGCTTCTTAAGCAGTCTATTTGTCTTCTTGATTAGATAGAGTATAAAGGTTAAAAATAGCCCTTCTTTCATTAACTTCTTTCCAAATGATCCGTTATCTAATTGAGCCTTTTATATTATTGCAGACCGCTTGCAAAGCTGCTCTTTTTTCTTGGAAAGAGGAGAGAAAAGTAAAAAAAAACTATTACAATAACCCTCGTTTTAAACAACAGGATCAAGCGCTTAAAAAAGAGTGGCGATGGATAAACCCCTATGCAGAGTCCCGGCGTTTTTTAGCTAGGAAGGGCGAAAGTGAAATCCACACCTATGGAGAAACACCATTAACCGTTTTTGCCCTAATAGCAGAGAGACTTCGTTTAAAAAAAGAAGACTTATTTCTCGATTTAGGGTGTGGAAGAGGTAGGGGAGTTTTTTTTCTTCAGACCTATTTTGGCTGTAAGGCTTATGGCGTTGACTGGGTGCCCTCTTTCATTCATAAGGCGCGGTCTGTAGCCCGATCCACATGCTGTTCTGCTGGATTTGAATTAGGGCCCATCCATGAGAGTAAGTTCATCGAGCAGGCACAAGTAATTTATCTTGCTTGGACTTGCATCGAAGAAGAAGAAAGGGCTGAGGTCGAACAAGCACTCGTCCGTGTACTTCCTGGTACACAGGTTATTACGATCAGTTATCCTTTACAATCTCAAGATTTCACCCTTTCCTTTACTTCATGCGTCTCCTTTCCGTGGGGAGAGGCGGAAATCTTTTTCCACGTTAAACATTGAAATAGAAGGTCTTCAAATGATTCGAGCGATTCTCATACATGGTAATGGAAATAGTAAACCCACAGATAATTGGTTTCCTTATCTAAAAAACGAATTAGAAAAGTTAGGGGTGGAGGTTGAGGCACCGCAATTTCCCGACACTCAGCTAGCACGAAGTCGCTATTGGCTTCCCTTTCTAGAAAAAGAATTACAAGCTGATGAAAAGACAATTATTATTGGACATTCCTCGGGGGCTATTGCCGCTATGCGCTATGCAGAAACCCATCGAATTTTAGGCTCTGTACTCATAGGCTCCTATTACACCGATCTCGGTTACGAGAATGAAAAATTGAGTGGCTATTTCGATACACCGTGGGATTGGGAAACGATTAAGAAGAATCAAAAGTGGATTATTCAATTTGCCGGTGCCAACGATCCATGGATCCCTATCGAAGAAGCGCGGCTTCTCCATGACTACTTGCAAACGGAATATTATGAGTTTGCTGATCAAGGGCATTTTGGCGGGGATTATCACAAAGAAACTTTCCCCGAACTTTTAGAAGTGTTGAAAAGGAAGCTATGATTGAGGAAACAGCTTAAGAGGAAAAGAATCTAAAAGTTTCTCAAGGCCGCATTCGGGTGGCTTTTCACCCCTAACTCTAAATCTTCTTCCAAGCTTGTTGCATATTGGAAATCGCAGCGATTGGTGCCAAGATAATAATCTGCATACTTAAACAAAAGCTCGGCATCGCTTACTTTCAAATATCTAGCAGGTATGCCATAAGCTTCTGCAGTAATAATACCATCTAAAGATTCTGCCTAGCATTAGGAAATTGGAAGAGATGATAAGAATGTTACTAAAAAGTTTAGCGGAATGTATTTCATGAAACCCCTTGTCAAAAAATCTATTTCTCATAAGAAACTATCTCCGAAAAATAGAATGGAAGTATGTTTTACTAGGTTAAGGCCTCCATTTCACTAAACACTGGGGATCATTTAGACAACTTGTTATTATTGGTTTTTTCAATAAACAATCGATGAAGAATGTTGTTTAAAAACAACAGGTTTTAGGATTTAGGATATGAAATACTGCCACTCGATTTACCGCACCGAACGTTCTAAGACACAAGAGGTTAAGGTTGGTCATTTGGGTGTAGGCGGCGATAATCCTATCCGTATTCAATCGATGACCACTTCGAATACACGTGATGTGGGTGCAACAGTCGAACAAGTGATGAAATTAGCAGATAATGGGTGTGAAATTGTACGCATGACTGTTCAAGGAATGAAAGAAGCAGAGGCCTGTGAAGAAATCAAGAATACTCTTCTTCAAAAAGGTTATACCACACCCTTAGTCGCAGACATTCACTTCTACCCTCCGGCAGCTATGCGGGTGGCCGATTCTGTAGACAAAATTCGTATTAACCCCGGTAATTTTGCCGATAGACGCGCGACATTTAAGGTTATCGAATATGACGATCTTTCCTATGCAGCCGAATTAGCTCGCATAGAAGAGCTCTTCATACCTCTTGTCGAAAAATTAAAACGTTTGAAAAAAGCACTTCGTATAGGCACCAATCAAGGTTCGCTATCAGACCGCATTATGAATCGTTATGGAGATACGCCAGCTGGCATGGTGGAATCCGCATTTGAATATACGCGTATATGTCGCAAACTCGATTACCATTCGCTTATCTTCTCCATGAAGTCCAGTAATCCTCTTATTATGATTCAGGCTTATCGACTCATAGCCGCGAGAATGAAGGAAGAGGGCTGGAATTATCCTCTTCATCTTGGTGTGACTGAAGCAGGAGAAGGCGAAGATGGAAGAGTAAAGTCATCGATTGGAATCGGTACTTTATTGCTGGATGGTCTTGGAGATACTTTACGCGTTTCGCTTACAGAAGATCCTTGGAATGAAATCGATCCGTGTAGACGGCTTATCCATTTTGCCAAAAATCGAGAAATGAAAGGAGTTGAACCTTACGAAGAACGCCATCGCGACTTCATGAATATTCAACGTCGCCCCTTACCCGGGTTTAGCTCGATCCTCCATCGTGACGGGACGACTATCCTATCTGTTACCAATGATCAAATTCTTACAGACGATTTCTATGCGCAATTAGGAATGATTGTACAATTCAACCTTCTTACAAAAAGTAAAGCTACTGTAGATGCTCTTCTATTGGAAGAAGCGCCTGCTTCCAATCAACATTATCAGATTTTAGAGCGGGTCCAAAAAGCCGGTGTTGCCCTTTTGTCTCGAAACTTCGAACTACATGGCGCTTTTCCTCTTTACACGTCGGAAGAGGCTAAGGGAAAGAATCTGAGCCAAGCAGGCCTCATTATCCGAGGAAATGAGTCATTGCTGGTTACAGAAACACCTGCATTTATACTTTTTTCTCCTCTAGAAAGCCCTCTGCATGAAACACGTCGTTTTATAGAAGGATTACGCGCCAATAAAAAAGAGATTCCCGTTCTTCTCTATTTATCCTATTCCTGCAGCCCAGAAGACCTAGTTATTCAAGCATCTGCAGAGGGGGGTGCACTTCTTAGTGATGGACTTGGTGATGGGCTGGTGATAGCGTCTAGAGAAGCCAAATTAGATCTTCTTCGTAATCTGACCTTTGGCATCTTGCAGGGTGTTCGCATGCGCACCTCTAAAACAGAATTTATTTCTTGCCCTGGTTGTGGTAGAACGCTTTTCGAACTGCAGCAGGTAAGCAGGAAAATACGTGAGCGAACAGGACATTTGCCCGGCGTGAAAATTGCTATTATGGGGTGTATTGTAAATGGACCCGGCGAGATGGCCGACGCGGATTTTGGTTATGTAGGCTCTAAGCCTGGCATGATTGACCTCTATGTCGGTAAGCAATGTGTCGAGCGCAATATTGCTTTTGCGGATGCCGAGGATAAACTCGTCGATCTCATTAAACAGCACGGGCGGTGGGAAGAAAAAAGCGACAATCCCATCCTCGTTCTTACCTAATCTGCCAATTTTTTTTGGGTCGTTGTTTTTCTAGAAAAATCGAGGAGAAAATACACCTAGACCGAAATTAAAAAAAATTCACCACATCGCGTTTTCTTCTTCGTTTAAAAGTTTTACTTCCCTAGTTTTATATCTTTTTTTTACATTGTCCAAGCTTGCAAAAATTGATGCAAGGCTTTGCTCCTTAACCGGATAAAGAATGCAATCTACTGAAATCGAGCTTGTTTTTTATGAACTTTGTCAAAAATTTATTTCCAATGGGAGAGAATAAATGTTCAAGCTAGCGACACATCGAGTTGTTCGTATCTTGCTGGTCATGTGCGTGCTTTATGCACAAAGAGGGTGGGCCGCCATCCATTATCCGGATTTTGATCGTTCCATGCTAAGACTGGGCATGGGTCTAGAAGTCAGAGACCCTGATTTTGAACAAAAAAGCTTAGATCAATATTACGCGAGAAATCAGTGTCTTTTTTCTCTGTTTCGTACGATGTATTACCGGAACATTCAAGAAGCAGCTCAAAGCCCAACTATTATTCGTATCCCTCGCATCATTCATCAAATCTGGCTGGGAAGCCCTGTGCCTGAAGAGTTTTCCAAATGGATGAGCTCCTGGGCAATGCTGAAAGGGTGGGAGTATAAATTATGGACAGATAAAGAGGTTCAGCAGCTGCGTTTGCACAACCAATCTCTTTATGATAGCCCTATTCCTTGGGTTCAAAAGTCCGATATACTGCGCTTAGAGCTCTTACAACAATTTGGTGGAGTTTATGCGGATGTCGATCTTGAATGCCTAAATCCCGAGATGTTTGAAGAACTTCACCACTCTTTTGACTTTTATATTGCTTTTGAGCCTCAAGGGCATGGCTACACGAGAAAATTCAATGTGTCAAAACTCTGTAATGCCATTATTGCTTCTGCCCCAGGGCACCCTCTCATACATGATTTGGTTGTCAATTTACGGGCCAATTATTTTGCCTACAAACCTTTGGGTTCGACGATTCATCTAACGGGCCCTTCTTATCTCACGAGGATCATTTGCGAACATGAATTAGCTGGAGCGCATAAAAAACGGAATATGTACTTACCATCGACATTCTTTTATCCATTAACAGAAGCAGAGATCATTTATTGGTATCAACATCCGGAGGCGATCAAGCTTTTGCCGGAAACAGCAGGCATTCATTACTGGTACGGAAGTTGGTGGAAAAAGATCTTTGATCATCCCTATATCTCGGATAATGATGTAGCGCTTTCTGATCAAATTATGTTCTCCAATCAAACCTTTGATTAAGAAAAAATCGAAAATAAATTTGCTTTTGATACACCCTTTAAAGCTTGCAATACAATGAAAAAAATCTTCTTCTTTTTTACTTCTTTATTCGTCTCATTTTCTGCTCTTCAGGCCGTAAATCCTGTGCCGCCTTTTGCCTTAATCACTGTGCCAAAAGCGGGTTCTCATTTAATGATGAAGACGATTTACTTCCTTATTGGGACTCAGCCTATATGGCATACAAAATTTCCCTCTTCACATTATATCCCAACAGAGAGCGGTTATTTGTATACGCATTTTTGCCTATCTTCAGAATTAGAAGCGGACTACGCTCAGCTTCCTAAACTAAAAAAAATTGTCCTCATTCGAGATTTACGTGATGTCGCTCTATCCATGATTAAGCAAATCAAGAAAGGGTCCTGGCCCGGCCTCTCTCATGAAGAACGACAGGCCTTTCTGGCCTCTTCTTTAGAAGAACAACTCCATTTTGTGATCAATTATGAGTATGATGTGCGGGAGATTGCAGAAAAAGCTCCCAATTCCATTCAAGTATCCCTAGTAAAAATTGCAAATCAGGCCCATTTATATTCGAGAAAGCCCGATGTTTTAACGATTCGCTATGAGGACTTAGTGGGGCCTGAGGGTGGAGGAAGTCGTGAAGCGCAAATTGAACAAATGCACAGGATCAATGACTTCCTAGAGCTACATGTAACCGATGACGTATTGCGTGCAACCGCCGATATGATTTATGGAGATGAGGTAAATCCTTTCGGTATGCAAGGAGGGGGTTTTCAAAACTTAAAAAGCACTTTCAATATGGGTCTCATTGGCAGGTGGAAAGAGTACTTCAATGAAGAACATAAAGAAGCCTTTAAGAAAAAATTGGGTAGAGATCTAATTGCTCTTGGGTATGAAGAGGACGACAATTGGTAAGGCTGATTGGGAAGGATGAGACTGTTAACTTAGGACGAATTCAGTTAACAGTCTCTTAGATTTAATTATTTGTACAAACTCTCTTGAGCATTTTTGCGGTACGCTCTCCTGATTCGACAGCCCCCTCAAGGGTAGCGGGATTGTCTAAAGCGGTATGCTCGCCAGCAAAGAAGATCGTGCCTGCTGAGGGGCGAAAGACTTTTCTAACTTCCTCGCCAAAAGATTCATCTTTTTCATCAAACAGGGCAAATTGCCCTACTCCCCAACTCGAGTAGCTTCCTTTTGAGAATTCTTCGTGTTCCCAACTAATTCCAATGGGCTGGTTATGGGCTTCAAACAATTCATTTTGGCGGTTCTCTGCATGTACACCACCGGGAAAGGAAATTCCCGGATGCAGTTGATAAATTGCAGGAAGTTCTTTTTCTAGTAGGTGGGAGAGTTCGTTAGGGGAATCGGTAGAGAACTTCCCTGAGGTTCCTCCATAAAAGCAAGTCATTATCGATCTGTTTTTGTTAAACTAGGTTGTCATAGTATCTGTTAGAGAAAACATAGGGGGATTTTCAGGAATATTGGCAACAGGAACCAAAATTTTGCTATTCGTTCCATATTGAAGAGTATGAATCGCCTCTTTTTGATCTTTAGCTAGAAGCCCCTCTTGGATTTCGACTTTTTGTAAAGTGGAACAGGGAATAGCAAGGACGAGGTAATCTGTAAGGACTTCATTTAGATTATCGAACTGGAGAGAGATTTTTCCTTCTGGAGTTTTTGTAATCTTCCGTAAGGGTGCATGAAAATGAATAGGCCTTCGCAAGGCAGCTGTTAATTTTTCGATGAGTAAACTGTTACCCCCTTCGATAGATTCTAACTGATAATCCATAGTTTGCTTATGATGAGCAAAGTTATAGCCGCTGAGAAAATAGTCCCAAAACCCTTCTAGATAGGCTAATGAAAGGTCTTTCGCATCATTTCCCTCGTATGCTCGCATGCGCACTTCGGAGATTTGGCGTAATAGGGGATAGTGGGCAAATAATCGGTCTAAAATCTCCGCCATATTCGTAGAGTTTTGCGACCAATTCAATACTTGCCGGTACAATTGTTGATCGGGTAAAGGGCCCTCTAAATAAGCTTTGTAGTAGGGAGTGGATTTACCCTTGTAGTAACATTTTCTGTGCGCAAAATCAATTGTACACGTTTCCATTTTAAGACCCATTTCCTCTATAAGGAATCGGATATTCGTAGCTTCGCCGCCATCTGCAATGGACTTACCACCCAGTTCTTCATAGCTATTACCCATACGAACCGTGTAGACGCGTCCGCCTGGCCTATCTCTTGCCTCGTAGACATCGACTGCATATCCAGTCAGTTTTTCGATACGGTAAGCAGTTGTCAAACCTGCAAGACCGGCCCCACAATCGTGATTTTAGGATCTTGTGCCATTGCGTTACCTATACTTAATGACAAAAGGAAAGAAAATATAGAAGTCCATTTCATGAGAGTGTCCTCAAAAATGAGATAAATTTTTTAGATATGTTCTTAAGATGTCCTGCAGACAAGCTTTCTTACTAGGCAGAGTAAACAAGAGTAATCATTTGAAGTGCAGAGTTGATCCAGTCGACTCTCGGCAGACGTAAGGAGAGATTGGGCTAACAAGCGCGCTTCATCAAGCCCGAGAAGAGAGACCGCTGTAATTTTGGCATTACGTATATCGGAACCCACTGGTTTACCAAGTTCTTGCTCGGTACCCGTTATATCGAGAATATCATCGACGATTTGGAAGGCAAGACCTAGCATTTGGCCTATCTCTTTCAGAGAGCCTCTTATAGCAGTAGAGGCATTTGCAATAATGGCTCCTGATTCTAGAGCAACGGCTAGTAACGCAGACGTTTTTTTATTGTGCATTTCACACAGAAGTTCCCACGAGGGAACATTGCCGGTTACAGCTAAATCTAAATCAATCAGCTGGCCTCCAATCATTCCCTCGTCTCCAGCACCTTTTGCGAATACTGTCGTTAGGGCAACTTTTTGCCCATCCGCTAGATGAGGGGAGGTAGCCAACACTTCAAATGCATAAGTTAAAAGAAAATCCCCTGTCAAAAGAGCATGCCCCTCAGGATAGACTTTATGCAAGGTGGGACGCCCTCGGCGAAGATCATCATTATCCATGCAGGGGAGGTCATCATGAATAAGGGAGTATGTGTGAATTAGCTCTAAAGCGCAGGAGGGGATAAGAGCATGCTGAACGGCTCCTCCAAGTGCCTCTGTGGTAGCCAACATAAGAAGTGGCCGAAGACGCTTAGCGGAAGATAAAAGAGAATAGCGTGCTGCTCGATAAAGAAGAGCTTGTGAAGTCTGGGGTTTTTCCGAGACGAGTTGATCAAGAGTTTTCTCTATCTCTACTCGAAAAGTGTGAACTCGCTCTTCGGCGTTAGGGTTTTTCTGAAGAAGAAGGGATTCCAATGCCATAGTAAATAAACCCCTTTGTTCGCATCTCTTGTGGCTTATATTGGTTGCGGCCATCAAAGAAGGCTTTTCCTTCCATATGGCGCTGTATTTCTCGGAAATCGACAAAACGAAACTGCTTCCACTCGGTAACAAGAGCGACAGCATCAGCTTTTTCTGCAGCTTCATATTCGTCTTTGCAGAAATGAATGCCTTCTTCATCTTGTAAGAGGGATCGTGCATTTTCCTGGGCAACCGGATCAAATAAGCGCAACTTGGCACCCTCATGCAGTAGTTCACGTATCAATTGCAAGGAAGGAGCTTCGCGCATGTCATCGGTATTGGGTTTAAAGGAAAGACCCCAAATGCCAATCGTCTTACCTTTTATACCCCCGCGAGAGGCAAAGTGCGATTTGATCTTGGCGGCCAAAAGTTTTTTCTGTTCTTCATTCACCCCATCGACCGCATCCATAATCGGAGTTACAAGCCCAATAGTTTGCGCAGTGCGCCGTAATGCACGAATATCTTTAGGGAAGCAAGACCCCCCATAGCCCGCACCTGCATAGAGAAATTGGTAACCGATTCGACTATCCGATCCAATACCCACTCGAACTTGATTGATATTCGCTCCTACTCTTTCACAAATCGCCGCAAATTCGTTCATCAGGGAGATGCGTGTTGCGAGCATGACATTGGCTGCGTATTTAGTCATTTCCGCTGAGGGGATATCCATGATGAGAATACGATCGTGATTGAGCGTAAAAGCTGCATAAATAGCACGCAAGGCTTCGGTAGCTACTTCCGTATCGCTGCCTATAATGATCCGATCGGGTTTCATGCAATCCGCGACAGCAGATCCTTCTTTAAGGAATTCTGGATTGGAGACAATGTCAAATGAGAAGTCGACATCGCGTTTTTTGAGCTCGTCACTTACAGCTTGCCGCACAAGTTCTGCCGTTCCTACCGGAACTGTAGATTTATTCACAATAATGCGATAGCCCTCCATGGATTGGGCAATCATGCGCGCTGCCTGCAACACATAGGAAAGATCGCATGCACCCTCATCTCCTTCAGGAGTCGGAACAGCGATGAAAATCACCTCAGTTTCCTGAACGCCTCGTCGGTAGTCAGTGGTAAACTCTAAGCGTCCGGCTTCATGGTTGCGCTTAACGATTTCTTCTAATCCCGGCTCATAAATAGGAATAGAACCTTTGTTCAACTCCGCTATTTTTCGAGTATCGATGTCGAGACAGATGACATGGTGTCCCATTTCTGCCATGCAGGCACCTGTTACAAGTCCCACATAGCCTGTACCTACCATTAGGAGTCGCATGGTGTTTCTCCTCTTTCATAGAGTTGGCCTTTACGCAGAATAAGTTGTCTATTCATAAGAGTTGCTAAATGGGTGTCGTGTGTGACAATGATTAAAGCTTTTCCTTTTTTTCTACAGCAATCTAGAAGAATCTGGTGAATTTTTTCTGAATTGGCTGTGTCAAGGTTACCAGAGGGTTCGTCCGCTAGCAACAGTGCAGGATCATTAAGAAGAGCCCTAGCAATGGCTGCGCGCTGTTTTTCTCCACCTGAAAGGAGTCGAGCAGGAAAATCCGCTCTTTCTAAGAGTCCTACTTCTTCTAGAAGATCAAGAGCGCGTTTATGAAGAGGGGAGCCGAGAGAGGTTTTTAATCGGCCAATACGCGCAGGCATCAAAATATTGTCTATGACTGTGTAATCTTCTAAGAGATTGAAAGATTGGAATACAAAACCGATATAGTGATTGCGCAAAAGAGATAACGAACCTTTTAAGGCGTCTTGGCCTTTGATATGTAAAGACCCAGAGCAGGGAGGTTCTAAAGTCCCTAAAATATGGAGTAGGGTGCTTTTCCCTTCGCCGGATTTCCCCATAATAGCCAAAGATTCGCCTTCTTTTAGTTCTAGCGAGACATCATTGAGTACGGGGACTTCCTGAGGGCCTTTATAGGACTTTCTTAGTTTTTTAGCCGAAAGAATAACAGTCATAGACCCTAGCTGAATTAAGGCCACTCATTCTAGGAAATTCAGATTTTAGAGCCTATCCACAAATTAAGTTTTGGCGCTTTTCCCAGTTTTTATTTACAGTTTCATTCAAGAATTATCTATAATTTTTTTTATTAGATAAACCCTTCCAAAAATTACTGTTAAAGTACTCTCTAAAGATATTTACAGATTTCCGTATTTCAGCATTAGCGGCACACTTTGCCATTTAAGGGTGTTCACAATTAAAATTTCGTAGCTTCGAAGATGATTTTTGGCTGAGAAACGGTTTCTAAGCTAAAAAGCGCAAAGGAGACCACTGCATTTTGTTATTATCGAGACGATGAGCCATTTCTACAAATAGGTAATCGCGATAGTAGTGTCTATGGAGAGAACTCATTAGAGGAGCCGCTTTCTTAAATCGACTTAACATTTCCGTAAGACCCCATCCCAAAAATTTAAGATCCTCTTCCTGGCGTGGTTTTAGCAGATTTTGTCGATTGAAACTTTCAATAAGAAAATTCATATGACATTTGAATCTAGCCAATTGGTAATTCGCATCTGCCTCTACTAACAATCTGTTTTTTTCTCTCGTCGGCAAACCAGACCCTTGTCTACGTGCTTCTAAAAGATGTTCGTGATGATGAAGAACGTCCTTGCCTCTATAGGCACAATTTCCAGGGGTTTGATAGCGAACATATTCTAAATCCTCTGTAGGATAAGAAATCGGTGTAGAACTTAAACTGTTAGCTGTTTCATAAATCCAATCAATACGTTCAAGAGCTTCTTTTTTACTGAGTTCATTAAAAGCAGCTGTATGGGGCTCACTATCAGGTTTAGGTAGACAAGGATTCTTCTTTAATACTCTGGCCATCCCTGTACGATCTGAAGGGTAGATCTGATCAATGAGTCGAGAATTTCCTGTTGCTGTGTACATCGCTATGAGTTTAGGCACAAAGTTTACCATGGCATCTGCAGGAATATCTCGTTTTTGCCAATGCATACAAGTTCTTATGTTATCTCCTGAGAGCCGCAGGAATTTTTGGCTTTTATGATATTTCATCACACCCATAGCTTTGCTAGCATTATAGATAGTGAATTCATAAGTGCGACTAGTTGTTTTCTTGACGCGATAAATCATTTCATGCCTGGGAACCCCTCCTTGAATGATTAGATCCTCGCCTATTTCTAAACGAAGGATTTTCTCTTGGATTTTTCTTGAGTAGGCTGTGCAAGCAGTGGGAGCACGTGGATCGTTATCTTCAAATAATAACCTGACACCCAATTGACCATCACTCATGTGGACGAGTTTATCATCTCTAACATATACCGAATTTAACGCTTGCATTTCTTGTAGAAGTTTCATTAAGCGTTGATTGATAAGGGAAGGCTGTAATTCTAAGGAGGCTAAGAAAGCCTGAGTGGATATTCCTGCCCCATGACCTCGTAATCTAAAGATTTCCTCGCCACCAAATTTGTTGCGTAAATAGCCATCTATTCCTTCAACGTGAGGCTCTAAAACAGTATTAGCAGTTGCTTTTGTTAGATCTTCATTCTTCAAAAATTTAAAAGGAGAATGCCCTTCATGCCATAGATTGGCTTCAAGAACTGGGGATAAGGTGGTAGCTGGGGCTAATACCGAAGTGGTAGATGAAGAGGCAGGAGATGATCGAGAGGGAGACGAGTGCCTTAAGGTAGAAGCCGGAGCAGGGTTAGAAGCTCGGGTAAATGGTCTCGCCTTCAGACCCTCTAAAAAATAGGGTTTTGCAGATGGAACTGGTCGAGAGGCTGGTGCTGCAAAAGCGCTAGTTGGGATAGGTGTAGATGAAGGAATAGGCTGATGATATTTGGGTAAGGCTCTGTGTGTAGAAGGAGAAACTACCCGTTCTGGAGGAGGTGACAACCTTTTGGAGCGCGAACTTCTAGGTAGAGGGAGATGCATCGGAGAGTCTTCAGCTGTAGTTGGACCTAGAGCTGGTCTGGCTGCATCTTTTGGTACATGTAAACCAGATGCGACTTCTCTCCTAGCTGTTGACGGAATTTCTCTTCTCAGTAACTGCTCATATAGTTCTAATATTCGAACACTATTTTTCAACATGCTCACGCGGTGCAATAAAGAAGGATTATTTACACCCGAAAAATTGCATGTACCTTCTAAAATAGAGATCCGCCCCATTAATTCTCTTATTTTATCGGAGGTTACCTCGCGTCCACTGAGGTGATCGTTTTGACAGAGGAGGATTTTATGTTGAACTTCTTCAATTGAATCAAGAAGAGAAAGGGAATGAATTGACATAGCTTTTCTTTATTTTAAAAGTTTAATTAATATATCAATTATAATAAAAAAAACATTTTAAATCAATGATAAGTGTAATCTATTGTTAATCAAAAAATTTATAAATATAAAAAAAATAGATGATTTACATCAATCAGGTGTTAACATTCTGAGCGGAGAATGGCCGATGGGCGTAAACGACAGGCTTTTAATGCTGGAATTAGGCCTGCTAATAAAGAAAGCAAAGGGGTGGCAATTAAGATAAAGGTAAGAGCATATTGACTGAGGGTATTGGGTAGGAATTGCCCATAAAACAAAGCATTAAAGGCCTCGCGACCTTGTATAGCGCTTAAGAAGTGGGTTAAGTGGTGGATATTATGTAGAGTTAAGAGCGCTGCTCCTCCTCCAATGATGCTACTGATGATACCCATACCGGCGCCACAAGAAGCAAAAATCAGGGCGATACTAGAGGTGCGGGCCCCCATAGCTTGTAAAATCCCAATCTCACGCTTCTTATCATTCACCAAAAGAACCAACAAAGAAATGATATTGGAGCAAGCGACAATTAAGATAATGGCAGCAATCAGCGTAAAGAGGTATTTGTCGCTTTGGAATTGTGTGAGTAAATCCTTTGCAAAATCATAATCGTGATAAGAAGAGACTTCCCAGTATTTATCGAGACCCGCTTTTTGAAACTCCTCTTGCAGTTCTTTCTTAAGGTTTTTTGCTTGGGACAAAGGCTCAATCCATACCTGGATGCCATTAGCAAAACTGGGATCAAGTTGGAACGATTGATTCGATAAGTTAAGGATATGCACAATTTCAGCGGGTGCTAAAATACACTTATTCCCGATGGCCATAATGCCGGGATCATAAAATCCACCAATTAATATCGGAAGTCGCTGTTCTTGAGCAGAACTCGCGGTACTGGCGGTGTAGGATAAAAACCCTTTGTCACCAACCTGTACACCATTCTCTTGAAATTGTTTGGGCAGAAAAATTCCGGTCTTATTCTCATTTGAAGAGACTGCGAGTTTTTTACATTCTTCAGAAGTAGGGGGGATAAGAAGACTATTCAAGTGTGGATTGCGATCACACAAAGAGCTTACATAGGAGACTTGCGTCAGATAGCTTTGTTTTACAGCTTGATCCGGTTCTTTTCTAAGCATTTCAATACGGAG
>JABDCS010000008.1 GCA_013288005.1 Chlamydiota bacterium | reverse complement strand
AACTTTAGGTTTTGAAAGTGTGAATTCGAAATTTTCGCGGCGCATCGCTTCTAAAAGAACAGCGAGGTGTAGTTCTCCTCTTCCGCAAACACGTATAGCATCCTCTCGTCCTTCTACTTCTTCGATTTTGAGAGAGATGTTGGCACGTCTTTCTTGTTGGAGACGATCGCGTATTTTATTCATCGTCACATGCTTACCATCGCGCCCTACAAAAGGACCGCTGTTAACCATGATTTCGACAGATAGAGTAGGCTCAGCTAACGTAATGGGAGGTAACTGCACGACATGCTCGGGAGCACAAAGTGTATCCCCAATCATAACATCGGGTATCCCCGATATACTTACGATATCCCCTACAGCTGCTTCATCCATTTCTGTTTTCTTGAGGCCGTGGTAACCTTCAATCCTGATCACTTTATGCTGCGAAGCATGCCCATTACGATCAACGCGCGTAATTAACTGTCCCTTTGTGATAGTGCCTTCAAGAATGCGCCCACATGCTTGACGACCGACAAAGTCGTCATAAGTTAACGTAGTCGACTGCATGAGGAAGGGGAGAGTAGGATCCCCAGGGGGTGGAGGCACAGCTTCGATAATCATTTCAAATAGCGGGCGCATATCTACGTGCGGATCTTTAAGTTCTTTCATCGCAAATCCCCCGAGTCCTGAGGCGTAAACGACAGGGAAATCGAGTTGCTCATCGGTAGCGCCCAGTTCAACAAAGAGATCAAAAGTAAGATTAAGAGCACGATCAGGATCAGCGTGTGGACGATCAATTTTATTGAGGATAACTATAGGATTTAAGCCGATTTTAAGGGCTTGAGATAAAACGAAACGAGTCTGTGGCATAGGGCCTTCTTGAGCGTCGACAAGAAGAAGTACGCAGTTAACGAGGCCGAGTACACGTTCTACCTCTCCCGAAAAGTCAGCGTGTCCGGGAGTGTCGATAATATTGATTTTGAAGTCTTCGAAGTAAATGCTAGTGTGCTTGGCGAAAATTGTGATGCCACGTTCTTTTTCTTGATCGTAGCTGTCCATAATTCGTTCGGGTATTTTTTCGTTGTCGCGGAAGATGTTGGATTGTTTAAGAAGACTATCGAGAAGGGTTGTTTTGCCATGGTCGATGTGTGCAATGATGGCGATATTACGAATTTTTTTAGGCTGAAAGAACATAAGATTTTCTTTTTTAAAAATTGAGTGACGCAATTCTAAAATATTATCATATTCATTTCCAGTTTGATTTACATCTTAAAATCATATATACTGATAAAAGTGGCTCGCGTTCTAACTAGGGCTAAGAGAGCGTCATAAATAAGATTCAACGACTTTCAAAAGATTTTTACAGAATTTTGAATTTAGAATGAGCGATCGATGAAGTTGACCATTACTGAATCAAAAAATAGTTTAAAAACCTTCTGAAAATCGTCAAAAAAACCTTTAGAATACACTTTAAACCTCAAGTCAAACTCGGATAGGTGTCGGCATGAAAGAAGGGACAACAGAAGAGGGTATCATCCTCCAGTCACCCCCCTTTATGAAGGCAGGCTCACTCCTGGAGTCAAGGACGGCCCATCTCGATGACCTTCTTTGTGAAAGGCTAGAAAGGGCATTCCATAAGCAGACGTCCAAAGTTATCCTTCATGAAATCGCCAAAATCGCCAGCGAGCACTCGCCTATAGACCTCGCTTATGCTGCTTCTCGACTACCTCCGACTATTCGACCTGTTCTTTTTGAGAATCTGGGGGATTTAAATTCAAAAATTGAATTTATCATTAATACAGATAGCAGTACGAGGACAGCAGTATTTCGTCAAATCAGCGATCGGGATGCAAAACGTCTTATTGAGATGATGCCACCCGACGATGCTGTTGCGGTTCTGGAAGACATGTCAGAAAGGCGAGTACGGCGCGTTATTGAATTGTTAGATGCTAAAAAAGCCGTTCGGATCCGCGAGATCAAGCAGCACCAGCGCAATACAGCTGGCCGTTTGATGACGAATGAATTTTTTTCATTCACGATGGATGTCACTATCGGGGAAGCGGCAGCTTATATTCGCGATAATCCTGGTATCGACTTAACAAGACGGATTTTTGTCATTGATCCGGAGGGGCGCCTGCAAGGATATGTGCCTGCTCGTAATTTGATGGTCAATCCGCCTCATCTACCCTTGCGCCAAGTTATGCGCCCTGTTTTGCAAAAAGTAGGCGCTGAAGCAAATCGGGAAGAGGTCGTAGAAATTGTCGAGCGTTATAAGATCCCCGCTTTACCTGTGGTAGAACAGGAAGATTTTCTTATCGGTGTTATTACCTACGAAGATGTTTTAGAAGCTGTGGAGGATATCGCTGATGAAACCATCGCACGAATCGCGGGTACGGCCGAGAAACTGAATGAACATGAACCGTTGACAAAACGGTTTTTTTCACGCGCGCCCTGGCTTTTTGTTACACTATGCGCCGGTCTTGTTAATGTGGGTGTAATGTCCTCTTTCCAACGTTATGAAGAGGGGCTTTTAACATTTGCGATGTTTTTTGTGCCGTTAATTGCGGGAATGTCGGGCAATATTGGGATCCAATGCAGTACAGTACTTGTGCGCAGTATGGCGATTGGTCATTTGTCGCCTGGTAAACGGCGAGCTGCTATGTCCAAAGAGCTTATCATTGGCATGTGTACGGGTGGAGTTTTTGGGGTGATTTGTGGATTGGCTGTCGCCTTTCTTCACTCCCAAGGTATAACCGAATTAGCTACGAGCCCTTGGATTATTGGCACCATAGTGGGTTCGGGACTTATGGGAGCCTGCTTAGCTGGAACTTTGTTAGGCGTTTTATCTCCCTTCATTTTTGCTAGATTTGGAGTAGATCCAGCTGTTGCTTCGGGACCGATGATCACAGCGTGTAATGACATCCTTTCGATGTCGATTTATTTTCTTATTGCAATTGGCCTTAGTTCTATACTGCTTTAAATGAATGAACGGGTGATTAGAGGGTGCTTTAAAATTAAGGTTTAAACGCTTTTAAGAGGATTTGGCTGATTTTGGTTTCAGATTGGATGGGTCATACAAAGTTTTATATTATCCATCTGAGGTGAAGATAAAAGTAACATAAAAAGCCCTGAAAATCGTTAAAAAACCATTAGAATACCCTCGTAGGGTATCTTTAAATTAAATTTATTTTGCGTTTTGTGGGCGGTAAAAATATAGTGGCATTTTACGATACAGGGGAAAGGGTATGGCTATAAAGAGAATCCCTCGTACTTCTCGTTACTATGATGGCGTACGTTCTACAACGCGGCAAATTCGCCATCTATTACCTCAATTATTAGGTCAGATGGGCTCGGAATTTAAAGAGCGCCCCGATTTAATTCTTGCAGCATGGCCGGAGATCATAGGTGAAAAGCTGGCTCCACAGACTGAAGCCCTTTCTTTTCGAGAGGGAATTCTAACAGTTAAAGTCAAAAATTCGATATTATTCAGTCTTTTATCCCAGCACGAGCGTCCTAAACTTTTGAAGAGTTTGCAGCAGAAGTTCCCGTCGATTACAATAAAGGGAATAGCGTTCCGGATTGGATGAATGTTTAACATAGGCATAGTTAAGGTTGCATATAACCCTAACTATACCAACTAAAGGTTGAGAATGACCACGATGACTAAAGATAAACAATACGATGCCAGTTCGATTACCGTCTTGGAAGGACTCCAGGCTGTCCGCGAAAGGCCCGGCATGTATATTGGCGACACACAAGTCAATGGGTTGCATCAGCTTGTCTATGAAGTAGTCGATAATAGTATCGATGAGGCGATGGCGGGCTTTGCGAACGAGATTTCTGTTGTTATCAAGAAAAATAATGTGGTCATGGTCGAAGACAACGGCCGTGGTATTCCGATTGGTAAGCATGAAAGAGAATCGGTTAAACAAGGTCGTGACGTCACTGCTCTTGAAGTCGTGATGACGATCCTCCACGCTGGTGGCAAGTTTGATAAGGGCACGTATAAAGTGTCAGGCGGTTTGCATGGCGTAGGTGTCTCTTGCGTGAATGCGCTATCAAAACTTTTGCATGTCGAAGTCTATCAAAATGGTAAAGCTTACGAGATGGATTTTTCTCGTGGAAAGCCTTTACACCCTCTTAAGGAAACCGGCACAAGCGATAAACGAGGGACTAGGGTCGAATTTACACCTGACGATACAATTTTTAGTGTCACCGTTTTTGATTACGATATTTTGCTCAAACGATTGCGTGAACTTGCTTTTCTTAATCGTGGTATTAAAATTATCTATCGCGATGAGCGAGACACCTCTCATCCTGATGTCACTTTTTGCTATGAGGGCGGTTTAGTTTCCTTTGTCTCTTATCTCAATGAGAATAAGACAGCACTCTTCCCTAAACCTGTATATATCCAAGGCGTCAAAGAAAGTCATGACGGGCCGATCGAATTTGAAGCTTCGATGCAGTGGAATGATGGTTATGCGGAAAATGTTTATTCCTATGTGAACAATATTGCTACTAAGCAAGGGGGAACCCATGTTATTGGCTTCTCCACAGCCTTAACTCGGGTTTTGAATACCTACATTAAGAATAATCAGCTTATCAAGAACGACAAGATAGCAGTTTCTGGCGATGATATGCGCGAGGGTTTAACTGCTGTCATCTCCGTCAAAGTCCCCAATCCACAATTTGAAGGGCAAACGAAGCAGCGTTTAGGTAATAGTGATGTAGCTTCGATCGCTCAGCAAATTGTCGGTGAAGAATTGACGACCTTTTTAGAAGAGAATCCTGTCATTGCTCGTACGATTGGCGAGAAGGCTATCTTAGCTGCCCAAGCGCGTGAAGCGGCTCGTAAAGCGCGCGAACTCACACGCAAGACGGCTTTGGATAGTGCGCGTCTTCCCGGTAAATTGACAGATTGCCAAGAGAAAGATCCTGCTTTGTGTGAAATCTTCATTGTTGAGGGGGATTCTGCGGGTGGATCGGCCAAATCCGGTCGTGATCGCAAATTCCAGGCTATTCTTCCCATTCGAGGTAAAATCTTAAACGTTGAAAAAGCGCGCCTGCAGAAGATTTTACAAAACACTGAAGTGGGAGCAATGGTTGCCGCCTTTGGATGTGGTATTGGAGTGGATAATTTCAATATCGAAAAGCTGCGCTATCACAAAATCATTATCATGACCGATGCCGACGTCGACGGGTCTCACATCCGTACCTTGTTGTTGACTTTCTTCTATAGACACATGCCTGCTTTGATAGAAAATGGCTTTATGTACATCGCTCGTCCTCCTCTTTACAGAGTAACACGCAAAAAAATTAGCCGTTACATTCACAGCGAAAGAGAGATGGATGATTACATGTTATCGCTGGGCATTAGCGATATCGGTATTAAATTAGCCGGTTATACCGACGGTCTTTCGAAAGAAGAGATGGAAAAGCTCACTCGCACCATTCTCGATGTGGAAACCTTTATTTTTAATGTGGAAAGAAAAGGGATTCCATTCCGTGAGTTCGTAGCCGCCAAAGATGCTAATGGGTTTTTACCCCGCTTCCGTGTAAAAATGGGCGATGATTTACGTTTTGTCTACTCAGAAGACGAATTTAGCAAATTGAAAGAAGAGCATGAAAGTATTCAGCGAGATGAGTATGAGAAGACATTGAGTTCCATTCCTGCTGAAGAACAAACAGAAGAAATGAAGGTTTTCCGTCCTCGTAATCTTCCTTGTATCGAATTATATGCGAAGGAAGAAGTAACAAAGATGAAAGAAGATCTTGCCTCATTTGGTTTTTCGCTCGATCAATACCACATCGCTTCTGGAAAACTCTTCGATATTATCGATGAAGAAAAAAAAGAATTACCCGTTTTTACCCTTAAAGAAGGGATCGAGTTCTTGCGTCAAAACGGCCGCAAGGGCATCGAAGTGCAGCGCTACAAGGGTCTTGGTGAGATGAACGCCGATCAATTGTGGGAAACAACCATGGATCCTACAAAACGAACACTCGTTCGAGTAACAATTCCTGATGCGATTGCTGCCGACCATATGTTTACAAAGCTGATGGGAGAGGATGTCCCTCCGCGGCGCGCCTTCATCGAAGAGCACGCTCTTGCCGTAAAGAATCTCGATATCTAAGGAGAGAGCTATGTCCACTCACGATGGAACAACAGTATCACGCAATATCGAGGAAGAAGTTAAGGAAAGCTATCTTCGTTATTCGATGTCGGTCATTATTTCACGTGCACTTCCAGATGTGCGCGATGGATTAAAGCCTTCACAGCGCCGCATTCTATTTGCGATGAATCAATTGAATTTGACTCCAGGTGCCAAACACCGAAAATGCGCAAAGATCTGCGGTGATACATCGGGAGATTACCATCCTCACGGTGAAACCGTTATTTATCCTACTTTAGTCCGTATGGCCCAAGAATGGGCGATGCGCTATAAGCTGGTCGATGGGCAGGGGAATTTTGGATCTGTTGATGGCGATAGCCCCGCTGCGATGCGTTACACAGAAGCACGTCTTACGCATTCTTCCATTGCCCTCATGGATGATCTTGAAAAAGAGACAGTAGATTTTGTCCCGAACTACGACGAAACAAAACTAGAGCCCACTGTTTTTCCTGCTAAGTTTCCTAATCTTCTTGCCAATGGATCATCGGGAATTGCTGTCGGTATGGCCACTACGATCCCTCCTCATAATTTAGGGGAATTGATAAGTGCGACCGTTTTACTGATCGATAACCCATTAACTTCGCTCGATGAAATCATGCAAGTTATGCCTGCTCCCGACTTTCCAACCGGTGGTGTCATTTGCGGTTATCGTGGAGTCAAAGAAGCGTTTTATACAGGCCGCGGTAAAATTATTTTGCGCGCTGTTACACACATTGAAGAAGGTGAGGGAGATAGACAGAAAATCGTCGTCGATGAAATTCCCTACAACGTCAATAAATCCTCTCTCATTCAAAAAATTGCCGAGCTCGTAAACGATAAGACCTTAAGTGGTGTTGCCGACATTCGCGATGAATCGGATAAAGATGGATTGCGCATTGTTCTCGATCTTAAGAGAAATGAGATTCCCGATGTCACGCTAAACCAGCTCTTTAAATATACAGATATGCAGGTGACTTTCGGAGCGAACATGCTCGCTCTGGATAAAGGTCTTCCTCGTACGATGAATGTTAAGCAGATGATCGCCGCTTGGATCGATCATAGAATTGAGGTGATTCGTAGACGTACACGACATGAATTAAATAAAGCAGAAGCTCGTGGACATATCTTAGAAGGTTATCTCAAAGCCCTCGATCATCTCGATGCTGTTGTTCGTTTAATCCGTGCCAGTGCTTCGCGTGATGAGGCAAAGAGCAGTTTGGTGGCAACTTATGGACTGAGCGAGAGACAAGCCACTGCGGTTCTCGATTTACGACTCTACCAGCTTACTGGTCTTGAAAAAGATAAAATCGATAAAGAATACCACGATATTCTAGAAAAGATTGCTTACTATCGCTCGGTTTTAGCTAGTGAAGAGCTAGTAAGAGGGATCATCAAGGACGAACTTCAAGAACTAAAAAAACACCATCGTTCAGATCGAAAAACCAAGATCATCGCTGCCGAGGGTGAGTTCCAAATGGAAGATCTCATCGCGGATGAGCCGATTATTATCACAGTATCTGAAGATGATTATATCAAGCGTATGCCGATAGATACCTTCCGCGAGCAAAAGAGGGGAGGACAGGGCGTTCTCGGCATGGACATGAAAAAAGAGAGTGACATGCTAAAAGAGGTAATTGTTGCTTCTACGCATGACCATCTTATCATCTTCACAAGCCTTGGAAGATGTTATTGGCTTAAAGCTTGGCAAATACCGGAGACCGGTCGCCGCTCTAAAGGCAAGCCTCTTATTAATCTTCTTGAAGACATAAGAGAAGGCGAAAAAATTGCAACTATTTTGAGCCTGAGAGATTTTGAAGAGGAAGCGAGTATCCTTCTTACGACCCGATTAGGGGTTGTGAAAAAAACGGAGCTCAAAGCATTTAGCACACCTCGGCGTAAAGGGGTTTATGCAATCAATATCGATGAAGGCGATGAGGTAATTGCCGCACGTCTTACTCGTCGTGCCGAACAGGTGATGATTTTCACGAAAAATGGCATGGCCGTGCGTTTTGATGAAGATCAAGTTCGTGACATGGGCCGAATTGCACGAGGTGTTAAAGGTGTAACCTTGCGTAATCAGAAAGATATCGTTGTATCTAGTGAAGTTGTGAAAGAGGATGCGACCTTGCTGATTGTATGTGAAAAAGGTTATGGAAAACGTTCCGCTGTTGAAGAATTTAGACATACCAATCGTGGTGGCGTAGGGGTCCGTTCAATCATCACGAGCGATCGCAATGGTCTTGTTATTGCCGCACTTTCTGTGACAGATATGGATAGTGTTGTGATTATGTCTTCTTCCGGTCAGACAGTGCGCATCTCGATGAAAGATGTGCGTGTTATGGGACGTTCGACGCAAGGTGTAAGACTTGTTACTTTGCGAGAAGGAGATACTGTTATTGCTGTGCAGAAAATTGGGGCTGTGGTCGAAACAGCGACCAATAGTGAACCATGAGCGTGCGACGCGGACTTTTTGTCACATTTGAAGGGGGCGAGGGAGCTGGCAAGACAACTCTTGTAAAAGCGATTTCTCGCCATCTCGAACAGAGGGGTCTCCCGGTTTTACTTACCCGTGCACCAGGAGGGACCCCATTAGGTCATACGATCCGAGATCTTCTTTTGCATGGCCAGGATCTCGAGATTACCCCGCAAGCAGAACTCTACCTCTTTCTTGCAGATCGAGCCCAACACGTCATTAAGATGATTTTGCCTGCATTAGAAGAAGGACAGATTGTCCTCTGTGATCGGTTCAACGACTCAACTATTGCCTACCAAGGGTGTGGAAGAGGCCTTTCCGAGGAGAGCGTAGCTGCTGCATGTTTGGCAGCATGCCAGGGATTGCAACCTGACTGTACCTTTTATCTTGATCTACCCTGTAAGATGGGGATGGAGCGAGTGAAGAAAGAGCGCAGTGGTGACCGGATCGAGGAAGAAGGTTTATCGTTTCATGAAAAAATTCGTGAAGCTTTTCTACGGATTGCTAATGGTAATCCTCAACGTGTTATAGTTTTGGATGCCTCACGTCCTGCTGAATACGTCGAACAACAAGCCCTGGAGAAGCTCGATGCTCTTCTCGCAGCTCATCGGTAACGATTCAATTAAAGATCAGCTGAGGCGGATGATGGAAGCCCATACTCTGCCCCCCGTATTACTTTTTCATGGCCCCCTTAGCACACCCAAATATCAGTTTGCTGAGGAATTAGCCTTTCATCTTTTAGGTGCTTCCGGGTCTAAAAATGCAGGGGAGTCACATCCTGATCTTCATCAGTTAATTCCTGACAAAAATGGCCTGCATAGCATTACTTCGATCCGCGAGTTCATCGCAGAGACGATGCTGCCTCCTTTTACAGCCAAAGCGAAAGTTTTTATTATCCACCATGCAGAGAAAATGCTGGCTACCAGCAGTAATGCTCTTCTTAAAACTTTAGAAGAACCTCCTTCTGCAACTTGGATTATCCTTTTAGTTAGCGATATAAGTGCGATTTTGCCCACCATTCTCTCGCGTTGTTGTGTAATGGCTTTTCGCCAAAAGGCCTCTCTCCTCCAAGATCATGACCCCAAAACTGACCCTCTTTTGGAAATACTTAGCTCAAGTTTATTCGGTGAGGAAAAAAGTCCATGGTTCCCACTTTTTCAGCGACTCGAGGAGAGCTTAAAGGAAATAGAAAAAGATGAATCTGCTCCTTTAGAGGGTAAAGGCCAAGCCTTTCTGTCTACTCTTATGTATTGGATGCGGGATCTTTGCCTTCTACAGTCAGGTGGCGATCCTGCCCATATTTTCTATCAAGCGCACATGGAGGTTCTTCAACGTCAGGCGCAAACCTCGAAACCTCTCTCCTTTCCTAAAGTCTATGCCTTGCTAGATAAAGCCCAAGCGCGACTTGCTTCCAATATGAGGCTCTCTGTTGTATTAGAAGAATGCTTATTGAAGATCCAACTTCTATGAGTCTGTTCTCATAAACGTCCTGATGGAGTGTGGATTAGAGCGCAATCTGTGGCCCAAAAAGATTTACCTCGTCGATAGATAAACGACAACACGAGATGATGGTAAATGAGAATGTCGATAATGACGAATTCTTCGTTTTTTCTTTCTTAGATGAGAATGTGAAGGTGCATTTTCGTAGTAAGTAACATGGGAATGGACATAAGAACGGGAATGACCCCCTTCTTTTACTATTAAAACCCGCGGAGGGGGCGAACAAACTTCACATGCAGAGTGAGGCTGGGAAGTCACGATCATTGAATGGATCATAAAAGCGGAAAGAATTTTCAACATTTTTTCTCTCTTATCTTTGATTATTTATAAATAATAACAAAAACTAATAAAAACAGAACTTTTAAAAAATATTGATATCAATATTTGTATCAAAATTAGTTTTTTTTTCGGATTGGATGGCCTGGGATTATCCCTAGAAGCCTTCGCCTTTTGGCGAGGGAGCAGTCATTAATGTGCTTTATGAAACAGTAGAAGCTGAAAAAATAGCTTGCTTAAGTCTAAATAACGAGTAGATTTCCCTTAAAATACCTAAAAGGATTAGTAAAAAATTTTTAATCACTAGTAATACGGCCAAAATTCGTAATAATAATAAAATAAATTTTTTAAATTAATATTAATGAAATTTCTTCAAAAGAATTTCCAATAATAATATAAAAATAATTACTGCTACAATATTTGTAATGCTATGAACATTTTCTCTCAAATAAATATTGTAAACTTCTTTTATATTTAATTGTGATATATTGAATGTAATAGGAAGTTTAATTTATAATTAATTTTATAGTTGTGGCGACGTTTAATCCAGTTTCACGCATTTCTATTCCCTCTCTGATCGCAGAATATGGGGATGAAGGGGTGGCAGATTTTCCTCACTATGTGGCTAAAGGCTGGGAGGAAACCCGGAGGTATGAATCTGCTGATCGACTTATAGACCGACTTTTAAATGAAAAAGTCATTGATTTCCCCCTTGTATCCTTTTCGAATCAAAAATTCTCTTTACCCAAAACCGTTCAGTTATTCACTGAGCATATTCGTCCTTTATTGCGCGATATAGCCTCAACTTCTGGTAAGAAAGACCCTGCAGATAGAGAATTTCTTGTTAATTTGATGGATCGCATACAGCAAGCCAAGCGCTTTATCTCTATAATTCCTCTTCACTCTGCTACATCAGATTGGAAAACAGGTGCATTTGAAGCCTATCGAGGGCTTCCTCGCTCAGAATATTATGCAGTACCAGATGCGCCTACATCAGAAGAGGTCGCATTCGTTAAATCCAAGATCGACTCTTTTGGTGTTTTGCTAGTGGTTGACGATAAACATCTAGAAATCTTGGAAGATAAACGAACAGGCGAATGGCATATAGGCACTACTTCTTTATACAGACACCTTCAACACGAACTGATTCATATTGATTTGTATATGGATGCGGTATTTCAAGAGAGAGTAGCAAAAGAAACAGAAGACTCGAAAAATTATAGATTCACAAATTTATCGGAAACGGAAACAATTTTTAAAGAAAATGCATTTGCGAGTCTTAGGGGCGAAATGTCTCGGGTTGGCCATAGAAGTATTTGTTCTCAATCCTTTTATAAAACAAGGAATCTTGTAGAGAAGTTATTAGATGCTCTCCAATATGGGCTTGATGGTTCAGTAAGAAAACTTCTAAAAAATAACGATTGTTTTCCTTCTGTTTCAGACCCTTATCTTAATGAGATTCTTGAGCAGTGCGGCCAAGCTTATTGTGAGATATCTTTTGAAAAAGCAACGATCAAGTCTTCTGTAGATTTAGCTTTTTTTGAGGAAATCATTACCCACAAAAATAAAGCCCTTTTATTACTGATCCATTATTTGATGGGCAAAAAAAGATTTGATGCTGCCAGGCGTATTTTATTAGCTTCTCTCCATTGTGAGCATAGTTTGTTGGATGAGGGTATTCGTAGTTTTCTCGAGAGGAATTTCAAGATCGTAACCGATTATAAATTAGCGGAACTAGACGAGAACCCCGTAATTGAGGGCCCGTTCGATAGTTAAAAAAAATTATAAAAAAAAAGCCATGCAACGCGATATAACTAGCGCCATCTACTTGTTCTGCAACCCGGAAATATATGGCAGCTACAATATCCAAGTCTACGCTTACGCGAACTACTCCCGTTCAGATTATTGCCGAATATTGTAAGGGAGATGGACCTAATGCCATTCAACTATCCAAAATATGGAACCTAAATGCGAGGCGCCTTTCAAACTCGGAATTTGTGGATTGGCTTTTGAATGAAAAGATTATCGATTTTTGCCGTAGGTCCTTTTCTGGTTACAGCTATTCGTTGGCAAGAACGGTAGCTGAATTCACTAGGTATATACGCCCTTTACTCGAAGATATGGCCTCAATGCCTGATGAAAGAGACTTTCTCCTAAATTTAGTGAATCGTGTACGTGAGGTAGGACATTTTCTTACTTTTACCCCTCAATTTTCTGGAAAAACCAAGTGGAGTAGTTGTGCATTTCAAGGCATTCAAGGAGTTCCTCTAGCTGATTTATATAATAATCGAGTCCTCTCCCCAGAAAAAATCGCTTTAATACGATCTAAAATTGACTCGTATGGTGTCATCCTTGTTATGGACGAAAAAATAGTAACCATCATGGAAGATACTGAGAAGAGGTTATGGTATGCAGAAATTCTCCCCTTAAGAAGGATTCTCTTACATGAACTCGTTCATGTTCAGCAGTTTCTTGATCCGCAATTTCAGAGGCGGGTAGCTAAGGAATCGGAAATTTCTCAAACTTACCGCTACACAGATTTATTAGAAGAACACGCTATTTCGGTGGAGAACAAATTGGCTCCCCTTCGAAAAGAGAAAGAGCGTGTGAGCCATTTGTCTATAAATTCTGAAGGCTTTTTCAGTAGACAATCTACCGACCAATTATTCAATACAGTCTTATATGGGCTCAATGGAACCTTAGATGAACTTTTAGAGGATCCTCAGTGTGTTCCAGGCCTCTCCGATCCTCGACTTCCTATTTTTCTTGAAGTATTTGGGAAAACATTTTGTCATGTAATTCCTGCTAAGAAGAGAATGAAAACGCGCATTGATTTAGAATACTACGAAAAAATTATAAAACAAAAAAAAGACACTCTTTTGAGGCTCATTCATTACTTGCTCAATAGAGAAAGATTTGATAACGCAGCCCTTGTTTTAGGTGCTGCTATTAAGGAGTCGGGGGGAGCCCAAGAGGTGCTTCCATTTCTTAAGCATTACATGCAACTTGTGATCGCTAATAAGATAGCCTATTTAGAAGAGGATAATGAAAAAATTTTGAGTTTGTTCGCAGTAAAGTTATTTTAAAATAGTTTCTGAGAATGGATTCATTTTAATTGAGAATATTTATGGCAGCAACACTTTCCCTATGCAATGGTAGTCGTAGCGTTTCTCCAATTACGATTGTTAGCGAATACATCGGTGAGGATGGACTGAATGAAGAACAATTGTCCAGGATATGGAATCAAAACGTCGAACGGTTTTCCGCATCTGAATTTGTGGATTGGCTCCTAAACGAAAAAATTATTAATTTCCCCAAAAGCGTGTTGGAGAAAAATGGGATTCCACTTTTCACGAAGCATATATACCCACTTTTGCTCGATATAGCATCTGTAGACGCTGAAAGAGCATTTATCCATAAATTAGCCAATCGAGTTCAAGAAGCGGGCCATTTTATTGCTATAATTCCTAAATTCACTAGTGCAGCACGTTCTCAATCTCGTATGTATCAATTACGTTTCGAAGAGAGGATGGGTCACATTATAGAGATAGTACTTGATAGCAAAAATATTCATCGTATGCAGGACAGCTCTAAAACGTGGTATTTAAAAAGCACTTCATTTCATACGCAGCTTCTCCATGAATTGATTCATGTCAACCACAGCTTAAGTCCTGGTTTCAAGTATAAAGTAGGCAAAGATCGCAGTTACAGATTCGATGACCGTGAGGAAGAGGAAACGATCAAAAAAGAAAATGCATTTGCTCGTGGTCGAAGGGAAATGGAGCGTGTAAGCCATAAGTCATTGGATTCTGAGGAGGCCTTTCTTAAAAGAACGAACATGCAGCTCTTACATGATGCAATGGCTCTAGGGGCAGAGGGTACAGTAAAATGGCTTTTGCAAAATAGCGCGCAAGCCCTAGTCATAGATAGCCCCGAACGGCTTCAATTCACAGAGAATACCTTAAAAGAATGTGCATTAGCCTATTGTAAGGTTTATCCACCCAAAGAAGCGATGCAGACGCCGACGGATATCTCTTTTTATGAGGATATTCTTGCTCATAAAAATAAGGCTTTGGAATTTCTTACAGATCATCTCTTAGCCGAACAACAAACAGTAAAAGCAGAATTTCTTCTTCAGTCGTTAACTAAACTGGCCCCTGAAAAAGGTCGCGAAGATGCTCTGAATGCTATTTCAAAAATAGCAGACTCTGTAAAAAAATATTCCGTTGCAACAGTGGATGAGGATGTGCAGATCTGATCGTCTAGATAGTCTATCCTTCGCTCATAGCTTTCTTTTTTTTGTAAAAGAGGGTTAGGATATCTTCAATCTGTAAAAGCCAACATAAAGAGATAAATAAAAGGATAAAAGCAGCTGCAGGGAATAGGAAATCGCGTAGTTGAGAGAGTAAATCGCGATGATATGAATTCGGAGTTAACCAGAAGGCGGCAACCGCCGGGATTAGAGAAGCAACAAAGAGTTTGAAAACCTGTGTGCGTTGCCGGTTCCAAAAGCCAATGTCTCCGTAACGTCTTCGATACAAAATCATTAAGACGACTGCTTGAAATGCAGCAGCTAAGCTTGTTGTAACGGCGATGCTAAGCGTGCCGGCATGAAAAAGAAGAATAAGGCAGGCATTACAGGCTGTGCTAAAAACCATCGAGGCTAAGGAAACAACCGTCGGCGTTAAAAAATCTCTTCTCACAAAGAAGGCTTGGCTAAATAGAAGCGCATAGGTAGCAGGGAGTAAACCCAGTCCATAGGCCGATAGGCAGAAGCTTGTTTCCAATGTGGAATGACTAGTAAAACTCCCACGGCCAAAGAGAAGATTTATCGAGGCTGTTCCTAAAGCAAAAATGCCTAAGGTAGAAGGTAACATGAGAGAAGTGGACCGCAATATTCCAAAACGCAAAAGCTCGCGTCCCTTTTCTTCCTCACCTCCTTGTATCGCACGCGCTAAGGAAGGAAATACAGCAGAAGCTATAGCAATACCAAAGAGTGAAAGAGGGAATTGCTGAAGACGAATGGCATAGGATAAATAAGCAGGACCTTCGAGATCTGTATACCGTGCAAATAGCATATCGATGAAGCTATTAATTTGCGTAGCACTAACAGCCAAAATGCTAAGACTGATCGCTTTCAACATAATCTGGATTTCATTCGAAAAGAGCTTAGCTTTTATCCATTGTTTTAAAAATAGCGAACCTCTTAAAGCTTGTAGGGTATGAGGAAGCAATAAGAGCCATTGGATCAAGAAGGCTACACCCAAAGTCAAGGCGAGATAGGTGGTAATAACGGAGGTGGGGGCGTGGCGGTGCCATATAAGAGTTCCGATCCAGGCGATATTAAAGGCTGCAGGAGCAATACCCGTTAGAAGAAATTGTCCATGGCATTGCAAAAAGCCGCTTTGCAAGGCAAAAAAACAGATAAAAAAAAGCCCTGGCAACATCAGCATAATAAGGCGAATGATTTCGTTGCTTGCAGAAGAAAAAACATGAAATCGGAGAGCTAAAGCTAAAAAAAATTCTCCAAGACCTATAAGGACGAGAAGGGTGCTTGCTAAGGTGACGAATAAGTCACGAAAAAAGAAAGCTGCTTTTTCTGTAGACTCATGACGAAGAGCTTCGTAATGCGGAATAAAGCCATTGACAAGTGCACCTTCACCCAAAATACGACGTAAGAGATAAGCGAAGCGAAAGGCAACGAGAAAGGCCGCTGCCGCCGCGCTAGTTCCTAACGTATAGGCCATAGAGATTTCTCGCACCAAGCCTGAGATACGGCTAAAGAAAGTCCCGACTGCAAAATGAAGCGCAGATTTGCCTACAGTTTTTGCTGTCATCTTCACCCTTTAGATAAAAGTAAATGCGGGGGAATGCTAATTTCTTATCGCAGAGATCTTACCTGACCATCCTAACTTAGTGCGGAGAGTCGAGAAATAATCGCGGCGATAAAGATTGACAAGGCGGAAATTTTGGGGATGACGCTTAATATGATAGATCTCGCCTGTTTTCAATTCGCAACTATCTAGTCCATCGGCTCGTATTTCAACCGGTCCATATTGGCTTAAATATTGGATTTGTATTTCTTGAGTCGCTGTTAAAACAAGAGGACGATTAGAAATTGTGTGCGGGCAAATAGGCGTAAGCACAAGAGCTTCTAAATTGGGGCTGATAATAGGACCGCCAGCTGCCAGCGAATAAGCTGTTGAACCATTGGGTGTTGAGATAATTAAGCCATCCGCCGTGAATGTATTTACGTAGAGTCCATTGATGTGAATGGCAATTTCGATCAAGCTGGGATTTTGATTGCGGTGGATAACGAATTCATTAACTGCGAAAGATTTTTGACCCTGTTGATTGACACCTTCTAACGTTAACCGTTCTTCAATGGTGTAGGCTCCATTGATGAGATCTTGCAGACTGGGATAGATGTCCGGTACAGGAACATCGGCCATAAAACCAAGATGTCCCAGGTTGATGCCTAAGATTGCGGCCTTACAATCGCGATATTTATGTACAAGTTGGAGTATAGAGCCATCGCCACCTAAAGAGATCATAAATTCAATATCAGCGAGTGACACATCCGATATGGGCTTTGCTCCAATTGCTTTCGCTTCCTCATCCTCAGCAACAACAGTAATGTTTTGGCCTTGTAAAAACTCTCGAATACTAATTGCCAAAGTGCGAGCTTGTGCTTTTTGCGTATGCGGAAAAAGTCCGATAATCATGAAAGCTGTCCTGCTTCATTCTCTTCGTAAATATTCTTAGGGGAAAACTCTTTCAAAAGACGCTTAGCAATGGATTCTGCATCAAGTCCTAGCTGCTGCATAAGCTCCTTGTGGCTCCCTTGTTCTACATATGTATCAGGAATGCCAAAATTGATCACCTGTAAGTGATTCAATCCATTACTCATTAGGAAGGAATTGATAATCATTCCCAAGCCGCCTTGTAATGAATGCTCTTCCATTGTGACAACAACTTTGTGATCGCTAAGGACCCGATAGAGAAGCTCGCTATCCAAGGGTTTAACAAAGATAGGATCGATAATGGTGGGAGAAAGTCCATTTTCTTGTAAAATTTCGCGCACGCGCATAGCGACCTGATTCATAGATCCAAGTGCGATAATAGCAATTTCTTTGCCTTCAGCAACAATTTCTGCAGTTCCTAACTCTCGTTTTTGCAAATTTTCGGTAGAGTCATCTGTTGCCATATTGGGGTAGCGAATAGCTGTCGGTCGTCCCCAAGAAAACGCGCTCTCCAGAAGCTCACGAAGAATTTGTCCATTACGAGGCTGACAAATGACCATATTCGGCATAGCGTTGAGGAAGGCGATGTCATAAATTCCATGATGCGTGCTGCCATCTGGGCCAGAAATACCGGCTCTATCCACAGCAAAAACTACAGGAAGTTCCTGTAAACAGACATCTTGAAATAGATTATCAAAGGCACGTTGCAAGAAAGTCGCGTACACTGAGGAGACGACTTTCATTTTTTTACCGTAGGCAATACCGCCACAGAATGTAACAGAATGGCTTTCTGCAATGCCAACATCGAGACATCTTTCAGGAAACTTCTCCATAAAGGCTTCCAAGCAGGATCCCGCTGGCATAGCAGGTGTAACAGCTACTAGGCTAGGATCTTTTTCGGCTATTTTTAAAATATGGTTGCCGAATATCTGCGGAAAAGTAGGTTGGGGAGCTGCAGTAGAAAGAAATTTTTCTGTGATTTTATCAAAAGGCTTGCACCCGTGCCAGGAGATGGGATTTTGCGTAGCGGTTTCCATCCCTTTTCCTTTTACCGTCAATACATGGAGAAGAGTGGGTTGCGTACTAAAGTGGCGTAAATCTTGTAAGGTAGAAATGAGTTTCCCAATGTCATGTCCATCGATCGGTCCTACGTAAGAGAGGCCAAATTGTTCAAAAAATGGCGCAGTCGTACTGACTAGGTTTTTGATGGATTCTTTAATTTTTAGTCCCTGTTTAGCGACTGTAGGCCCAATTCTGGCGAGCATGGACTCGATTTCGTGATATACATGATTCGCTGTAGGATTGTTGAGAAGCCGACTAAGGATTTTTGTCATAGCCCCGACATTGCGAGAAATCGACATATTATTGTCATTTAAAACGACAATAAAGCGCTGGAGATCTTTGGGGATATTGTTTAGGGCTTCTAGTGTGACTCCACAGGTGAGGCTTGCATCACCCAGAATAGGAAGAATGTAATCACCGCGTTTCGTAAGGTCGCGGTTTTTAGCCACCCCTAAAGCTAAAGAAAGAGCGGTTCCAGCATGGCCGGCGTAGAAGTGGTCATGAATGGATTCTTTGGGATTGGCAAAACCACAAAGCCCTTTATATTGACGTATTTTCGGAAAGAGATCTTGACGACCCGTGAGTAATTTATGGGGGTAGCTCTGGTGGCTAACGTCAAAAATCAATTTATCATCGGGAGAATCAAAAACATAGTGGAGGGCTAAAGTCAATTCGACGATTCCCAGATTGGAAGCTAGATGGCCTCCATTAATCGCAAGTACATCGATAATCGTTTGACGAATCTCTTGAGCGATTTCCGGAAGATCTTCAATGGGCAGTTTCTTGAGATCGTGAGGCGAGAGGATCTGTTTTAGTCTATTCATCGCAGAATATTAGCCTGTTGTTGCATGAAGGGTTGCCGCATGGGTTGTCCTTGTTCATCTAAAGAGAGGTCACCTTGCCGATTTTTCATAAGAACTTCGACTTTTTTTTCAGCATTATTTAACCGCTCATTACAGGATCGTATTAGCTTATCCGCCTCTTCATATAAATGCAGAGCTTCTTCAAGAGGAACTTTTCCCGAGTTCATTCTTTCGAGAATTTGCTCGAGTCGTGCGTAGGCCTGTTCAAAAGAGTGTTCCGACATAGAAGCTTTCCTCCTTAAAATATACTCGATTGCAATTTACTTTTAATACACCCTCTTAGGAATCCGAAGAAAATATACCTTTTATTGCTATTACACCCAATAGCTGGATTGAAATACTTGTAAAAGGATAAAAAATCGGACGAAAACTTGATGAAAAAATCTCCTTAACAGTTCTGGAATCAACAGAACTTACCAAGTACAGATTCTTTTATTGATCGGCTGTAACTTGAAGCTTTACCTGGCCATCGTGAAAAAGGGCTCGTAATCGTTCTCCTGGGTTTACGTCTTGAGAAGATACAAGCACAGATTGACCATTTTCCCGTAAAAGAATGGAATATCCCTTTGTCAAAAGATTCTTAGGATCGATAGCCTTCAAATGTTGAGCTAATTGGTATAATTGTTCCTTCCTCCTCTTGAGAGTAGAAGGAAACCCGGCATCAAGAGATTTTTCCATGAGACGTAAACGGTGGGTAAGCGCATGAATTTGGCTAGTAGGCTGCAAGGCGTGAATAGTTTTTTTTGCAGTCTCAAGAGCATGTCTTTTCTCCACCAATAATCGACCTATAGAAATTGTGACAGATGAACGTATTTCATCCACTGACTGAAGAAATGTTCCTAGAAGGGCATAGGCAGAAGTGAAAATAGGTTGCCGTGATAATCCATTGAGATGCGAGCGATGCTGGGCCAATAAAAGGCGTAGCGTAGTTTGAAGGGCTTTTTGACAATCCGCGAGAAATTGCGTTTGCGAGGCTTTCTCTTGTAGCACAATTTCGGCTGCAGCAGAAGGGGTTGGGGCGCGTTTGTCGGCGACAAGATCAGAAAGACAGGTATCTGTTTCATGGCCAATAGCGGTGACTATGGGAATGTCAGAGTGATAAATAGCATCAATAACGGGATCTTCATTGAAGGCCCAGAGATCCTCTAGGCTTCCACCACCTCTACCAACAATGATGACATCTGCTAACTGATGCCGGTTGAATTCTTGGATAGCGGTCGAGATTTCTAAAGCGGCTCCCTCTCCTTGTACTTTAACAGGATAAAGAACCAGGTGAAAGCTAGCGAACCGCCGGCTTAAAACATGTAAAATATCTTGAATAACTGCCCCAGTTGGGCTTGTAATCACTCCAATTGTCTTGGGATATTTCGGAAGGGGCTTCTTCCTTTCAACTGCAAGCCATCCTCTTTCATCAAGTTTTTTCTTCATTTCATGCAGATAGAGAAGAAGTTCTCCAACACCCGCAAATTCAATTTCGCGAACAATGATTTGATAATTTCCTCGAGGGGCATACACATTCAACCCCCCTTTTACAATCACCTGATCGCCATTTTTTAAAGGGCGACGCAAATTTTTGCTATTGCCTCGAAAAAAAGCTGCAGAGATTTGTGCGTCTTGGTCCTTAAGAGTAAAATAGATATGACCTGAGGATTGTTCCTTCAAATTGGTGATCTCACCGCTCACTTTCAATTCTGTAAAGCGGCTTTCAAGATGTTGCTTGATAACCTGCGTGAGTTGCGTGACGGTAAGAATAGACATATTTTTTTACAAAACCCCCAGTATGGTCTCTTAAAGATAAGAAGCCTTAAGTTTAGACGCTCTTAGGTTATTTCCTCTGGAGAATTATTTTGAACGCTTTTCGATTCAAATTGCGAAGTTAATAGCAATTTTCGTATATTTACTCACCTATTTTGAAGCGAAAAGACTCAAAGAGTCCTGAAATTGATAGGGCTCTATTCTTTACTTAACTTTGCTAATTTGAGTAGAATAGGTGCGTATTGTCAAAGAGGGTGTCTAAAAATGAGGATTCCTCGTTTTTTGTTTCAAAACAAAATTTAATTGGATCCTATTTTAGCCGATGAAAAGACGGATTTTTGCCGCCAATTGGAAGATGAATAAAACTATCGAGGAAACCAAGCAGTTTCTCGAAGAGTTCTCTCGTCTGTTGCCCCTTAGTGATGCTGAAATTTGGATTGCACCGCCTTATACTGCTATTGCGTCGGCAGCTCACTGTATTCGCGAAAAAAATCTTAAGATTCTTCTGGGCGCACAAAATGTAGCTGAAGAGCCGCATGGAGCCTTTACAGGTGAGGTGTCAGCTGCGATGGTTAAAGACGCAGGAGCCCATTTCTGCATTATTGGTCATTCCGAACGAAGAACGATTTATCAAGAGAATAACGCGATGATCAAGGCAAAGATAGACCAAGCTTTGGCTCAGGGGCTACAGCCTCTTCTGTGTGTAGGAGAATCAAAGCAGGAACGTGAGCAGGGAAGGGTCGAAGAGGTCTTAAAGACACAGCTTACGGCCGCTCTTAAAGGACTAACGGAAAAAGACACGGCTCATCTCTCTATTGCTTACGAGCCGATTTGGGCGATTGGTACGGGACAGGCCGCCACCCCAGAACTTGCGCAAGAAGCTCATTCTATTTTACGTGTTTTTCTATCGGATCGGTGGGGGAGTGAAGCCGCTCAAAAAATTCCGCTTCTTTATGGCGGTTCAGTAACATCTGACAATGTAGGTTCATTGCTTCAGAAGTCGGATATTAATGGGGCTCTTATTGGAAAAGCTTCGCTTCAGCCACAGCAATTTGCTCAACTTATTACTTGCGGGAAGTCATCATGATGGTCATGTTTTATATCGCACTTGCCTTCTTTATGCTTATTTGCATGGTTACGTGCCTTATCGTCTTGGTTCAAGAGAGCAAGAGCATGGGCCTTGGCGCTTCTTTTGGAGGAGATCCAGGAGAATCCCTATTTGGTACTTCAACGGCTGCGGTTTTAAAAAAGATTACCGCTTGGTTGGCTGTTATTTTTGTCCTTAGCTGTGTGCTATTGTCGTTATGGTCAGGAGCGCTTGGACGGGGGAAAAGCATCATCGAATTGCCATCGATTGAACAAGTGCGCTAGTTTGTATGAAGTTATCGATTGTTTATTACGGCGATCCTATTTTGCGCAAAAAAACGCCTCTTCTTGAAGAAGTAAATGACGAGTTGGCTCTATTGGCCCAAAATATGGTCGAGACAATGGATGCCAATAATGGGATTGGTCTTGCTGCTCCCCAAATTGGTAAGTCACTACGGATGTTCGTCCTGCGAAATTACATAACTAGGGAAGATGGACGTATTGAATTGACCGAACCCCAAGTATTCATCAATCCGAAAATTACCGTTTTAGATGATAGAGTACAGGAGGAAGACGAGAGTTGCATATCGATCCCTCGTTTAGCGGGGAGCGTTACTCGCCCCTACCATATTCGCGTAGAAGCTATGGGTCTCGATGGACAACCCTTTACTGAAGAAGTTGAAGGGTATAAAGCTCGCGTAATCATGCATGAAAATGACCACCTCAATGGCGTTCTTTTTATTGATCGTCTTTCCGAGCGCGAAAGAAAAAAACTAGAACCCCATCTCAAAGCCCTCAAAAAAAAGCACGGGAAGTAATTCCCTCCAGAATACACCCTCCTTAGCCCTAGGCTTTTTTAACTTGCGCCCAGATTAGGGGACAATCAGAGGGTTTAAAGCTTTGAACATTTTTAGTCATTTTTGTTACGTATGTAGTCATGGTTGACGATCGCATTATTGAAGATTTTCTCACCTTTTTAGCAGCAGAAAAAGGATATAAAAAGGCTACTTTAGAAGCATATGCGAGTGATATTAAAGGTTTTCTTCGTGTCGGTAAGAATTTAGACCGCCCGAGTATCCTCTGCTATCTTGAGTATATGCGAGCTCAAGGAGCTGCTGGTAGCAGCCTAGCCAGGGGAATCGCATGCCTGAAGACCTTTTTTCGCTTTCTCAAGCGTGAAGAAATAATCCAAGAAGACCTAACCCTTTTTCTCGATACTCCAACGATTTGGCAGAAAATTCCCGATGTCTTGAGTCAAGAAGAGGCGGTACAATTTTTAAACATTCTCAATTATGATGAAATCGCAGGTGCACGTGATCGTGCAGTTTTTTATTTGCTCTATGCTTGCGGTCTACGTGTTTCAGAATTATGCGCACTCAATGTGCAAGATCTAGATGATGCTTGGGTTCGGGTCAAAGGTAAAGGCGGCAAAGAGCGTCTTATTCCCATTAGTAAATGTGCAGTAGATGCAATCGATCACTATTTCCATTTTCGAAAATCGGGTGCGAATGATGCGAAATGTAATCCCTTATTTTTAGGGCCTAGAGGCCTGAGGATTACACGAGCCTTTGTTTGGGGATGTGTAAAGCAGCGCGCCCTAAAGTGTGGCATTACGAAGAATATATCTCCTCATACTTTGCGCCATACATTTGCCACCCATCTATTAGAAGGGGGCGCCGACATTAGAGTTATTCAAGAGCTTTTGGGGCATGCGAGTATAGCCACCACAGACCGCTACACGCACATCTCAGATTCTCACTTACAGAATGCTTTCGAACAGTTTCATCCACGTCCCTAAATTTGATTTAGGTCTTTTTTCTTCGAAAAATATTTTTCGCGTAGTTGTTCAATCTCGATGAAAATGACGGGCGTGAAATACAGCGTCAAAATCTGCGAAAAAATTAGACCGCCGATGATGACAATCCCCAAAGGACGTCGGCTTAAGGCCGTTAGTCCACCGATACCCAATGCAATCGGAACAGCCCCCATCATCGCGGCAACAGTTGTCATAAGAATGGGCCGTAAACGGACCACGCACGCTTCTATAATCGCTGTTCGAAAATCTTTATTCTCCTTATCAATTTTATCATTTGCGAAGTCGATCATAATGATACCGTTTTTCATCACGATGCCCAGTAACATGATGAGCCCCACAAAGGCATAGAGGGAGAGAGGGATATTCAGAATGAGAAGAGTTAGGAGGCCTCCAAGAGCGGCAGGAGGTAAGGTGGACATGACCGTTATAGGGTGGACAAAGTTCTCATAGAGTATCCCCAAGATGACATAGACGACGAAAATGGTAACAATTAGAAGGATGTTCAAGTTAGCGAAAGATTGCTTAAAGACATCTGCAGTTCCAAGAACTTTACCCTCAACACCCGCTGGAAGGGTCTCCTTAGCTACTCTTTGGATATCTGCAACTGCGGTACCGAGAGGTACACCAGGCTTCAAATCGAAAGATATAGTAACAGCAGGAAGAGTATTGAGGTGGTTAACGGACATAGGGCCCACAGTTTGCTGGGCTTTGACAAGAGTGTAGAGCGGAACCAGGTGATCGCTATCCGACCGTACGTAAATTTGACGGAGAGAACCTGGATCTTTGTAAAATTCGGGCACGGTTTCTGTTACGACGTAGTATTGACTATTGTGAGTGTTGATAGGCGAGAGTTGAGGATTAGCATACGCAAGTTGTAGGGCGTTTTCTATAGCTCCAGCACTGACTCCTAAAAGAGAGGCTCGATCTCTTCGAATCTTCATTTTATATTGGGGCTGGCTAAGGTGTAGGTCACTATTTACAGAAGTAATGGTATCACTGCTAAGCAACTTAAATCGTAATGCTTCTGCGGCTGTGTACAGGGCTTTTTCATCGAGGGCTTTTACGGAGTATTGGTAAGTTGCTTGGGAAGAGCCCGTCCCCACTTCCAGATCGATAAGTGGAAGAGATTTAAAAAAGACACGAAGACCCGGTATTTGGGATGTCGATTGACGAAGCTCATCGATCACTTGGGGAAGAGGCTTTCTCTCCTTAAAGGGTTTAAGTTTAAGAAACATGACGCCTTGGCTATCTTGTGGTACCCCATTTATAGAGACGATAGATTCAATCGAGGGGTGTTGGGCGACGGTATCGGTCAACTTTTTTTGATAGTTTTGCATGAGAAAAGGTGACGTGCCGTCGGCGGCTTCGCTGAAGACTTCAACAGAGCCAAGATCGTCAGGCGGCAGAAAGTCTTTAGGAAGAACAATGAGAAGGAAGACGCTGGCGATAAGGCTTAGAAGGCCACAGCTGAGAATGATCCCGGGATAACGCAATGTCCACTCTAGCGAAGGCTTATAGATAGAAAGTAGTCGTTGATTGATGTTGTCCGATAGTTTCTCTGCCCAGCTTTTATTAGTTGGGTGTTTAGCGCGAACAAAACGGCTTGAGAGAGCGGGTGTAAGAGAAAGGGAAATAAAACCGGAGATGAGGACCGCAACAATAATCGTAATAGCGAATTCTTGAAAGATCTTCCCTAATAACCCACCCATAAAAAGGAGCGGAATAAAGGCCGCAACCAAGCACATTGTCATCGAAACAATGGTAAACCCAATTTCACGAGAACCATCGAGAGCGGCTTGAAAGGGTGTTTTACCCATTTCCACATGGCGCGTGATGTTTTCTAATACGACGATCGCATCGTCTATCAGATAACCAATAGAAAGGGTAATGCCCAGTAATGAGAGGATATCGATGCTAAAGCCCAAGAGGGACATAACAGCAAAGGTGCCGATGATCGTTATTGGAAGAGCGCAACTAGGGATTGTTGTCGAAATCCATTCACCTAGATAGAAAAAAATCACAGCCACAACAAGCACAAAAGCTACGAGTAAGCTGAACTCTACATCGTCAACTGCTTCTTCAATGTACACCCCTCTGTCAAACACTCGCTTAACTTCTAATGAAGAAGGAGCTTCTTCAATGAGTTGAGGCAATAGCGCATTGACTTTCTCGATGATATTTAAGCTATTCGTGCCGCCTTGTTTTTGGATAGCCAGAACAACACAGGGTTGGTTGATATCTTTTTCGATGTAATGAAGGAGTGTTTTATCTTCGAGAATACTATCCATCGCGTAACCGACATCGGAAAGGCGCGTGATCGTTCCATCCTTACTTCGTAGGATAAGAGGGTTATAGGCCTCCGCATTGAGGAGTTGGCCATCTGCGCTTAGGGTGTAAGATGAAGCAGGCCCATTGAGTGTGCCAATAGGGTTATTCACATTTTGGGTTCTAATGACATTACTTACTTCATTGAGGCCAATGTCGCGTGCTACGAGTTTGCGAGGGTCCAGGCGTACACGAACAGCATAAGGAGACCCGTAAGTATGAACTTGGGCCACGCCTTCGATCATATTGAGACGCTGGCCTATGACAATAGTCCCGTAATCATATAAATCCCATTGGGGCATCGTAGGGGAGGTAATAGCGAGATAGAGAATAGGTGTAGAGGAAGGATTAACTTTGGAATAGGTGGGAAGATAGGGAAGGTCGAGAGGAAGAAGGGCTTGTGCTTTGTTGATCGCAGCTTGGACATCCACACAAGCGCTTTCAATGGATTTAGAAAGAGTAAACTGAAGGACAATCGTGCTCGAGCTTATCGTGCTTGTTGAGGCAATTAAATTGACGCCATCAATCGTGGAAAACTGCTTTTCTAGAATCGAGGTTACGTTGCTAGCTACTGTCTCGGGGCTTGCACCTGGATAGCTAGTAGAAACTTCTAAAGTAGGGTAGTCGACGTTCGGAAGATCGCTGACGGGAAGTCGAAGAAAAGAAAAAATCCCAAAAAAAAGAATCGCTGCCATTACGAGGCAAGTCATTACTGGACGTTTAATGAACGGGGCCGAAATGTTCATGGAGGGGTAAGTCCAGGGTTGAAGGTGGAGGTCGTCTGTTCGTCATTGCGGACTACGACATGGGCGCCTTTAAAGAGGTTAAGTTGCCCCTCTACCACAACGGTTTCACCTGCCTTTAAACCTTCTTCGATAACAACAAATTCGTCATTGACTTGTTGTCCACGCTTAACGTAACGAAGATCTGCCGTTCCATCCTCTTTGACAATAAATAGGTAGGGGCCTTTTTGGCTGTTTTGTACAGCTTGTAGAGGAATTAGCACCGCGTTGGGAATGGAATCGAGCAATAGCCGGACGGAAACAAATTGACCCGGCCACAAGGCGCGATCTTCATTAGGTAAAGTCGCACGTAAGAGAATCGATCCTGTATTTTGATCGACCTGGTTATCGATTAACGTGAGCGTTCCATCATGCGAATTTTTCTCATCACCTTCTAGATAGACCCTTGTTTGTAGAGCATGCATGCATTGCACGCGTCGGATTTCTGTCAGGTCATCCTCAGGGGCATAAAATTCAACAGTAATGGGGCTGAGTTGGTTTAGAATCACAATGGGAGTAGTCGTGCTAGCGGGAATGTAATTACCGGCGTCGATCAGGCGCACACCCACTACACCATCAAAGGGTGCTTGCATAGAGGTGAACCCTAGATTGAGCTTGGCGAATTCGATGTCGGCTAAATTTTGCTTAACAAGGGCTTGATCGTTCAATACGGCCGAAACATACTTATCGAAATCGAGTTGGGACACAAAGTCTTCAGGAACAAGCTTAGAATAGCGCTGCATCGTCTCTTCAGAATATTTAAGAGCGACGACTGTTTGCGCTAATGTTGCTTCTGCCTTGGCGAGTGCTGCCCTGTAAGGGCGTTCATCAATGGTCGCAAGAGTATCTCCGGCTTTGACTTCTTGACCCTCTTTGAAACAAATGTCCGTCAGATACCCTTGAACTTGGGGGACAATCTTAACGCTATTGAGAGGAATCACATGGCCGATGTAGTCATAATACCGAGGTGTTGTGCAATCCAAAGCGATAGATGTGCTTACAGAAATTCCTTTAGCAGCAGAGGGAGGCGCAGGGGTCTTACTACAAGCACAGAAACAAGCGCAGGCTAGACTAAGGTAGTATTTCATTGAGAAGACTCCTGAAGAAATGTCCGAGGATCGCGTTGAATAACACCTGCAGCATAGGCCAGAGTGGAAAGAGATGTGTACCAACTCTGTAAAGCCCCTGCTCGTACTGATCGGGCATTCGCTAGAGATGTTTGCGCGGAAATAACCCGTAAAATATCTGTAGTTCCCGAGCGATATTGTGCGAGAGAGACTTTGTATTCTTCTTCGGCAGCATCTAGAAAATCATGCGTATAGCGCATAGCATCACGTGCTACCGAAACACTCGATTTTGCGTTGGTAATATCTTCGATAACTTGGAGCTCCGTCTGATAGAGAGCCGCTTTTGAATATTCACGGCTAGCTTCAGCCTTTCGAATGGTGTTCAAGTTATAGAGACCATTAAAGAGTTGCCAGGTCAATGTAAATGTCAATTCAAAATCGTAATGGTCGGTGATAGTGCCAGGAATACCTGTTCCACGAAAATCGCTGCGTCCCACATTGAAGTTACTGTTAATCGAGGGTAATAACGCTCGCCTTGCAGCTGATAGGATATTGTTTCGAGAACGCAAATCAGCTTCTGCTGCCTGCAAATCAAATCTCTCTTCAAGAGCTAAGCTAATCAACTCGTTAACACTGGCCATGATTTCAAAAAGGCGGGGGTTTTCTGGCATCTTTTCTACTTCAAAGGAAAGATGTGCAGGAAGACCCATATCGGTTAATAGCTGTGAGGAAGCTTCTTGTACTGCTTGGCGTTGTTTAACAAGGAGGGTTTGATTTTGTAGAAGTTGGGATTTTGCTTGTAAGACATCAGAAACATTCCTAACGCCTGTTCGTAAACTGCTAGTGGCCGAATCCAGTGTTTTCTGGGCATCAGCCACATCCTGCTCATAAGATTCTCGGAGTTTGACTTGGTAAAGATAATTATAATAATCAGAGGTGATCGTTTGAATCACCGATTGGACTTCGCGATTGTGAGTAAGATTAGCTTTATAAAGGGCTTCAAGAGCTGCTCGACTCGTAGAGCGTGTCTGTCCAAAATCAAAAACGAGATAACTAAGAGCTAATTGGGGCCCCCAAACACTTAAATAGGTGATGGGAGCTCCTCCCGCTTGGGTAGGACTGGATACAACATTTCCAAAATCATCGACAATAACAATACCGCCTGAGCTCGCGGCTCCTCCTAAGCTTCTCGATCTATCAAATGTATAAGAACCAGTTGCGGCAGGCAGAAGATTTTGTTGGGATTGCCCATAGGTGGCAGCCGCTACTCGTGCAAGTGCCCACGTTTCTTTGGTAGCGTAGTTATTTTTAAGAGCTATATCAATGACTTCTGCAAGAGAGAGAGCTTCCTTTTGATCTGGAAGTGTGGCGGAAATAATGCGCGCCGTCATTTTTTCTGCTTGTTTATGCGATTGATGCGCGACAGGAGCTGGATTCCAAATGCTATTAGGGGAGGGTGGTGCATATTCCCATGGTTTTATAACCGCTAGGTCAACACCACATCCTGAAAAAAGAAGTAAACTTGTCGAAAGAGCGAGAATTTTTTGCACGAATATCTACTGCTCCCTTCGGCACGGTACATGAGCCATGCTTCCTTTTGCGCAGTATAGTTATGGATATTTTTTGGTCAAAATGTATGTGCAATAAAAGAAAATAAAAGGAGAGAAAGGCAATAATTATTATTCCTATTCATTCCGATCAGAAAAATAGTTTGATTCGTTTGATTTATATTTTCCAATTAATTATCATTTTTCTTTAAAAACTTTGTTTTAAAATGAAAGCAATCTTCTCTTTTTTAATCTGTATAATAATGTGTGCGTGTAGTTGTCCCTATGCTTTGGATCCCGTAACATTGCAACATGTAGAGAACGGTAAGACATTTTGGTCTTGGGAAAAGGGACGCATTCATTATATCGAAAAAGGCGAGGGAGAGAATCATGTAGTGCTTCTACATGGATTTGGTGCCAATACCTATACTTGGAAAAATCAGATAGATCTACTCGCGCAAGAAGGCTTTCACGTATGGGCTATCGACTTCTTAGGGTTTGGCTTAAGTGACAAGCCACTCGAACTTGAATACTCGATTGACTTGTATCGTAAGCAAATCGAAGACTTTCTAAAAGCAAAAGGCATTCAAAAAACCCATTTACTAGGTAATTCAATGGGTGGTGCGGTGGCCTTGGCTCTTGCAGAAAATAGCCCAGAAAAAATCTCTTCTATGTGTTTGATCGATCCTCTGGCTTACCCCGTTGTAATGCCTTTCTTCTATTCTGTAGGTAAAACATTGGGCAAATTGATTATTCCTTTTTTTAGTCGTAATCTTGTTCATCAAATCATAAAAAAAATCTTTTACGATTCTCAGAAAATCACGGAAGAGCAAATAGATGCTTATTGGCTCCCCTATCAAATGGAGGGAGGAAGAGAAGTGGTGGTTAATATTTTGGATACCTTCGACCCAGAGCGTTTAGAACAACTTCACCAATCTTACGGCAAAATAAAAATACCCATTTTGTTCGTCTGGGGTGAGCAGGATGAGTTGATTCCTTTGTCTCATCTTATCCATCTTTTAGTGGATTTTACCCATGCAGAAAAGGTGATAATTCCCTTTTGTGGACACGCTCCACAAGAAGAAAAGCCGGACGAGGTCAATCCCGCCCTCATTGAGTTTTTACATAAACATTCTGAAATGCGATAGAAACCCCTTAGACCCCTGATTGAGCGCGGATTAGGCGTAATAGGGGTTTTAAAGGGATTCTAATTTCTTAGTCAAAATTGCATTGAGGATTGAGGGGTCTGCTTTACCACGCGATTTCTTCATGGCTTGTCCCATAAGATAGGTATAGGCCTTGGTTTTTTTTGCTTGAAAATCGGCAATGGATTGTGGATTTTCTTGGAGCACTTCATCCACTATCTTTTCAATCGCACCTGAGTCACTTACAGGCTGATAATCGGGATTCTCTTGTACTATGGCATTAGGCGATTTCCCTGGAGCCAGAACCATTTCATCCGCAACGAGTTTTGCGATCTTGCCTGTGATAGTGCCTTTTTCAATTAAAGAAACAAGTTCGGCTAGATGATTAGGCGGAATTCCACTAGATCCCATGGTTTTGCCACTATCTTTTAATCGGCCAACAAATTCAACGGTCACCCAATTGCAGAGAAGACGAGGATTAGACGTATGAGCTAAAGCTTCTTCGAAATAGTCGCAGAGTGGTTTGTCGTTAAGTAGAAGAGAGGCCGAGTAGGGAGAGATCTGTAGCTCTTCGATATACCGGTGGAAGCGTTGTTTAGGTAATTCAGGTAATGTCTTTTTGATCTCTTCGACAAAAGAAAGAGAGAGTAGTAAGGGAGGGAGGTCGGGTTCGGGAAAATAACGATAATCTTCTGCTTCTTCTTTGAGACGCATAAGTACCGTCTCTTTTTTCTCCAAATCAAACCGATAGGTTCCTTTTGGTATAATGGCGTCAGGATCATGGGTATAAAGGGCAATTTGGCGCTCGATTTCGGCCTCAATCGCCATCTCCATATTGCGGAATGAGTTCATATTTTTGATTTCGATCTTATTGCGGAGTTGTTTTTCTCCTCGCTTACGAATCGAAATATTACAATCACAACGCAGAGACCCTTCCTCCATATTGCAATCAGAAGCATTGAGATATTCCATAATCGCTTTGATAGCATTTGCATAGGCAACAGCATCTGCTGCAGAATGCATACAAGGTTCAGAGACAATTTCAATAAGTGGTACGCCCGCACGGTTGTAATCAACGCCTGCAAAAGAAGTAAAATGTTTCAACATCCCGGCATCATCTTCTAGATGAGCATGGTGAATCTGGAATGTTTTAATTTCTTCTCCTACAGCAGTCTCAATAGAGCCACCTAGGATGATAGGATTTTCGAATTGGGTAATTTGGAAGTTTCGAGGACTATCAGGATAGAAATAGGATTTTCGGTCAAAGGTACTAACAAGAGCGATTTCAGCTCCTACCGCACACCCAAATTGGACAGCTTTTCGTACGGCTTCTTTATTGATGACGGGCAAGCTTCCTGGTTGACCGGTGCAAACTACGCCGATATTGGTATTGGGTTCATCCCCAAAACGGTTAGGGGCAGAACTGAACATCTTGGATTTTGTATTCAATTGAATGTGGACTTCTAGACCAATAACAGGTTCCCACTCATGAAGATTACTCATCCTAATACCTCGTTATTAAATCTGGGTGGGATTTGAGAAAATGTCGTTGCTTGTTCGTAGTGATAGGCAGTATGTAAAACGGCGCCATCGTGCATCTGGGGTCCTAAAAGCTGCAGGCCATAAGGCTTTTGATCTTGGCTGAATCCAGAAGGGACACTTATAGCAGGTAGACCGGCTAAATTAGCCGCAATGGTATAGATATCTTGTAGGTACATTTGAAGGGGATCCTGAAAAGATCCTATAGGGAAAGCAGGAAAGGGGGATACAGGCATGGCAATGATTTGACAGTTTGCAAACGCTGATGCAAATTGCTTCATAATAAGAGTTCGGACCTTTTGGGCTTTCCGGTAGTAGGCCTCTTGAAATCCTGCAGAAAGGACATAAGTGCCAAGGAGAATGCGACTTTTAACTTCTGGGCCAAAACCTTCTTGCTTAGAGAACTCATAAACTTCGTCTAATGTTTTAGCACGCTCGGATCGTATCCCATAACGGATTCCATCAAAGCGTGCGAGATTTGTAGAAGCTTCTGCTGTCGCGAGAATGTAGTAGACGGCGATTGATTGCTTAAGGAGACTCAGATCAATTTCGACGGTTGTACATCCAAGCGATTTTAGAAGATCAACTGCCTGCATAAAATTGGCTTTCGCTTCCTTAGAGAGATCTTGGATAAAACTCGTAGGAAGACCGATTGTGACCCCCTGCAAGCCTTGCAAAAGCTGCTTTCCATAGTTTTCGGACGGCGCAGTAATGCTCGTTGCATCACGGGAACAATGGCGTCCGATGATCTCCATAATTAGAGCGGTATCTGCAACAGATGCCGCTAGAGGACCGATTTGATCAAGTGAAGATCCATAAGCAACAAGTCCAAAACGCGATACTCGTCCGTATGTAGGTTTAAAACCTACAACGCCTGTCAAAGCAGCAGGTTGGCGAATGGATCCCCCTGTATCGCTTCCTAGAGCCAATGGAACTAGGCGAGCTGATACGGCTGCAGCTGACCCTCCAGACGACCCTCCAGGCGTACAGGACAAATCCCATGGATTTTTGGTGACCTGATAGGCGGAATTTTCGGTTGTGGATCCCATCGCGAATTCGTCGAGATTGGTTTTCCCGATAATGATCGCATCTTCTTGCTCAAGCAGTTCAACAACTGTAGAAGAAAAAGGTGCACGGTAATTAGAAAGAAAGCGAGACCCACATGTAGAGATAAGTCCTTCGACATGGATATTGTCTTTGATCGCTATAGGAACGCCAGCCAGCTTACCTAAAGGTTCTCCCTTTTTTCTTTTTGCATCGACTTTTTCGGCTTTCTCTACTGCTCGTTCTGCGCATAGCGATAAGAAGGCTCCAACCTCTTTGTCGTGATGAGCAATCCTTTTAAGGCAAGTCTGGACCATAGTTAGCGCGGATATTTCTCCCTTGAGAATGAGATCGCGAATGGCGTTTGCGGATAATTGGTACATCAGATACCTAAAATTTAATAACTGGTGGAACGCGTATCATTCCACCTGTATGAGAGGGGGCATTATTGAGAAAAGTTTCTCGAGGAAGTAGATCCCCAATTTCATCTTCTCGAAGAGAATTCTTCCTGTTTTCAAGGACACTATTACAGGGGGCTACGCCTTCGGTATTAATTTCTTGCAATTGCGCAGCATAGGTGAGAATTTCAGAAAGGTTTTGCCGTAACTTCTTTTTTTCTTTTTCCGTGCATTCGATATGGCACAGTTTAGAAAGCTTCTCGATATCATCTTCTTGTAATTCGAACACGGTACTTACCTTGAAATAGTGAGAGATAGACCCAAAATTCTATATCTTAAAAAACGTCTAGTCAAGAATCGATCCTCAATTTTCTAGAAAAAGGCCCTGTTCCTTTAAATAGCGCATACAGACAGCTTCCTGACGACGCATTTTACGACGTTCTTCTGGTTCGATATCGTCATAACCCAACAGATGCAGAAAGCCGTGGACTAAGTAAAGATAGAGTTCGTGCTTAGGCTCGAGGCCGTGCTTCTCAGCGTATTCTAAGGCCACTTTAGGACAGACGAATATTTCACCTAAAATGCTCTCTTCATCTTCATTTTGAGGGTCATCAAGGGGAAAGGAGATACAATCCGTAGGTGAGGGATCATTAAAAAACTGTTCGTGGAGAAGGGCTATTTTTTTTTTTGTAACAAAATAGAGGTTGATCTGGCGACACTTAACTCGCTTGTAAGAAGCAAGTAGTGCCATAGATCGGGCAATTTCGCTTTTTAATAGAGGCAGGTCTTTCTGCTGATTAACTATTAGAATATGCACAAAAAAAATCGGGAAGTTAAGAGGGTATTTCAATTATGATTTCATGCTTTATGAAACTAATTAGAAAACACCCTCAAGAGATAAAACGCTTAAGGTAGAGAAGGTGTTTTGGGAAGATTTGTGACGCGTTTATTTTCGCCATCCTTCCAACGCCCTAAATCTCGCAAAACTCTTATGCGCTCAAAGCGTTTTAGAACATTTCGTTTCTTTGCTGCCTTACTCGATTTGCCGTAGCTAGGATGTCTCGACATGCTTAACCTACTTTAGAAATGAAAATGCGTTTATTCAAATCGCCGCTAACAGCATTTGCATGGGCTTTAAATCCATTAGGTAAATTATCTTTTTTTGCTCCTGTTTTAGGAGCAGGGTGTTTGCAGCGGTGTGGGCAACGATTGCGCCTTTCGCCTTGTTTGCTGATTCTGACCATAGTTGTACTCCATTCACAAAGCGCGAAATTATAGAGAGGTTTTTTTTAGAAGGCAAGAAGGTAGTTGAAAAATTCATTGACCAAAAAAAAATTGAATCGTTTGGTATTCGTAAACTAACGAAACCCTAGTTTGAAATACCCCATTTAGGCAATTACAGCTACAGGGTCTTTAATTGCTGTTTTTACTTTCGTGATGCTTTCAACAGTTGGGCAGGTTGATGTAACAGTTTTTTCAAGCATATTACTACTAAAAACTAGTGTGGTTTCGACCTTCTTCGTAATCGATTTTAGAACATATTTTTTAGTGGTTTTTGTAGCTGTCGAAGTTGTAGTTGTGGTAACTCTCGAATCTTCGTGGATATCTCCAGTTGACACCATAGCAAACATGACCTTAGCAGTATAACCTCCGACAGAGCCCAATAAAGTTTTTGTTTCTTTGTCGTAAACATAAACTTTTCCACTCTTAAACGTAACGATTTTACAGCTATCGGTAAAATATCTTTTGGAATTTATTTCCTTTTTAGGAGATTGAGCAGCTAGATACAAATGATTGATCTTTTGGATATAGGCGTTATTCTTCTCACAAGCCAGTTCACAAGCTCGAAGATTGATTGCTTCCTCATCCAGGATTTTCCAAAGGCGCTGGCTTAACTGCAGCCCTTCATTGATTGAAACAACATCAGGTATTTCAGAAGGATAATAAAAATTTATCATGCAGGAATGAAATTTGCTGTTTACTGTTTGTTGTCTTTTTTGAGGAAATTGGGCTAATCGTGCTTGTATCTCTTGGGAAATTTTATCGTATAAAGGGGGCTCAAGATTTGCATTAGAAAAATCGCCATATCTGTCGATTAACTCTTGAGTGAAAAATTTTGTCTTATCTTTTCCATTCTGGTTTATTTCTTGGCTTACCACTCGATCTTGAGAAACTCCAGAAGAGGGGATTGAGGATATAGTCATAATTTTGTCTTACAGTAAATTTTATAGTGATTAATCCTTATAAGTTTAATCGATTCTACTATAAATAAAAAAGGTAAAAGATGAATATATTAATGAAAAAATATTAATTTATATAAATATCCTATAATTAATTTATTTTGACTATAGTTCTAAAGCAAGACGCATTTATCTCTACAGCCTTTCGTCGTATTAGAAGGTGGATATTTCACTGGAGCCTTGCCCATAAACCTGCAAATCCAAACACTTTCAGCATTTAATTCTTTCCAAAAATAAAGGCAAAAACGTGCACAAGTTTTTGGGTGTAGATGATCAGGAATCGGGGTTGCAACAAAATGACTTGCTAATTGAGAATGAACTTTTTTTTGCACTTCAATTTGCCTATCCATAGGGAGTTCTGCCAAACGTTTGTGCAATGTACGGAGAACATTTTTTAAGCGGATTATTCTTCTCACGCCTAGGCTACTTGTTTCAAGGATTCTTGTTGCGGAAGACGGTTTTGCAGAATGAATAAAGACCCTTTCAGTCTTAGATTCTGCCCTTTCTGAGTAAGCTAAATCGGGTTCTATAAGATTATCCATTTCTACTCCTGCTTCCACCTCTTCATCGTCACGCGATACGAAGGGTACAAAAAAACTGAAAGCATCTTGAATGGCCATAAGTGACATAGAGAACCTCAAACATATTGTTAATTTATACCGGTTTTTTCCCCTTCTGAAGTCGCAAATCTGACAGAAATTAGCTCAACTAGGCTTCCTCAGACGATGTTTTCTCGATACTTGCTAAAGGGTCTTGAACAGGCGGTGTTTCAGAATCTAAGAGTGTTGGAGGCAACGAGGCTGCTTTTATAACGTTAGAATGCGAGAGTTCGTCGGTATTTAATTCTTTCCAAAAATAAAGGCAAAAACGCGCGCACGTTTGAGGGTCTAGATACTCCGGTACGGGTTTTTCAGCAAAATGCGCTGCTAATTTTGAACGAAGTTTTTCTTGCAATTGACGTTGCCTATTGCTAGGAAATTCTGCAAAACGTTCATGCAATGTACGGAGAACATTTTTTAAGCGTATAGCTCTTTGAAAACGAGCTTTGTCCCCTATCACAAGCGAAGATGCTGGAGAACTTCGAGTAGGAGTAACGTGTCCAATGAAGACTTTTTCGGATTTAGATTCAGTAGTTTGTTTAGGAACAATCTCTTCGTAAGATCGAGTTTGATAATAAATCGGTATTGGTTCAGGACCCTGTATCATTACAGGTATATAGTAACTCATATCTATGGTTGCAGACATTCTATAACGAAATTCGAAGTAGTAATTTTCACCAATCCCCACATAAAAATTGGAGTATCAGAAGTGAAAAATATTCTTAACATTAAATTTAAATTTATTTCACGAAAAATATATTCATAAGAGTTTTTTGGAAGATTTTTGCGATTGAATTTCTTCGATTTTTTTGGGGAAACTGTAAAGGCGATGAAATATTTCTTTTGCACCACCCTCTAAGATGGTCGTGCAGCAGAAGGTAGCTTAATATAAGTAGGAGATCGGCGAAGAGGAGGAGCTAATTGTGTTAGGGAAGTGTCTTGAGAAACTGGGGCAGTCTGCGAGGAAGTTGATTCATGAGTAAGAAACTCTGAATATGCAGGAGATCGACGTAGAGGAGAGGAACTGGATAATTCTGAGACCGAAGAGGAAAGAGCGGGAGCTGGAGTCGAACTGAAAGATGTATTGTATGAGGGAGAAGAACTGCTCGAGCTCTCTGAATTCTCTAAAAAAGCTATAGCATGCCAAGGAATGGATTCCCACATAATGTACGAGAAATAGAGACAATGTCTTGCAGGAAGGGTATCTGGTAAGAGGTAAGTAGAGTAGATCTCTTTTATCTTTTCACAAGTTTGCTCTTGGATTTTAAAATCCATAGATCTTGGCAGCCTCTCAAGCTTTTGGTGCATGTAAGGAATAAGCTTATCGATCAAAGATAAATCCTCGAGCAAAGAATGCGTACGCCCTGCCTCCTCGTTTGTGCGAATAGAAAACTCTCTTATCCGATCGCATCGCCATTCATAAAATTTTTTTTGGTGTTGCAAAGGTATAATATTTTGTGCAGCAGAGAGGAGGGGAGAGCGTTGATCTGGAGAATGATTTTCACGTAATGGACTGGTCATTTTTTTTAACTATTTTAAATTATTTGTTTAGAGGATAATAATAAATCACGTCTAAAATATCAATTAATCGAGTTTTTTTTAATTAATTTTCAGTGTTAAATATTGATTTAGATTTTTAGATAATACTCAAATTAGAAGGTAGACAGGATTGTAGGGAAAGTTCTCAATTTTGGATAATTTTCAAGACAGAGTAACTAGGGAAATGGTTTAGATAGTCTATCAAAAGAAATAATTCTTCACTTTTAAAACGCTCTCTTAGGTTTCAGTGCTAATTGCATAGCCTTTTTGCCTGTAGACGTTGAAACGCTCTTCTGAGATTTTTCTACGTAGTGTAGAAGCGGATTCATCGAACTCGTAAATTGTTGTAGCTTGGAGTTCGGTTATTAGAGGGTCTGAGGTCAAATTAAAAATCGTTCTAGCTTCATTTACATTTTGTCGAGCACTTGTCACCGCTATCAGGTCTTTACAGGGCATATTGGTAGCAGTGTGGGGGAGGAAACTATCTATAGGCATTTTCCAAAGCAGATCATCTAGGAATTCGCGGGCTTTATCGTCGCTAGTCATAAAAAGTAGAGGCGTTTTAGCTTCAAAATAACGGTGGGCAATAGCACATAGTTTAGATAATTTTTCTTGGGTGTTGCGAATTGTTAGGAAAATGATGTTCATGGCGACACAGATGGCGACTTGCCTGTTGTCTCTGTCTGGGCGAGACCGCAAGAAATAAGGTAACGAAATACTTCTTCGGTTGTCATTTCGACATCTACGAGTTCTTTTTTTGAAGCTAAGAGGATATAACCCGAAATTGGATGAGGAGAAGTGGGAACAAATACGGCAAGATCGATCTTATCGGAGATAGCATTTTTTAGCGCCAAGGGTAATTCGCCTGTAACAAGACCTAAGGCATGCGTTTCAGGGCGAGGAAAAGGGATAAGTACAGTTTTATCAAAGGTAGATTTGCCCTCTCGTAGAAGGCTTTTTGTTACATCGTGCGAAATGGTGTAAATGGTTTTGATAATGGGGATTCGTGCAAAGAGCTTTTGAGAGAAATGGAGAATTGTATTGAAGAAGAATTTTCGCCCTAGAATACCCAGTAAGAAGGTTAGGGCTACCATAAAAACGACGACGATAACGCGGCTTAAGATAATCACGGAAACGGCGTGATTTTTAACGTCAATACCGTGTTGTTGCTCAAATGAAACAATTAGGTGTTCCACCATACCTGCAAAGGGCTCAGTAAGAAAATCAAAAAGCCAAATAGCCACAATAATCGTTAAGGCAAAAGGAAGAAGGATGATAAGTCCCGTAATGAAATATTTTTTCATGTGAGAATAGAGGTCTTCTCTTCGGGTATAATCACACCGCATGAAACAATATACTTAATCGCATCTTCAGGTTTCATATCGATGAAATGAAGCTCTTCGGCTTTCATCATGAGTAGAAATCCTGTAGTTGGATTGGGTGTTGTAGGAATTAAGACAGAAATCAGATTGACTCCAGCCTTCGAAGAACAGGAAGGAGGAGATTCGCGAGCGACGAGGCCAAGTGCATAGATACCAGCACGAGGAAATTCGACCATCACGACTTGTTTAAAGGAGGAGCGATCTGAAACAAAGAGGGTTTTAATGATATCTTGCGACGTTTTGTATACGGTATTGACAAGGGGAATGCGGTGAAGAATCTTGTCACCAAGACGGAAGAGGCTTTTAATGAAAAACCACCGTGTCACCATGCCTAACATTACCGTAAATCCGAAAAGAGCAACTAAGATCAATACTTTGCTGCTGTAGAGGATGAACTGGGAACTAAAGCCATAATGCAAGAGTAGATGAGACACACTCTCCATGAAGGGTTTAGTCAGAAAATTTACAACGAATATGATGATGGCAATTGTTACTGCCAGTGGTAAAAGAATCACGAGACCAGTAACAAAGTACTTTTTGATCATCTCAATCGTCTCCTTCTTTTAGCAGAAGATTTTCCAAATTTAGAGGGATGCATCCCGCTTTTACTGCCCTTGTCCTGTCGTTGAGAAGGCCGAGAGGGTTTTTTTCCTCCACCTACAAGTTCCCACTTACTCTCTTGTACAATAAAATCAATCACTACAACACGAACAGGAATTTCTTTACCCACAGAATACGTTAAGCCTGTATGGCGCCCAATAAGAATCCCGCGTGCTTCATCGTAAATAAAATAGTCATTTCCAAGCTCGGAAATATGGATAAAACCCTCTAACATAAGAAGAGGAATTTCAAATGAAAGACCGAAAGGTTTAATTCGATTGATAGAACCTGGATAGACTCGCTCCGGGTCCTCCTTGAAGTATTGATCGAGAAGGCGCAGTTTTTTTAAGGCTTTAACGCTCGATTCAGCTTTGAAGGAGATGCGTTCTTGCTCTGAACATTTTCGAGCGATGGCTTCTAAATCGCTCCCTTCGGGTTGCTCATTAAAAAGGAGCCGTTGCGTAATGAGGTCACTATAGCGTCTAATAGGACTGGTAAAATGGCAATAATTCTCTAGAGCGAGTCCATAATGGCCAATATTTTCAGGAGAATAAATGGCTAATTTCATGCTCCTAATAAAACTAACAGAGAGTTGTTGACCAAAAGGAGTTCCTTGCGCCTTAGCAAATAGCTCCTGAAGATCTTGCTGCGTGGGACTTGAAGGAAGGAGATAGCCTAAGCTACGTGCAAGTTGAAAGAATTCTTGTTTATTTTCTTCGGGAGGCTCTTCATGAACACGAAAAAGAACTGGAGCGTTGCGTTTGGCAAAGTAAGTAGCCACGGTTTCATTGGCTTTTAACATGAACTCTTCGACTAGCTGGTGCGAGATATCATACTCGACGATCTTCATTCCAAGAGGTGATCCGTGTGAATCAATTTCGATAACGGCTTCTGAAAGAGAAAAATCAATACTTCCTCGTTCTCGACGTTTCTTTTTAAGGAGTAAGCAGAGTTTTTCCATTAGGGCAAGAGAAGAAGCGTAGGGGCTTTTTTTCTTACCATCGAGGATCTGTTTTGCTTCTTCATAAGTGAACCGTTTCTTACTTTTGATCACCGTTCGAGCAATGCGCGAATCAAGAAGGGTTCCCTCTTTATCAAATGTCATCATAACAGAGACTGTTAAGCGCATTACCTGGGGTTTTAGGCTGCAAAGATGGTTGGAAAGTTCTTCTGGCAACATCGGAATACATGAGCCAGGAAAATAGGTGGAATTGCAGCGATGGAAGGCTTCGATATCCAGATGGGATTCGGGTTTTACATAATGCGCAACATCTGCGATATGGACACCCAAATAAAAGCGTCCCTCTTTGTCAACAGAAAGAGAGATGGCATCATCGAAGTCGCGTGCAGTTTTAGGATCGATCGTGAAACATTCTAAATCGCGTAAATCTTCTCTTTGTTTTAGATCGGAAGGCTTAACTTTTTTTCCAATTTTAAGGGCTTCTTTTACACATTCTGGAGGAAATGTTTGAGAGAGACCAAACTCCTCAGCTGCAGCTTTAACGTCGATTGAGGGGTCGGATATATGACCCAAACAATGGGTAATCTCTCCTACTGCCGGACTGCCTTCTTTTCCCCAGTTCGTCATCCGAAGAATGACTCTATCACCAATTATTCGCTTTTCTGCGGAGCCTTTAACAACAATGGGACGGCTACTTCCTAAAAGAGGCGCATAAATGTGAAGTGCTCCTGCTTGTCCTATTTCTTGGACAATACCGCCTAGTTGACTTCTGCCGCGTTTAATAATGCTAAGAATTCTCCCTTCTGGCCCTTTCTCTGAGTCTATTGACGTAGGGGAAACCTCGACTTCTACAAGATCTCCATCGACAGCGTCGGTAATGGCATGTTTAGGGATAAAAATATCTTTTGGAGAGTCTTCTGGATGGCTAGGTATAACAAAACCGAATCCACGGGCATGCGTGCGTAAAATACCCCGCAGGCCCTCAGTTTTTTGGATAGGCAGCTGAAGTTGATTTTTTTTGATTAGGAGGACTCCTTCCTCAACGAGATCGTCTAAAATTTTTCGACAGGTTGCATGAAGAGGTTTCGGGATGCCCAGACGGGTAAGAATGGCTGATTTGCCCATGGGTTCATAACGTTTGCCTTCAAAGAATTGCAAAAGAGTTTTTCGTAGATTTTCCGACAGGCGTTGCTCTTTAAGGGTAGGTTGAACAGGGTTTGGCTTTTTTTTGATCATGAAGTCAGTATAGTCAGTCAGCTAAATTAAAGCGAATTAGGTATCAACTAACACAATAGAAATTTTTGCACATAAGGCATGTAAAAACAAAACTTTATCGACAAAAACCTTCTAGAATTCGATCTTTGCCCCCTACTTGTAGAGTCGATGAAGAAATTCTTTATCTGCGGGGTTGTTAAGGTTCAGAATGAGATTCCAATAGGGATCAAAATGCCATTCCCCAATTTGTAACCAAGCATGCCGGCCCGAGGATAAATTCTGACGCACGATGCAGATCTTAGGAAAAATGAAGGCCTCATCCACTTGCAATTGGGCTAGAAGGTAAGCAGCCATCAAAACATAATGACGACAAACTCCAATTCTCTTAGCAATGAAGAAATCCAAAGGTAGACAAGGGCATTTCTGCAGGGCAATCTCGTCCCTAATCGTTTGCTTGCGATTGTGGGAGATCGTAAAGACTTCTGTATGTAGATAAGTGCTCATTACGGAGAGAATAGAGAAAAGGTTCTGAGAAGGAATATTGGCAAGAATGGATTTAAATTTTTCATACGACGAGAGAAGTAGAGGATAAGAGCAGGGGTCGATAAGCAAAATCTCATGAGCATAGAGGGAAGTAGGTACCCATCCATGAGGCGTCGTAGCGAAAGAAGCTGGATAAACATCTTCAATTACGACAAATTCCTTTTCTCCCCATAAGAAAGTGAGGCTTGCCGCCAAAAATAGTTTCAATGATCAGTCAGAGTCAAAACGTCTTTTGTAACTTTCCCAGGTATTTTTTAGCAGCATAGCAATCGTCATAGGACCTACGCCCCCAGGCACAGGTGTAATGGCTGATGTTAGAGGAGCTACGGCTTCAAAATCCACATCACCTACTAGATGTCCGCTAGTAGATCGAGTAATGCCTACGTCGATGACGATGGCCCCTTGTTTAACCATATTCTGTTTGATGAGATGAGGCGAACCAACAGCTGCGATAAGAACATCAGCCGACTTACAGTAAGAGGCAAGATTGGGCGTTTGACTGTGCGCCAAAGTAACGGTGGCGTTGAGTCCAGGACGCTTTTGTCCACAGAGTACAGCTAATGGTTTTCCGACAATATTGCTTCTTCCTACAATCACGACATGTTTATTTTCGAGAGTGATCTCATATTGATGTAATAGTTCAAGGATGCCGTATGGAGTACAGGGCCAGAACCCCCCTTCTTGGCCTAAGAGGAGTTTACCCATATTAAGGGGATGGAAGCCGTCGATATCTTTAGAAGGATCAACCGTTTGTAGAACTTTTATAGAGTTGAGATGAGAAGGAAGAGGGAGTTGGACAAGAATACCATCAACTTGAGGGTCATTGTTGAGACGTTGAATTGATTGGAGAAGTTGGGCTTCAGGGATATTTGCGGGAAGCTCTTGGTCAAAAGATTGAAAACCGATTTCCTGACAGCGTTTTTTTTTAGTTTTGATGTAACTTTTAGAAGCAGGATTATCGCCGACAAGAACAAAGGCGATCCCAGGAGGGCGTTTTAAACTGCTTTGGGCAATCTCTAGAGCAATTGCATTCTGCACTTTTTTTGCAGCGGCTTTACCGTCGAGGATCATCATTGCTTGAGCACCTCAAGCATAAGAGGGTGGAGAGCGCCGTTTGTAGCCAATACCGTACTGGCATCCTGCGGAGAAAGAGAATTGCCCTCATAATCTGTCACTTGTCCACCTGCCTCTTCAATCAATAGGCATCCTGCAGCAAAGTCCCACGGAGAGAGTTTCACTTCCCAAAACGCGTCAAATCGTCCAGCGGCGATATAAGCCAAATCTAGGGCTGCAGACCCAAGGCGGCGGATAGGAAAACCTTTTTCTAACATCTGGTTGAAAGTTTCAATGCACCCGCGTGGATCATCTTCTACATTGGTAGGAAAACCTGTTGTAACAAGAGCTTGATCCGGCGATCTGTTTTGGGATGTTCGGATAGGCTGTCCATTGAGGAAAGCACCTTCACCTTTTGTCGACGTAAATAATTCATGTAAGAGGGGTTGGTAGACGACTCCAGTTACGATCTCGTTTTGCCATACCGCGGCTATGCTGATACAAAAAAAAGGTATTCCATGAGCAAAATTTACAGTTCCGTCAAGGGGGTCGACAATCCAAAGCAATTCAGATGTGCCTTTTGTATGACCACTTTCTTCTGCAAGAAAGGCGCAACCTGGTGTTCTTACTCGAAGAAAGTCGATGATCATTTTTTCTGCAGCATAATCGAATTCTGTGACAAGGTTTTGCCTGCCTTCCGTTTTACTTGAAAAAGTAAAGGAAGTTCCAAATCCTCTTGCGAGAAGGGCGCCAGCTTGTAGCGCAGCATGGGTGGCCATTAAGGTGAGTTGAGAAGGAGAGATCATGATTTCCTCATGCGTAAAAAGCCAATCCGCCAATGTGGCGTTTTTTTCAACAAACGAAAGGCCCGGTAAGGAAGGATAAAAAGAAAAAATCCCATAAGACCATCCATACAGGGTAAAAGAAGAAGATCTACAGCAAAAAATTGCCATGACCAGGATAATTTAGGTCCATTGACAAGGGAAAAGAGGGTCATCCATAAGGTAGTGAAACTGGAGATGATCGCGGTGTATAGGGCAAAAGAAATGAGCTGCTCTTCAAAGAAATGCTTTTTATGGCGATGCAGTAATAAAATGCTGAACATATAGGGAATCAAATAGAAACCAAGCCGTTCCCCTGATGATAGTAGATCAAGAGAAAGGCTCGCAAATAAGGTTAGCCATAAGCTTTTTAATAGTGGCAAACGTAGACAAACAAGGGCAAGAAAAGGCGAGAAACACATGAGGGGGAATTCGGGCCAAAAGGCATGAGAAAAAATGCTCACAAAAAAAGCGAGCAGGAAAGCAGGTAATAAACGCATAGCTGCAATCTACACGAAATTTCCCTATCCTTCAAGAAGTCAACTTTTATCTCTGTTTGTTAAGGAGGATTTGGATGTTTATCACATCCAAATCCAAGAAATACGCTATAGAAGAATTAGGTAGGTTCTGCTGGCAGAGGAAGAGCCGGAATGATAGGCGCAGCACCAAATGTTTGGAAAGTTGGTGGGAGGTTTCCTCTCTGAGCCAAAGGTGCGAGTATTGGTCTACCATTTCTACCACTACTCCTACTTCTAGCAGGCGCACCGGTAAATGCTGTAGGAGCTGAAGGAGCTCCGATAGTCAACTCTGTAGGGGTATCTGTAATTAATTCCCGAATATTCAGATCATCCCCTGAGTCAGAAGGGATAAATATGTCGCCAGAGCCTATTCCAGCGCCTATGCTACTTGGAGCACTTCTTAACGTTGATACAGCAGGGCTAATAGATGTTGGAGTGCTATCAGCTAAACGAAGAACAACATTTCTTTCTTTAGTAGCTTCCTCATCTACTCGGGGAGGGGCGAATGTCCGACCTGCTCCCATGCCAATAGTTGAAACTAATGTAGTACGGTTTAAGGGACTCGTCTTCAGGGATGTAACAGAATACGGAACGCCAATCGTTAACTCTCTTGGGCTTCCCGGCGCATGAAACATAACATCTGCGCTTGGTTTGTCTTGGCTTTCACCTTCAACTGAGGAGCGACGGGAAAATTCTTCTGCGTCTTCAGCACCCGCTCCTGGCCGTACAATGGCTACAGAGCTTCTTCTGAATACCGCCAAGTACTCAAGGGTCGATATAGGGGCATTGGGACTTTTAGATTTGCTATGAGCGGGGGAGGGTAAAACCTCAGATTGTAAAACGTGGGCAGAGGGAGAGTTGTTTCTTGTTAATAATCCATCTTGAGGAGATTTAGCCCGATAAGAAGGTGTATAAAGTGCAGAACGGTGATGGTCATGACTACGGGAAGTACGGGAAGAAGGAGTTCGAGTCCGTAAGGGAGGAAGTTGAAGGGGTGTTGGAACGCGCAAATGACCGGTAGGGAATGCTCTAAAAGGTTCATTCAATTCGTTGGTAATCGCTTCTGAATTTTCATCTGGGCCTTCTTGATGGCGTAATGTTCCTGGGCGAGTAGGATTATGTACTCTTAGTTCTGGGGAGGTGTTTCGAGAAAATAGACCCATAGCCGCACGATAATCTGGAGATGGTAAAGATCCATGCAGGGTCATTATGGGTGTTTGTTCATAAGGTTGTGCTACTGGGGGTGTAGGAGCGGCTCCTTGCGCGATTATCGCTTGCGCAACAGGGAGTGCTACGCCTGGTTGTTGGGCGGGTGCTGCGGCAGCTGTTCCCGGTGCGGGTGCAACCCGAACCGGATCGTTTTCGATACAGCAACGTACACAGCAATTAAAGATATTACATGACATGTTTTACCTATTATATTTTTGATTTAAAGTTTGTTAGATATATTATAATCAATTAGATTTAATATATTAAAGGTAAATTGATTAGCTTTTTTATTCAAAAATGAAACTAAATGCTACAAAAACAATTATTTATGATAGTAAAGATCTCATTAAGAAAGGCTTTTATCTGCAATGCCAATTCCAGGCACTCTTAATAATAGTGGCGAGATCAGAGAAAATGGGTTCCCAACCGAGGAGATTCTGGGCTAAACGAGGGTCTGCAACGAGGATGGGGCTATCGCAAGGTAAGCGAGGTTGGACCTGGTAGGGGACATCGCGTCCTGTAAACGAGGCGATTGTGTCAATAATTTTTTTGACGGAGTGGCCTCGCCCTGTGCCCAGGTTTAATTTAAGATTTTCGCCCGCATTGAGGAGATACTGTACAGCTTTTACATGAGCTTGTGCAAGATCTGCAACGTGGATGTAATCGCGGATAGCTGTCCCATCCTGGGTATCATAGTCATCGCCATAAACCTGTAAAGATGAACCAGATTGGAGCAAGGTCCGCATAATCACGGGAATAAGATGGGTTTCTGGATTGTGATTCTCGCCAATTTTTCCTTCTTCATCTGCTCCACAAGCGTTGAAATAACGAAAGATAATTGAGCGAAGTCCATGTGCCTGAAAAAAATCGTCCAGCATACTCTCAACAGCATACTTGGTTTTCCCATAAGCATTTAAGGGGCTAATCGGATGCTTTTCGTCGATGGGAAGGTAGTGAGGATTACCGTAGACAGCTGCAGTACTTGAAAAAACGATATAGCTGACACCGGAGTCCACCATCGCCTGAAGTAGACTAAGAGTTCCCCCAATGTTATTGCTATAATAAAGAGCAGGATTAGTAAGAGACTCTCGTACGTTAATAGATGCAGCTAAATGGATAACAGCCAGAGGTGAGAATTTTTCAAACGCCGCTTTTAGAGCAAAAGTATCATGAAGATCGCCTTCAATAAAGGGCCCCCACTGAACGGCATGCAAATGACCGCTGGAAAGATTATCAAAAACAACCGGAGTATAGCCATTTTCATAGAGAGCTTTAGAGACATGGCTTCCAATATAGCCTGCTCCGCCCGTGACCAATATGGGGGTTTTCATCAGACTCAAAAAGCTCCCTTAGGATAGAACATAGCTAGGGCGGTTTTCAAAATGAGCCGACAATCAAAAAAGAAGGATTGATGGTCGATATAAAATAGTTCGAGTCGCGTCCGTTCTGCTAAGGTAAGGTTGTTGCGTCCTCGGACAGTCCAAATGCTGGTTAATCCTGGGCGTACGGAGAGAATCTTCGCAGCTTTTTTTCCTAAGGAATTTCGGATTTCATCTTCTGAAAGAGGGCGAGGACCTACGATGCTCATGTCACCTTTAAGAACATTCCAAAATTGTGGGAGCTCATCAAACGACAGTTTTCGCAACCACTTGCCTGTAGGAGTAATTCTAGGATCATCTTTGAGTTTATAAAACCTCTTCCATTCGGAGAGAAGAGCCTGGTCATTTCTCAAGAGGTCTTGAAGTTTATGTTCGGCATCTATGTACATGGTGCGGAATTTCCAGCAGCTGAAAGAAGTTCCTGCTAGACCAATCCGTTTACTTCCAAAAAAAATAGGGCCTCGAGAAGAGAACTTCACAACAAGAGCACAGAAGATAAATAAAGGCATTCCCAATAAGAGCGCAGCTCCGCTGAAGAGAATGTCAAACGCTCGTTTGGACAATTTTAACTTCACATTCATAGTATCTGTGAAATCAAAAAGTTGCGAAGCGCCTTCCATTTTTCTCTCCAATATTGGAGGTGTATCAAACGTAATTTCTATCACAATCTCTTAAAGCGATGAAATTCTTTTGATGCACCCTCTTTGAACAGTCAAGTAGTAATGCTACCAGATTCGATTACTAACGTCAATTCTTGCTAAAGTGAGTAAAATAAACATGAAATTATCCGAAATAAAGTGCAAATTCTAATGACCACCGATTGTCGTTTCAATGGTGGGGGTTTTCGCTGGACGGCTTTTACGGGAAGAGAAGAGTAAAAAAACAATGAGTCCAATAAAGATCCAGGCCATAAGAAAGAAAGCATCATTAAGGGCCATCAACGCTGCTTGATTATTGAGTTCGCTATTAAGAGAGGCTAATCCTTTTTCTGTGCTTAAATTATAGCGCTGCAAAGTGGTAAGCACATGTTGTGTTTGTAGAGAAAATGGGGTTATAGCGTCGCCAATTCTCTCATGGTGAAAAATGGTGCGTCTTTCCCAGAGTGTGGTAAAAAGGGAGGTGCCAATTCCTCCTACCATCGCGCGTATAAAATGAAAAATCCCTGTTGCACTGGCCAGCTGTTCATGAGGAATTTCTTGGACAAAAAGAAGCATTAGAGGGGTGATATAAAAAGCCATCCCAATACCAAAAAAGAATCGAGATAGTCCTATATGGAAAAAATCTACTTGGGGGGTGAAATAGGCATTATAAAAACACGCTAGGCAGAAAATAATAAAGGCAAATAACAAAGTGGAAACTGTTCCTATGCGACGTATAATCCAGGGGTTGCACGAAGCCAAAAACATGGGGGCCAGACCGAGAGGAGCAACAGCTAATCCAGCCCAAGTGGCTGTGTAACCGACGTTGACCTGTAGCCATAGAGGAACCAAAACGACGGAACCAAAATAGATGGCGTAGGAAAAAGCGATAGCGACAATACCTGTTGTAAAAGTCCTAAATTTAAAGAGCCTTAATTCAAGAAAAGGTGTGAGGTGGAAGAGCTCCCAGATAATCAGGAGAGTAAAAGAGATAATCGTGATGATCCCCAATGTAACAATAATAGGGGAGTTGATCCAATCCCATTGTTGACCTTTGTCCAGAAGGACCTGTAGAGATGTCACACCTAAGACGAGAAAAATTAGACCTAACACATCAGTAGGAGCTTTTGCTGGAGGGTTTCCCTTCCCGCGTAGGTAAGTGAGCATCAATAAAAGGGCGATAATGCCAATGGGAATATTGATATAAAAGATCCAGGGCCAATGATACCAGTCGGATATGTAACCACCTGCGATAGGGCCGACAATTGGAGCTACAACGACAATCGTGGCCCAAATTGCAACGGCATTTGTACGTGCTTTGGGTGTGCTGGTCATCACGATAAGACTTTGACTCATGGGAATCATAGGACCAGAAACAAATCCTTGAATAAATCGTGCGATGACGAGAATTTCTATATTCATCGAAATCCCGCAAACCCAAGACATAATAATAAAAAGAAGCGTGGACAGAAGGATGAGGCGTATTTGTCCTATGCGTTTCGCTAGCCACCCCGTCATAGCAAGTCCTATGGCATTTCCGACAGCAAAAGAGGTAATTACATAAGTGCCCTGCTCAGCACTAATAGCTAAGTCACCTGCAATGTAAGGGAGGGAGACATTGGCAATCGAATAATCCAGCACAACCATAAATGTGGCAAGAGAGAGGCCGATAAATACGACCATACGAGGCCAGAATGAAAGTGAGATCGCTGCCTCTTGCGATTCATGGCTCATAGTAGTAATTCTCTTCGATGATATCCTCTATCACATCGTCAACTCCTTCGAGTTCGGATGCAAACACACAAGTTGAATAGAAAGGTTTTTGTACGCTGAGAGTGGGAAGCCGAGCTCCTGATCGCTCATGAGTATCTGTGCGAGTTTCGACCGAAAGACCCAGGAAAAGAGGGTATTTTTTTATTTCGTCAGGATCTAGGGAAATTCTAACAGGCAGTCGTTGTACGATCTTGATCCAATTCCCTGTAGCATTTTGGGGAGGAAGAACAGAAAAGACACTTCCTGTACCTGGATTTAAACCGACTATACACCCATGGAAAGGAATATCTCGCCCATACATATCGACATTGATCTTCACTTTTTGGCCAATACGCAGGTTTTTAAGCTGCACTTCGCGGTAATTGGCATCGATCCACATCTGATCGATGGGAACAATAGAAAGCAGGGGAGTGCCGGGAGTCACAGATTGACCGACTTGAACACTTCGCTGTGTGGCGATTCCTGTAGCTGGGGCGTATATTGTGCATCGATGCAGCGAAAGAAAGGCCTCTTTGAGCTGGGCTTTAGCCATTTGAACACGTGGGTGTGTCAGAATCGTTGTGCCTTTAACTTCTACTTCCGCTCCTAAAAGGTTCTCTTCAGCTGCTTGCAAAGAGGCATAGGCTGCGTAAAGGGACGTTTCGCTATGTTCAAAATCCTCTCTTGATACGCTGCCCGAGTCGACAAGATTTTTACGGTGTTCATAATCTAAACTTGCCCTTAGAAGATCGGCTTTACGGACTTCAAGTTCAGCTGCTAACTGACCAACCGTGGCAAAGAGCTGACTCACATCGCGAACTGTTTGACCAAGGTGGCCCTTAGCACGTTCAAAGGCCACTATAAAATCGTGGGGATCTAGCGAAATTAACATCTGTCCTTCGCAAACAAACTGGGTATCATCCGTGAGGATAGAGGTGACGATGCCTTGTACTTGCGGCATTACCATGACTTGATTGCCATTGACATACGCGTCGTCTGTAGTTTCCTCAAAACGCCACCAAATCAACCAATAAAGAAAAAAAGCCAGACCCAAAATCAAGAAAATAGCAACAGCGATAGCAATTGCTTTTCTGCGCTTTTTTGTAAGGGCTGCTTTAGCTGCAGGATCGAGCTCATCTTTTCTTGGTTCTTCACTCATAGAAAAACCCACCTCCTAAAGCCCGAATAAGAAGGACAGAGGCTAAGCGACGGGCATAAGTGAGCTCTGCGAGAGTAATTTCCTCGAGAAATTGTTCATTTTGCCGATTAAGAAAAATAGACAGAGGGTCAAGTGCATGCGTAAAGCGCGCTTGAGCAATTTGGGTGTTATACGCCGTTGTTTCTACAATTTTATTTTGCAAGTCGACTTGTTGTTGGATTTTTGTGATTTGTGTTAACTGCATGGCGACTTCTTGGGCCGCTTGGAGAACTAAGTTGTTATAAACTTGAATAGCTTCATTGAAGGCAGCTGATCTTTCACGAAGTTGAGCCCTCAAGCGGCCTGCAGTAAAAATGGGAAGATGAAATGCAGGATTAAGGGAGGACATGATACTTTGGCGGGAGAAAAAATTGTTAAAATGTAAGCTTTCAAGACCGACAAAAGCCATCAGATTGATGTCCGGGTAGAAAGCAGTTTTAGCAACATGAATTTCCTCAGCACTCTTTTCAACAAGCCACAATTGCGCTTCTAAGTCGGGGCGACGTGCAAGAAGATCAAGTGAAAGGTGAGAGGGAAGTGGAGTTTTATGGTTGTGGTTACTGATTGATGGCGGAGAGATAGCTAGCTCTCCGTCTTGTCCCACACCAATCATCGCCTTGATTCTTTGCTCTATTAGAAGGAGTTCTTCTTCGGTCTGAATAATGGATTTACTGGCTTCTAAGTCGGCTTGCTGAGAAGAATTTTCCTGAACGGCAAAATCGAGAGCATGGTCATAACGACCTTGGGTGAGGTTGACCAGCTTTTCATGATTTTGGCCAATTTTTTTTAAAAGTTCTAATTTCTTGGCTGCTCGTTGGTGTTGAAAATACGCATACGTAATGGAAGTGGTAAGAATGAGAATGCTCTGATCTCGTTCGGCTTTTATCGACAACGCTTCATCAAGAGCTGCTTGATATAAAGCTCTATTCTTTCCCCAGAAATCGAATTCGTAAATAAAGTTTAAATCTAGATCGATCTGATTAAGAACGGGTGGGACTACATCGGGGCCTAAACTGCGGAAGAAGCTGTTCTTACCAAAATGTTGCCAATTCGTTCCTCCTGTTAGGTCAATTTCAGGAAATAAGTAGCCACGTTGAGCTTTAGCTGTTTCTGTTGCTCGTTTAAGTCGTTCTTCTGCAGTTTTCAGTGAGGGGCTGGTTTCAAGTGCAATTTGAATCAGGCGGTTGAGATTAGAATCGTCAAAGTCTTGCCACCACTCTTTGTGGGGCCATTCACTTTCAACGAATTGTCCTGAGAGAAGGGCTTCACTTTCACATGTGACGCAATCGGCTGTAGTTGACCTAGAGAGCATATCTGTTTCGGTTTTGGCACACCCTGTAGCAAAAATAACCGAGACCAGAAAAATACAAGAAAAGCGGGACATTGTTAATTCCCATTCAGAATTAGACTTAGTTCAGGAACACTCTTAGAGGGTGCATCAAAAGTAAAATCTGCTCTAAAAGCCCAGAAAATCGATAAAAATTTACTTTTGATGCACTCTCTTAAATTACTCCATACACAGTTATATTTTTTTTACCAACGGTAAATACTATAAATGAGTGAATTAAAATAATTACGAAAGTAATTAAGTAAATAATTTGAATTATGATATTATAAAAATAAGAGGTTTACCCCTCCGAGTGGTTGGATAGCCCTTGCTCTACAAGGATGAGAGGAAATAGCTTAACCAAAAACTCCTTTAGGCATCCTATTCTGTCGATGGACGGATGGAATGCTAGTGCTGCAATAAACCGCAGAGGAGCTTTAGGTGATATGAACTGTTTCTGAAAGAGGTTTGAACTCACACTTATCCAACCGCTTGAGAAAGCGATTGACCGTCTTAAGTGTTTTACGCTCACGGTCTCTCGAGGTACCAAGTACTCTTATAGAGTATGGAACGAAAAGGCTACGTATTTTAGTTACGTCCTATTCGCATTTGGCTTGAGATAAAAAAATCTGCTTTCTTACCTCCTGTTGCATGCCAACAGGAGGTTTTTTTTGCTTATAATAGAAACTTGGCCTATCGCAATAAACTATAGGGAGAAAGTGTCCGGTGAAATAGGCGGTTAAGTCTCTCAAGAGCTTTACCCTCTATTACAATATCGCAGTCAAATATGGAGCGACCATTGGGATTTCTTATCCAAGGGTTATTTTTCCCTTCAAGACTATATTGGCGATAAATCATTTCGACAAAGCTCGAACTTGTTGTTCTATCATAAATTTTGAAAAATAGAACGGGCCGCCCGTACTTATCTGTACCTCGCATGATCGGAGCTGTTATTTCCTGCGTCGAAGGGCATGCGCCTTCATAACGCGCATCTTTTGTATCAAAAAGATAAACGGGTAAATTTTCATAGGCATCTTCTCCCCCTATAATGTTGATAATAGGTTGGTCAAGCCTTCGTAGCTGATTTTCACCAGTTTGTTTTTTATGAGCGGTGGCTACTTGAGTCAAAAAAGGAATTCCTACGCATGAAACGCAAAGAATAACGGCTGCAACAGCGGCAATGGCATAGACGACAATACGTTGATAATAAGGGCGATCAGCGGAAATCCATTCGACAACTCTGGATGATAAAGAACTTCTTTGTTGTTCAACATTATTTACAGATTCACCATCAGAAAGAGGCACCTCTTGAGGATATGCCTGGGCATGATATGGATAGGATCCGGGTATTTGATTTACACTCATGGCAACACCTTTTCTTGGAGTACGGTGAGAATCTTACCCGAAGATTGTTTATTTTGCATTAAGATGTTTTATTTTATTTATGAACTAAAATTAGTTGAAACAATAAATGAAATTATTGCATTCAGTTCGTAATTATTTGAATGGGATAATAAATTTATGAATTAAGTATCTTGCGATGTAGATATTCTATGACGGATCGAGGTAAAGTAATCAAGTCGCTTTTTTAACTCCCGCTCAAAGCCTCGTTCGACTGGATGATATAAGGAGCGCTCAGCTAATTCTTGTGGTAGGTGACGCTGCCCTGAACAGCCTTGAGGGGTGTCGTGATCATAGATATATTCAGCTCCATAACCTAAATTTTTCATCAAAGATGTGGGGGCATTCACACTAATGAGTGATGGAGCTAACTGCGAAGTTTGCTCGGCTAGGGCAGATGCCTCTTGAAAAGCTGTATAGACCGCGTTGCTCTTCGGGCTAAGGGCGAGATAGAGTATAGCTTGAGCTAAGGCAAGCTCTCCTTCCGGAGAACCAAGTCGTTCAAATACTTCACAGGCATGAAGGGTAACGCCCATAGCTTGCGGATCTGCAAGGCCAATATCTTCACAAGCCATTCGAATCATTCTTCGCCCGATATAAAGAGGGTCTTCGCCACCCTTTAGCATGCGGGCCAGCCAATATAGCGCAGCATCCGGATCACTACTTCGCACAGCTTTGTGTAAGGAGGAGATTAAATTATAGTGCTGGTCTGCTTGTTTATCGTATAAAGGGGGGCGTTTTTGAATTGAGGTTTGAATCTCTTCCGTTGTATGCAAATGGTCGCCCGAAAGAAAGGATAAATTTTCGACAAGGTTGAGTAGGTAGCGACCATCACCACTTGCGCTTGTAATTAAAAAAAGGCGCGCTTCTTCAGTTAGCGGCAGTTTTCCACAACAATTTTCATAACGATCAAGAATCTTCGTCAGCGCCGCCTCATCTAGGTGTTGAAGGGTGATGACGCGTAGTCGCGAAAGAAGAGCCCCTTGAAGGGCAAAAGAGGGATTTTCTGTAGTGGCTCCTATAAGAATCGTATGGCCATTTTCCACAAGTGGAAGGAAGAAATCTTGCTGGCTCTTATTGAGGCGATGGATTTCATCAATAAAAAGAATGGAGCGTTTATGAAGAAGAGGCGCGTTTGAAATTTCATCTAATTGTTTTTTTAATTCAGCTAAGCTGCCTGCAGAAGCACTGAAAGGGATAAAAGTCGCGTCGAAGGCCCGAGCATAAATGCGGGCTAAGGTCGTTTTCCCACATCCGGGTGGACCCCATAATAATAATGAGAGTGGTCGACCCGAGGAGATAATTTTACGTAGCCACCCATTCTCTCCCAGCCATTGTTCGTGGCCGGCGATTTCATCAAGCGATGTGGGACGCAGCAGATCTGCAAGGGGAGTTCTTGTCATTGAATTTTTTATTTTTACAGAATTAACACTCTCCTGTTAATTATAAACACTCATTAATAATGAAGGGAGGAAAAGTTATTAATTATCTGAACGGTTAATTTTCTATTATTTCATAGTTTTTTTTACCCACTCAGGCTTTCGTAATTGATAGATCCATAAAGGAATGCCGAGCATAACAAAAAAACCTACTAAGAGGAAGGATTCGTAAAAAACAGGATTGCCGATAGGAATTTGTGTAGGTGGTATAAAAGCGATTGTAATCGCAAAAAGAGAGGCTAATATGCCCATGCTGCCTACGATCCACATCCCCGGATAATGAAAAGGAACGCGGTAGACTCGGGGAACATGCGGGCGAGAATAACGTAAACGAATCGCCGAAATGAACATCAAAACATACATAACGAGATAGGTCTGCGCACTCAATGCAGAGAGAATCCAGTAGGAGCTGCTAATTGTAGGCATGAATAAGATCACACACGAGGTTACAGTTACAATCAGAGCCTGAAAGAAGAGGAGATTAGTAGGAGTTCCGTGTTTGTTCACTTTTTGGAATATCGGAGGCAAATTACCATGGATAGAAGTTGCGTACAATCCTTTGACAGGTCCAATTATCCACGCATTGACTTCTGCAGCAGCCCCGATGATGAGAAGAATGCCTATAATGGGAAGAATCCACTGAAGATTCCAGAAAGAAAAGAAAGTGTTGAAGGCTTCTAAAAGACCCGTAACAAGATTTATCTGCTCGCGTGGAATTACAAAAGCAATTGCTAAAGCTCCGAGCATGAATAAGCAAAAGGTAATAATAGCGCCGATAATAATGGAGCGCGGGTAGTTTTTTTGAGGATTTTTTACTTCTCCTGCATGGGCAGCTGATACTTCTAGGCCTGCAAAAGCGAGAAACAGTCCCGCGAGAAAAACGATATTGCCCACACTACTTAAGTTGGGAACAAGTGCAGCAGTAGAGATAGGTGTTTGAAGTGGGTTACCGCTTATCCACCAGATCAATCCCAAAGTAATAACGAGCACTCCTGGAGCGATGGTACCTAAAATAACTCCCACAGCGCTAAACCAGCTACTGGTCTTAATTCCCAAGTAATTAAAAAGGGTCATGCTCCAAAAGCCCACCAGAACTACAGTAAGAACATAAATTTTGCTCTCCACTAAATGGGGACCGATTACATAAGCTAAAGATGTGGCGACAAAGGCGAGGATGACAGGATACCAGGCGACATTGTGTACCCATTGCATCCAAATGGCCACAAATCCCCAGCGGTCACCGAGTGCCTCGCGTACCCAAATGTAGACACCGCCTGTTTTAGCCCAACCTGTAGCCAGTTCAGCCGAGACAAGAGCGCAGGGGAGTAAGAAAAAAAGGGCAACGAGAGCGAAATAAACGAGTGCACTTAAGCCATATTCAGCTACTAGTGGTAAATTACGTAAGCTCGCCATCATCGAAACATTCAGCATAGCCAAAACAAAGACACTGAGTACGCGGCGAGGTCCTTTCTTGTCGTTTGGCAGACTTAGTTCCATTAGTTCTCCTTAATTATCAGTAATTTAAAATAATGTTTAACTGTAATTGCAGTTTGTATAAAATATGAAATTAAGAGGGTGTTTTTAATATGCCCTCTTGAATAACTTTTAAAGGAGAGCCTATTATGAAAAACCAAAATCAGCCTCAAAAACCAAATTACTCAGAAAATAACCCAAAATGGCAAGAGGAAACTGAGCAAAAAGGTAGCCCAAGACCTCAGCATTCCCCTGGAGCCCGTCCTGAAAAACAACCTCGTAAATAGGTTCGTCCTGTACTAAGATTGTTTTTAATCTGATTTCAAAGGATTTTTGGCCGATTTTCGCCTTAAAATTAAAGGAATATACAAAGTTTATTATTCACTTCAATTTTGAATCGAAAATCGGCTCAAAAAGCTCTGAAACTCGAAAAAAGTAGTTTTAGTATAGGTTATAGGGGGTTGCTAGACTCAACTTAGGTCAACTAAATATTGTTGACTTTGCTAGAGATTTCTTGCAACTCCCTCTTCTATTTTTCTTTTCCCACAAGACAAACTCGATGATCATTAATCCATTGTATAATGGTCGTATCGTCATAAAGTGGCTGACCATTGATCAGAAGACAAGGTACGATTAAAAGTCCGCCTTTAAGTTGCAACTCTTCCTTCGCTTTTTTATCCACACTCACGTCTTTCATAGGAAGTGAGAGATGATTTTCTTCCAAATAGTCGAGAACTTTCCGAGAATGCCAACATGAAGAGCTATAATAAAGGAGAAGAGAAGTAGGGCACTCATTGACCTTTTTATCTGTTTGAATAGGCTCAGAGACTAATATTCCTAATAAAGCAGATCCGCACGCACATAAAGTTGCAAACATTAAACTCACCATTATATATCCGGTATATTATTTGCTTTTAAGTGATCGAATCTTTTTATGCCTTGATTTTTTTGTTCAATCAGGTAATTGTTACTACATAAAAGAGGAGGATCGGATGAGAATTTCCAGTCTGAGCTTAAAGTTTATTGCGAGTGCAATTTTTTCAATGGGAGCCTTCCACCCTCTAGCACACTCCGAGGAGGCAAAGATGTCATTTGTAGAACCGACCGAACCAGCAAAATTTGAAGCGAATAAGACCTACCAAGCGGTCATACACACAGCGAAAGGTATCATTACTTGCGATCTCTATACGGAACAAGCCCCTCTCTCTGTGACCAATTTTAATAACCTTGCAAAAGGAAATTTCTATAATGGGTTACGATTTCACCGAGTCGTTCCTCAGTTCGTTATTCAGGGGGGAGATCCTTCTGGCAATGGATCCGGAGGACCAGGATATACGCTTCCCTCAGAAATTAAAATGAAGCACACCAAAGGCGCCTTAGCTTGGGCACGACTTCCCGATCAAGTCAATCCTCAAAAGCGTTCTAGTGGTTCGCAATTCTACATTACACTTGAGCCTACTCCTTTTCTAGACGGAGAATATACAGTTTTCGGTCAGACTGTTTCCGGCATGGATGTCGTCGATAAAATCCGAGTTGGCGATGTTATTGAAAAGATCGAGATTGTGGTAAAAGACGCGAAATAGATCTCCCTCGATTCAAAGAGGACGCTATAGACTACTTGTAAGAAATACGTCGTATTTAGCTGCCAGAAACCTGTCTAGTGTGGCGTTATTTCTTATAAGTAGTTAAATCAAGGGTCAACTATTACCCAATCGATTTTGAATAGTAGGTGTAATCAAAAATCTTCCAAGAGACCGAAGTCTTGTTAAGTGGATTTTTTTCCAAAGCCTTTCGCTTGTTTAGCTTTTAGAATATCTTTTAGAGGGTTCTTAGTTACAGAGTGGATTCGGATTTTCTTTTGTTTGCTTAACATACTAATCTCACTTTCTTATTTCATATTTTTTTCTATTTTATCTTTCGTTGAAAGACAATGTCATAGTTCCGATTTTATGTTCATCGACCCTTATAAATTTTGAGGGTGTATTTTCATAAATGGAATAGTGCTTTAATAAATTCAAGACATATTTCCAATTAGGAAAATTCTTATTAAAACTTCTGTTTTTTTATAATTCTTGTTCAATTTTTCAATTTTTTAATCATAAAAATACAATTCAGTAAAATTTTTTTATAAAATTAAAAAAGCCTTTACACATTATTGTAGAGGCTTTTTTTGGGTTTAATCAAAATCGTAATTAGGAATTTTTATAAAAAAATTTTAACGTTAATTAATAAAATGTTATAGTGAATTTGTAAGGATGAATATCTCTTAATTATGGTTTTTGAGATTCAGCACTTACTGCAGTCAACTAAGGAGATTATTATGGCAGCAAGAAAGAAAACTTCGGCTAAAAAAACTACCCGAAGAAAAACAGCTAAAAAAGCAACAAAGAAAGTAGCTTCACGCAAAGCAGCAAAACGACCAGCTGTAAGACGCAGAAAAAAAGCAGCTGCAAAGCGCTAAGAATTTTTTAGTTAATCCGGCATAAAGTTCGGATAGCTTAAGCCCTGAATGTCTTTAAGCTGCATAAGTTTAGGGATGTTAGTTTGTAGAGTCAGTCGAGCAAGTACAGGGCTTGCTCGATTTTTTTTTGTCTCTATGGTAAACTTTTTTACCTATGAGCTTTTCTACACAAGAATATGATATTGTCATCCTCGGTGGAGGAGCTGCGGGGTTTTTTGGCGCTTTGGCTTGTGCTGAAAAGTGTCCGAGTGCACAAATAGTAATTCTAGAAAAAACACGTCAGCCCTTAGCCAAAGTTCGAGTCTCTGGGGGAGGTCGTTGTAATACCACCCATTCTTGCTTTATTCCTGCAGAACTCAAAAGGCGCTACCCGCGAGGTTCTCTTTTTTTACAGGCTCTTTTTCATCGTTTTCAGCCACGTGATACAATTGAATGGTTTGAAACTCGTGGAGTGGACTTAAAAGTGGAAAAAGATGGACGAATGTTCCCTATTACGGACAGTTCTCAAACTATTATCGATTGTTTCCAGAATGAAGCTAAGAAAAAGGGAATTGAAATTCGCTTAGGAATGGACGTGATCTCGATCCAGAAAAATGATTCCATCTTTATGTTAGAATGTGAAAATAAAGAAAAAATTCTCGCTAAGAACCTTTTAGTCGCGACGGGCAGTAACCCTAAATCTCATGTATTAATTAAAACATTAGGGCATACGATAATACCTCCTGTTCCTTCACTTTTCACTTTTCACATTGAGGATCCTCGACTATCGGGACTTGCTGGAGTAACGATTCCAGAAGTCACTGTGCAATGTTTGACATTTAAAGAAACAGGACCGCTTCTTATTACCCATTGGGGTCTAAGTGGCCCCGCCATCTTGCGGCTTTCTGCTTGGGCGGCAAGGGAATTACACGCTGTTAATTATTCGGCGGAATTGAAAATTCAATGGGTGGCTGGATTTAATCAGGAAGAGATGCGCTTGCACTTATTAAAAATAAAGAAGGAAACCCCTAGTAAACGGATTATGGCCGAACCCTTGTTTAACCTTCCCCGTCAGCTATGGGAACGTCTTTTGCACTATGCTGGCATTGGACATGAGGTACGCTATTCGGGGTTATCTCGTCTTGCCCTTCTTAAGCTGTGCGAAACCCTTGTAGCTAGCAAAATGCTTGTAAAAGGTAAAAGCATCCATAAAGAGGAATTTGTATCCTGTGGGGGAGTGAATTTGGACGAGGTCAATCCCCGGACCATGCAGAGTCTTCTTTGTCCGGGGCTTTACTTTGCGGGCGAGGTGCTCGACATCGATGGGATTACAGGAGGATTCAATTTTCAAAATGCATGGACAACGAGTTGGATCGCCGCACAGTCCATGAACCTTTAACACTCTAAGTATTGAAACTAAACACACCTTCTCTAGCGATTTCCGCTAATGGGCGTCTTTTGCTAGGGGTTTCGCTTTTGAGAAGGTCTTCGGATAATGCTTTTTTAGGCGCAGGTTTCCCAATTGCAATCATGGCTTCCACTGTATAACCAGCAGGAATTTGCATATTGATTTTTGCTTTTTCATAATCAAAACCCTGCATGCCGTGAGCGATGAGATTGCGATGAGAAGCTTCTAGGGCTATTGCCATCCATGCCGATCCTGTGTCGAAACTGTGGGTTTGCGCGGGCTTATTATTGTGTTCAAAGGTATCTCGCGAGACAGCAAGAATTAGAGCTGAAGCCGCTGCGGTCCACTTTTGATTAAATTCTACTAAAGTGTCATATAGTTTCGACCACTCCGGGGTATTGCGTTTGACGTAAAGAAAGCGCCAGGGTTGTGCATTGTAAGAGGAAGGAGACCAACGTGCCGCTTCAAAAAGAGCCATCAATTCATCGCTGGTTATCTCTTCTCCCGACATCGCACGCGGCGAGCAACGTCCTTGAAGGAGGGGATGGATGGGATAGTCAGTTTTTCGTGTTCTGACGACTTCGTCTTTCAGATATTCTTCCATGGTATTCTCGTTGGTAAAGTGAATGAAGAGTAAATACTAAGCAAAAAACCATAATCGCCGTACCTAAAACATCGCTAAAAAAATGGGCCAGTCCCAAAACTCGCAAAAAAGAGAAGCTAAGCCCTAAAAGGAAAAGAGGCACAACTGCGCGCGGACGATAAGAGGCTAAGGAGGCCATAAGTGCGCAAATAGCTGCACTGTGACCTGAAGGAAAGGATCGATAGGAATCTTTTAATCCAAGAGGAAAAAAACCATAAATATCGGCGCGGAGCAGAAGACCAGGGCGCGTTCTTCCTATAAGGGTTTTTGCTACATCAACCATCACGACTGCAGCGGGGATTGCGATGATAATAAAAAGAATCTCCCTCTTTAGAGAGGTTTTTTTTAACAAAACTACATAAAAGAAATAGAATAGTGGTCCTGCTGTCATCAATACATTAGGAGCAAAGCTGGCAGTCGCTATTTTGGCTATCTTCTGAACAGAGAGCGGCAGGGAAGCTATCCAATAGGTCAGTGGCTGATCGACAAAAAAATAGCAGAAAAGGAGAACTAAGGAGGTTCCAAGTAGGGTATAAGGAAGAGACTGTTTGCCAAATAGAGTCATTAGTAGCCTTGATATGCCTGATTTTTTGCAGTATGATGATTTATATACAAGAAACTTCCTAAGTGGTTATCCAATTACAATTTTTTAAAAAGTCTAAATATGAAACCTAAGATTTGCATTTTTTTCTGCGGCGGAACCATGGTCATGGTGCCAAATGCTCAAGGAGTCCTGGATATAGCATCGAAAGAAAATGCTCTTCAAGCTGTTTTAACCATGGAGCCCCGCCTCTTTGGGCTAGCTGATATCGATCTTGAATACATTGTGAATATCGATTCTAGCGACATGAAACCTTCAATCTGGGATCGACTAGCCCAAGCGATCCATTCGGTATATTCCCAATATGATGGTTTTGTCGTTTTACACGGGACCGATACTATGGCGTATACCGCAAGTGCAATTACCTTTGCCCTACGGCAACTGGGAAAGCCCGTGATTTTTACAGGCGCTCAAATCTCCGGTCATCGCATCGAAAGCGATGCACGCCGCAACCTTGTCAATGCTGTCATGGTGGCATGTAAAAATATCGCAGGGGTTTTTCTATTGGTTGGTGAAAGAATCCTTCTAGGAGTCCGCTCCACTAAAATCTCCCATTCAAAATTGAATGCCTTTGCTAGCTTCAATTGGCCGAGATTAGGTGAAGTAGGTCGCATGATTCAATTAATTCCGAATGTTCCCCCAAGAAGTGAACAAGAGCTTCTATTAGAATGTGGATTTGCTGCAGACATTGCTGTTCTTTCTTTAGCACCTGGGATGCCTGCGTCGATTTTAGACCATTTACTTGACCATGGGATTAAGGGGATTGTCCTTAATGCTTATGGTACAGGCAATATACCCCAAGTCTATCTGCCTTCTCTCGAAAGAGCGCATCAAAAAAACATTCCCGTGGTCATCCGCACCCAATGTTTAGAAGGATCGACCCAGATGTCTGTCTATGCAACAGGTGAAAAGGCCCTCTCATGTGGAGTTATCGAAGGGTTCGACATGAGTCTTGAAGCTACCATAACCAAACTCATGTGGGCTTTGAAACGCGGCACTACAATAGACGCAATCAAGACCATTATCCATACAAATTATGCAGGGGAAATCAATTGCAATGGACATCTCACAACAGGAAACCACTAATCTCTATCTCATTCGGCATGGTCAAACGGACTGGAATGCCGAAGGAAGATTTCAGGGATTAATCGATCGTTCTCTGAATGAAGAAGGTGTTCGCCAGGCGCAAAGTGTGGCCCAGCATTTATCCGATTTCCCTCTTGCTGCCCTATATTCATCCCCTTTGCTTCGTGCCTACCAAACTGCCGAGATAATCGCTAGCTACCACCAAATGGCTATTCAGCGTGTAGAGGAATTACGTGAATGCACCTATGGTCCCTTGGATGGTTTAAGATGGGAGGAATTACATCTCCGCTGTCAAAAAGAGCTGGAGTATAGAGAGTCTCTCTCCGCTAAAGAACGTTTTTCATATCGTTTAGTTGAGGGAGCTGAAACTGGAGAAGAGATTTTACAGCGAGTTCTTCCTTGTCTTCAGCTACTTTCAAAGAAGTACAAAGGTCAGCAAATTGCGATAGTCACACATGGATGGGTTTTGCGAACACTCTATATCTATCTTTCCAGATTTGAAATAGATCAGGTACAAATAGAAAATGGAGCTATGTTGCATTTATTAGGGAATGGAGCTGAACTTTCGATCAAGGGACATCAAGGTATTCAAATTGAAAGCAGCCACCCACCCTCATAGTTTACGATATCCTCTAAGGCCGAAACTTTTATGATGAGGTTTTAATGAAGAAAGTGACAATTGTAGGGTGTGGAAATATGGGGTCCGCTCTGGCGCGAGGCTTGTCGAATTCCTCTTCACTTAAGCTTTTTGATCAGCATTTAGAAAAAAGTCAGGCTCTCGCCACCCAATTAAAGGATGCGGTCTTTGCAAAAACCCTTGAAGAGGCCTTACAAGATGCAGACTTTGTCATTCTAGCCATCAAACCTAAAGATTTCCTGCGTATGGCTAAGGAGATGGCTAGCTTATTAAAACCTGAGACACGAATTGTTAGCGTGTTAGCAGGAGTTAGTTATGCCCAGCTTCGCGAAAAACTTCCCGCGCCCATTATTGTGCGTGCGATGCCCAATTTGGCCGTAGGCTGTGGTAAAGGGGTTACGGGTTTCGTTGAAGATACCCAAATTTCGGAGGCTGCCCGAAAAGAAATATCTCTTCTTTTCCAATCAACAGGCATGGTTCTGTGGGTAAATGAAAGCAAAATCGATGCTCTCATGGCTCTTACAGCTTGCGCTCCTGCTTTCATAGCCTATTTAGTCGAGGCGTTCACCGAAGGGGGGATTTATTCAGGTTTTCCTGCCGATCAAGCGCTTCCTCTTGTCAGGCGAGTATTTGAGGGAACATTAGCTCTTATGGAGGAGCAACAAATGCATCCGGCTGCCCTACGTTGGCAAGTGGCTTCGCCAGGCGGTACTACAATCGAGGGGTTGAAAGTGCTCGAAGAATACCGCGTCCATTTTGCTATTATGCAAGCTCTTAATGCCTCTGCTGAAAAATCTAAAAATATGCTCTAAGAAGGTTTATAGGTCCCTTTTTGTGTGGATAATTTCTTAATTCATGTAATATAAAGATAAATTGAGAGTGAAATAAGTTGATCCCAATAAAATTAAACTAACAACATTTATGGTTCAATTCCCTAGCGCTCTACCTCCGGTAGGCGGGCCATCTTCAGGAATGCCTTTCTCTGATCTTTCAGGGCGTGCGCAACAAGATGCTCAAGATATTGCCGCAGGATTTGATCATTTACAGGACCGGTTAGGGCAATTGTATCTAAAACCCTCTCTTATAGATGATGGTGCTTTCATTGGCCAATTTGTGGGGGATTTGACCTATGTTAAGAGTACATTGGCCAAAGTCGAGCAGGACAAAAGCGACGGTAAAATCACCGCTCAAAATTCGCTGGAACTTTTAGGAGAAGATAGGAAAGGAGGTATTGTCGGTGATTTTTATGAAATCTGTGATACTCCTGTAGGCGGTCTTCGGTTAAGTCATGTAATGGACAATTTGGATCCACCCCCTATGACGGATGCCGCCCATTATTGCCAGAGTTTAGTGACAGAGTCGCGTCCCTGGTTGGAAGATTCCATGCTCCCTCGTTTAAGAGAGATGAGCCAGCAATTGCATGGCTATAAAGGCTAAAAACCGGTACTAAGCTAGTTTCAGAGGAGTATAGAATGCGGATTACGGTCAAAAACAAAACGGTTAAGCATAATCTCGAATTACTCAAGACTCTCTTACAGCGATCAAAAGAAAAAAAATGCAAAACATGGATCGAAATCTCTACCGGTGAGATTCGGAATCAAGCTCCGGCTAAGGAAAATAAGAAATGCTGGAAATGCTTCCACATTGAATTCACTACACCCTCTAAAAAACCCCTTCTCACAGTTTGCGAAAACTCGAAAAATTCTGCGAAGGTTTTTCATTTAAAAGGATGGTCACCCAAGGCCCGGCAGGTGATTCTGGAAACTCTTGATATAATCAACGCAAAATTGGGTAAATCTCCGCAGGGTTTGAGTAGCGAGGATTTTTTTCAGAAATTTGCCTCCGCTCAAATCGTCCTTTTAAGTAATTTGAAAAAGAATCAGCTTCTTATCCATGACATATGGCATAAGCTCGATCGCGAAGGTGCTGAAAAAATTCTGGAAGGACACCCCAATGGTACTTATCTATTTCGCAAAGACCAATACACCCTTCTTCTCGAAGAGGAGTTTTTCGAGCATTTCGATGGAACTGTCCATTTTTGTGTAACTTTGACTTATTTGGACAAAACAGGTACTGTCCGCGATAAAACATTGGTGCAAAGAGATAAATACCTCGTCATTTTTAATGACAATCCTAATCTTGTTGAACCCCATTTTTCTTCGACGCATGCTGTTATGCATAGCATTGACTCTTCTCTTTCTCATCTTTTGAAACCACGCAAAAAATAAAAGGTCCCCATGAAAACTTGGCTGATGGCTTCTTTTTTACTCACATCGAGTATGGCTTTACATGCTGTTGATACTAAGTCATCTACGTTAAGCGCTGAATACAAAGCTGCAGACTATAGTAGACTTCTGGGCATGTCAGGATTTTCCGATGAATTGCTAAAAATGCACTTCCAGCTCTACCAGGGCTATGTAAAAAACACCAATCTTCTCCTCCAAGCCTTGCAAAATCCTGCTTCGAGTACTCCATTAGAAGTTTACACGTATGGAGCACTCAAGCGGCGGTTAGGCTGGGAATTTGATGGGATGCGCCTGCATGAATTCTATTTTGGTAATTTAGGAGGTAAAACAGAGTTATCCAAAGATTCTTCTCTCTACTTAGCTTTGCAGAATCAATTCGCTACATTCGAGAATTGGAAAAAAGGGTTCTTGGATACAGCGATGATGAGAGGGATTGGTTGGGTCATACTCTGTCGCGATCCACAAACTGGAAGATTGATGAATGTCTGGATTTCTGAGCATGATCTTGGCCAGCTTGCAGGCGCCGAACCTCTGCTTGTTCTCGATGTATGGGAGCACGCTTATTTGACAGAGTATGGTTTAGATCGTGCTGGTTATATTGACGCCTTTTTCAAAAATATCGATTGGAATGTAGTCCAAAGCCGTTTCGGGTCTTCTACAGGAACTTCTTCTTCCCCAAAGAGTTTATAGTGGAGCCCAGGTGTGAACAGCTATTGATCGTCACCACTCCTTCACTTCACGCTGTCGAGGGGGTTATGACAGCTTATCAACGAAATGATAAGGGAGAGTGGGAAGCGGTTTGGGAACCTTTTCCTGTTGTTGTCGGAAAGAATGGTATGGCTTGTATTAAACGTGAAGGAGATGGCTGCAGTCCTGTAGGCTACTTTCCTTTAGTCCAAGCATTCGGGATGGAACAAGCCCCTTCGGTGACTATGCCTTATCTCTCTATTAAAGGATTAGAAGGTGTTGACGACCCCGATTCCCGTTATTACAATCGCCTCGTTCATAGTTCGACCATTACCGATAGGGATTGGGAAAGCGCCGAACAAATGGAGAAGTATGCTGTGGAATATACGTGGGGTGTTGTCGTGGGGTATAATTGGGAAACTCCTAAACCGCATGCAGGTTCTTGCATATTTCTTCATGTCTGGGAAGAGCCTACTAGAGGAACAGCTGGATGTACAGCGATGGACCTTGAGATGATGCGTAAGCTTGTTTTTTGGCTCAATCCTGCTAAGCATCCTCATCTCTTACAAGCCCCCGAAGATATCTACAAAGAAATGCGGAGCGTCGAGGTTCCTTAGCTAGCGGCTTTCAAGCGTAGATCGCATGATTTCATGTGCAATTACTGTTTTACCGTATAGGCCATGTAGATGTAAAATCTGCGCTTGAGGATTCTCCCGATTACAACGACTCCAGTTATACGTCTGGGGTAGCTCATGGAAAGCAATTTTCCGCTCCTTAATTAAAAAGGATAAGACATCTTGATCACCAGCATAGGCGTGATTTTCAAAATAGGCTAAATTGGCCCATTCCTCTATTAAGGGGAGCATCCTTTTAAACACCATTACACCTGAATTAAAGATGGGGCAATCACCGACACTGCGATTTTCTTTAGCAATAGAAAAACCAGCAGAAGTATCAGATAGGGAAAAGAGTGGCTCCAGAGATCCTTGTACTTTGCAATCGATATCTAACCAAATAGTCTTTTCAAAAGCTGTGAGCAGACAGGCAAGGGGTTTTTTAAACCAAGCATTCCGATTTAACCAAAAAGATTTCCCGTAATGACCTTCCCAATCCTGTATTCGATCGGAGTTAACTTCGCTTTTTTCTGCTACAAAAGGATCGGGCGTTCTTAAAGCTCTATAAATCCCGCGTTCCTGGCACCAGGATTTCTTTGGCTTAGACATCCCTAGGTCAATAAAACAGACAGGGTATTGATTCGTTTTTTGATAATGATCCCACCACCACGGAAGAATCCATTCTTGCGTTATGTCACAGGCGACTAAAATCCCTTTTTCTGCCAGAATCTTATCGGTATTCCATTTTCTATGTTCTTGAAATGGATCTTTTTGTTCTCTGTACATCCTTGCCTTTGGAATTAGTTAGCTGTTAGGAGCGTTTTCATCACACTTTAGAGGATTAGCGGTTTTTCGATTCAGAATAGATGAGTAATATCTGACGTTTTACTCATCTATTCTGAACCTAAAAGTAGCTTAAAAAGAGCTGAAAATCGAGACAAAACTAACACCCTCTATGAGGAAGGCCTATATGTCAGGAGTCGCTAGGATCCGTTCATCGGAGACATTGAACGAAGCGGGAGAGTTTGTAAATGGCATTACTTCAAGTGTAACCATGGTAGTAGCGGCCCAATCTTTAGACAAATGGAGGACCGATCTATTTAGTGGAAAAGAATTTACTACAAATGGTCTCTATCGAGGAGTAGGCGTTAACTGCCTAGCTGTTATTCCTGTCCAAGGGCTGGCTTACGGCGTCAATAAAGTTGTTTTACAAGTGTTATCTAAGGATAGTCCTGAGTCTGACGGAAAGAAACATCTATCCAATGGAATAGCCACCACTGTAGTGACCCCCTTAGCTGTAGCCTTTGAAAGAGTGAAAGTAATACAGCAACTCACAGGTGTTTCCTCTCAACGAGCAATCGAAGGGCTATATGAGACTCAATCTTATGCCGGTTTTTGTAAAGGGGCTGTTTCTACTTGGGTGCGCGACTATATTTGGTATTTGGGCCTTTTTGGAAATCACACGAGGATGGAGAGTATACAACCATCTATGATTCGCCATAAAGTCCTTAGAAAAATGGCGGCGGATGCAGAAATTGGGGCTCTTGTAGGAGCTGTTTCAGCTCCTTTCGATAAAGTACGCGCGAAAATGCAAGCCGATAACGTACTCCTTTCTCAAAAAAAACGGGACATCTATTCAACCCTCTCGAAGACCGTTCGACAGATTTATCAAGATGAAGGCTTACGTGGGTTACTCGCCCCTAAAGGCCTACATGCAAGAATGGCCTACGCTTCTGCTTCGGCAATAGTAATGGGCCTTACTACGCAAGAATACCCCCGACACTTCCCTTCTTCTCTTCATAAAGAGAATTAAGTTCTTACCGTTGTTTTGCGTACGCTGAATATGATCATAGTTAAAGTGAGAAGGCTCATGACCATCATCATTCCAGCCGGCATCCATTTGAAAGAAAGGGAAAATCGGTAAGTAAAGAAAGCATCGAGAACAATTACTAAAACCAGCGCTGTCAAAAGAGACCAACGCTTGGAATGAAATAGGCCGTTCACGCACGAGAGAAGAGCGACAGAAAAGGGGAGACTTGCATAAAGAGAAGCTAAACTATGCGAGTGAACATAGCCAAAAACTCCCCCTGCGGCAACGATTAAGGCATAGATAAGAACAGACCAAGCGGCAAGACGCATATGAATCTCCTTTTTTTTGAAGGGTAAATTGTAGCAATTTTAAACATTTATCTATAGTTCTCTCATGATAGAGTGGAATCAAATTAGTTTTATTTGGGGTTTTGATACACCCTTATAAGCTTATTTCGATACAAATTGCCAATTGATTTTCAAAATCAATGAAGTTTAATTTGGAAACACACTCATTCAAGAGGTATAGTTTGCTATTCGTTTAAAAATGCAATATAATAGATGTCTATGGGACCTTTTAAAAAAATCTATACCTGGGCATGCATGAAGGTGCATACCCCCTTGGCTACAATGTGGCTAGGGATCCTTTTTCTTTTTGAATTAGTGCTCTTCGTGCCTTTGGATGCTATTTTAATTCTCTTCTGTCTGCAGAAAAGAGAGAGGGCCTTTCATTTTGCAGCTATTGGAGCGCTTGCTTCAACAGTCAGCGGTATAGCAGGGTACCTTCTGGGAAGTTTTTTATGGGATACCATAGGACCTTATGTTGTCGGCCCTTTAATATCGCAAGAATTTTTCACGCGGATGACAATCCATTATAAGGAATATGAAAGTATAGCTGTATTTTTTGGTTCTTTATTACCCATTCCTTTTAAAGCTGTTGCACTGTCAGCAGGCTTCTGCCAGATACCCTTCCTACCTTTTATCGCCTGTGTTTTAAGTGCTCGGTTACTCCGCTTTTTCTTTTTAGCGGGTGCTGTCTATCGCTATGGCGAAGTTATCAATGCTTTCATCGAAAAACACTTTAGCCGCATAGTGGTAGCAGTCGGAGCTAAAATTGCTCTTACAGCTGCTTTTTTCTGGGCTTTGGGTCAATAACCTATGAAAATTCTGTGTGAAGAAGAGATCCCATTGGCTGCGGATCTTGTGCGGTCGGGTGAAATTGTGGCATTTCCTACAGAAACCGTCTATGGGCTCGGTGCTGCGATCTTCAATCCTACCGCGATCGCAAAGATTTTCCAGGCTAAGAACCGTCCCTCAGATAATCCTCTCATTGCACATGTTGCCAACCTTGACCAAGTGGAAATGATTGCGCATTCACTATCGAGTGAGTTTTTTCTCCTTGCAGAACTTTTTTGGCCTGGTCCCTTAACCATCGTAGTGTCCAAGAAAAAAGAAGTGCCTCTGATCGCAAGCGCGGGTTTATCGAGTCTCGGAGTCCGCATGCCAGCCCATGAGATTGCTCTTCGGCTCATCGAGGAAGTTGGGGAGCCCCTTGTTGCACCATCTGCCAATCTCTCCGGTAAGCCTAGCGCTACATGCGCTTCACACGTTCTCGAAGATTTTAAGGGAAAAATTGCCGCGGTTATCGATGGAGGTGCCTGTCAATTTGGGTTAGAATCTACAGTCTTTGACCTTGATAATAAGGAGATCTTACGTCCAGGTGCGATTACGGCAGAAGCAATCGAATCGGCCCTTGGACAGAAGATAGCCTGGGCACCATCCCATGCTGAAAAACCACGTAGTCCTGGTATGAAGTACCGCCATTATGCCCCTCAAGCCGCTGTTCATCTTTTTA
>JABDCS010000007.1 GCA_013288005.1 Chlamydiota bacterium | reverse complement strand
AGCCGTGATTTCTCGTTTACTCTTAGGTCACCCTGGGCCATTTGAAATTTACAAAAAAATTGCCCGGGCAGTTGATTCTGTCAATCGCTCGGTTATGAAAAAGGCTTTGAAGCAACCGCTATCGACAGATGAAAAAGAAGAATATCAAAATTCTATTCAAATATTGCGAGAGGCTATCGACACCTCCTTAGGTGGAAAAGGTAAACTAAATCGAGGAGAATTTATTCAACATTTGCAAGAAGAACAGGAATTAACACCCCTACAAATAAAATTATCTCTTTTTACCATGTATTTTGCCGGTTCAGATACTGCCTCTGGACTCTTGAATTACTTGCTATGGCAATTGGGAAAACTTCCAGAGATTCAAGAGGAAATTTATGCAGAAATTCCATCTTCGAATGAAAATCTCTTCACGTATGCCCAAGATTCGCTAAGGATTCAACAACTGATCCATGAATCCATTCGACTCTATACACCCACGTATGTAATTGGCCGAATGCCCAATTGTCCAATACTTTGCACGGTTAAGGACAAATTAGGAAAAATCATCTTTCAAACTAAAATCGGAAAGAAAACGAAGCTGTTGAGCACACCCACTTTTGCTGCAAGAGATCCTCTTATATTTGAAAATCCCGATAAATTTGATCTAGAGCGATTCAAAAAGCCCTTAAAAAATTACCCGTGGTTTCCTTTTGGAGATGGGGTGCATTCTTGCCCAGGACAATGGTTGGCAACAGCGGAAATCTCTCTTTGCACAGCGTTATTGGTGAAGAATTTTAAGTTTATTTCCTTTCCAGAAAAAGAATTCGAACAGAAAGGCTACATCTCTTTAAAACCTTCAGAAAATGTGACTTTGCAGCTCTTCCCTCGGAATGCAGCTGAATAGTTAGGGTGTGCCCTTCGATTAAAGTTGAAAGTCATCGCCGAGATAAAAAGCGCGTGCTTCTCTACTGTGGATAAGTTCATCAACAGTGCCGGATAAAACGGTCTTACCTTCTCGTACAAGATAACTACGGTCGACAATCGAAAAAATCTCTCGTGCATTGTGATCGGTAATAAGAACGCTAATCCCTTTTGCTTTGAGGAGTTGAATCAATTTTTTGACATCTTGAATAGCGAGAGGGTCGATATTAGCAAATGGTTCGTCTAGAAGAAGTAATCGCGGCTCGGTTGCTAAAGCACGGCAAATTTCTAATCTTCGTCTTTCACCACCAGATAATGTGCCTGCTATTTTCTTAGTCAGTCGTTCAAGATGAAGATCTTCTAGGAGTTTTTTTGTTCGTATTTTGCACTCTTCTTTAGACAAAGTGAGCGTTTCTAAGATACATAGAATATTTTCTTCGACAGTTAGAGAGCGAAAAACAGAAGGTTCCTGGGCTAGATACCCCATCCCGAGTTTAGCTCGCTCATGGATACTTAGTCGGGTCACATCTGTTCCTAAGAAAATCACTTTACCAGCATCGGCTTGAATTAAACCAATCGTCATGTAGAAAGCTGTTGTTTTACCAGCTCCATTGGGGCCCAGCAATCCAACAACTTCGCCGGATTTAACTTCAAAAGATAGACCGTTGACAACGGCCCGATTACCGTAATTCTTAATGAGCTTTTCAACTTTAAGAATAGGCGCGCGTGATTCTTTGAGCAAAGACTCTTTAGGTTGATTAGTTGTCGAAGAAGGTAAGGGTAAATTACTGAGATTGAACATAAGAGCTAACAGGTTTTGTTAAATTAAAAACTTTTTGTAGAAGAGCTTCTTCATCAGCCGTAAACGAGAATTGTACATTCCCAATTCCTTTAACAGAACCTGTCTGATGATTTTCGTCTTGTGTGAGATGAATTTCTTGGGCTCGGATACGAAGATTTTCTTTGCCATCCCAAAATAAGACGCGAGATCCTGGATGTGCTCCTAAAATAAATGTACGGGTTGTTGGCGAGTAGGTGACCCAATCTGCAAGGCCAAAACGTGGGGCTTGTGCTGCATTGTGAGTCAGAATCCGGATATTTCCTTTTAAAGAGATCGATGAAGGATGTAAGCGTTGATCTTGTAATGCATAGTCAATAACTCCGCGATCTGCATAAACAGCAATTTGTCCTTCTTCGTAATAGAGTTGATCTTCTTTTGCGACCTTCGTTCCCTTAGCGGGACTTTCAAAAATGGCATGCATATTCTCATGATCGAGAAGGATCTTTCCATGGCATATGATGCGTTGAAACCCATCACGGTTAGGGGCCTGAAATTTCAGTTCCGACCTTCCTGATGTCAGAATGGAGGCAATCGTTTTAGAATCTCCTTCATCGCGCTGAATAAGAGTGAGCTCTTTATCTACATCAAGAGTGCCAAAAGAAGTTTCTTCAACATGGGTTTTCCCTAGCAGATTCAAAGTATTCTGGGGATAATCCCACATTAACCGTTCGGATTCGAAGCGAATTTCACCTTTTTGTAGATGAGGGAGAGCGGAAGAAAAGAATAGACCCTTTGGATTTTTAAGAAATAAAATATGGCGATTGACGTCGATTTCCACCATTTCCGCAAGTATATGATCATCGCCTCTCTGTATATCGCATGTCGTAAAAGCGTCAGTCGGATAGGCGCGTAGAGCATTATCACTGCCTTTTTTATAAAGCGCTTTACCAGCATGTAAAGTCAGCGATTGGGCATAATCGATAACAACAGAACCTGTTGCGGTTATTTCTTGAACGAAAAAATCGCTTCTTCGGTCAGAATGGCCCATTTTTTCAAAAGTCAAATCGATGACATCGCTCATTAAACGTAGAGAATTTTCTTGGTGACCTAAGTTCAAACGATCGGTGTATATTACTTTTTCTTTTTCAGAGGAGAGCAACTTTCCTCGAAGCATCGAGAAGTCGAGATCAGCGTGGTTGCAGCGAAGCCGGGCATGATCCTGAAGCTCGATCTGAATTGTCTTTTTCAAGGATATCGTAGAAAAGGGAAATTCTTTTCCCGTGTCTTGTTTTTGTAAGATGGCTTCTTCTGCACGCATTTTACCCAAGCCATGATCAAGAGCAACCTGGCCTGTTAGCATCAATGCATTTCCATCATACGAAGCGCTAGAAGAAGAGATGGCACCTGCTGCATCCGGAGTGCCAGCGGAAGTTGTCAAAATCGCATAAGGAACAAGGCATAGTAAGCCGAAAAAAAAGGAAGGTCTGCTCTTTTTCGTATTTCTACCTTGCAAAGTGTTGCTAGGGGAGGAGCCAAAAAAACGATTTTTTATGCTTCTTGGAAACGCACGCATCTTCATATTTTTGTTACTCCGCTACGGGATTCATGGACGCTTTAAAGTTAGAGGCTTGGAACATGGGTGTTTTCCCGTTAATGTGCATTTTGATCTGTTCTGCATTTCCTTTTAGAAAGGGTGCTATCGAAGGAAGATGGCCAATTTCGGGTAAATTATCGCCTGAGAGACGGTAAAGAGATAGTGTTGCTTCTTCAGCTAATAAGCTCTGGGATAAGAAATGGTAGACCCCCTCGTTAGCTGTAAAATAACGACTCTGCTGATGAGAACCGTGAGACCCTAGACCGGAGACAATTTTATCTTGCATCCAACAGCGCATACCATGAAGTTGTTCAATCACTTCTACTTTATTCTGGACCGAGTAGAGATTAAGAGAGGAAGCAGCGCTTTCTATCCGGTAGTGCAATCTTTCAGAGCCCTCATTAGAAAACCAAATATCTTTGCAAACTAAAAGGCGATCTTGACAGACAGGAGGGGAGGTTTTAGTAAAGTGTCGAGACTGTTCCAAAGCCGATGTATAGGAACGATAATCGGATGCACGAGGCCACCCAAGAAAAAAAAGTATGCCAAAAGTTAAAACAGTAAAAGCTAGAGCAGTGATCCTGGTCAATCGACGGAACATGGCTCTTGTATCCTTTGTACTAAATTATAAATTGATCGCACTTCTTTTAGCAAATCGCCTAAGTTTTGAAGGTCCAAAACAGAATCGCGATCGCTCTTAGCCTCAGCTGGACGAGGGTGCGATTCAATAAATAGACAATTCGCTCCCGCAGCGACCGCAGCACGTGCTAAGACAGCGATAAATTCGCGTTGGCCTCCACTTGATTGACCATTACCTCCAGGCAGTTGTACAGAATGGGAGGCGTCAAAACAGACGGGAAAACCAAAACGCTGCATAATGGGGATCGAGCGTATATCGGTAACAAGATTATTATAACCAAAAGTAGTTCCACGATCGGTCAAAATGATTCGCTCATTCCCCGCTGCAAGTAACTTCTCTACAATATTCCCCATATCCCAGGGAGCCATGAATTGGCCTTTTTTTACATTGACTGCTGCCGAACTTCTTCCTGCAGCCACAAGTAGATCGGTCTGACGACATAAAAAGGCAGGGATTTGAAGAACGTCGCAAACACTTGCAGCAGCTTCCACTTCTTCTGGAAGATGAATATCGGTAAGAACAGGGATTTCAAATTGTTTTTTCACTTTTTCTAGGATGGCCAGGCCTTGTTCTGCTCCGGGACCTCGAAAAGAATTGTACGAAGAGCGGTTCGCTTTATCGTAACTTGATTTATAAATGAGCTGAATTCCAAGAGATGTAGTGAGTTCTTTCAAAATCCCCGCAGTTTCCATAGCGAGTTCTTCGCTTTCAATCACGCAAGGACCCGAGATGAGAGTCAAAGGTTGTCCAGGACCAATTAGAAAATCTTTAATTTTTACATGTTGCATAGATATTTGAGTTCTACTGTCTTCTTAAGAGTTCAGCCATAGAATACAACCCGGGGGGTTGTCTGGCCAGAAATTTTGCTGTTAGTAGGGCTCCTTTGGCAAAAACATTACGTGAAAGTGATCGATGGGTAAGGGTAAGCTCCTCATCATCGCAGGAAAAAATAATTGTATGATCCCCGATGACTTCCCCCATTCTTTGACTTTCGATAGAAGGGGATTGACTAGAGGCTTCCTCCACACATCTCGATAATTGCTGAGCTGTGCCGCTTGGTTGATCTTTTTTGTGCACATGATGCGTTTCGATAATTTTAATCGTACAAAGATCACTGAGCATACGGCTGAGTAAGGTAGTGGCGTTTGTCATTGCACTTACAACTAAGCTGAAGTTTGGAGTGTAAAAAAGAGGGATTGATTGAGCGGCTTCCTTCATCAATTTAAAATTATCTTCCGAATGGCCTGTTGTCCCAATAACAACCGGTTTTTTCTTTTTACAAGCGCCGTCTAAAAGATTAGGCAAATTGACTGCTGCAGAGACATCGATCACTAAACTACTTTTTTCAAAAAGTTCATCCATATTGGCAGTCAAGAAGAGGCCGATTTTTTCTTTTCCTGCTAATGCCCCTAAATCTTCGTTCAAACAGGAAACACCCCCTAGTCCACATGCAACAGAAAAATCCTGATCTTCTAGGGCGAGGGCTAAAATTCTACGCCCTAATTTCCCGCTTGCTCCTGCAAGACCTAGTGATAAACAATCCATAAGACGCATTCTAACGAAGCAGTAAATTTTTAATCGCTAATTAATTTGCCTACACCTTACTAGTAAATTTGGGTGATATTCCTCGGTTTTGCTATTACTATCACTTTAACCCATGATGGAGTGTGGCTCTAGGCGGCACGCAGATATTAAAGTGACGAAATTTTAAATTATGGGCACCCGATTAGAAAAGGGGATTGCAAAATGTTGCGATGTTGAGTAGAATTTGTCCCCTTTGAGTACAAGTTAGGGATTGATAGCTCAGCTGGATAGAGCACCCGCCTTCTAAGCGGGCGGTCGCAGGTTCGAGTCCTGCTCAATCCGTTTTTTCAAACCCCTTCCTGTGTGCTATGACGAGATCTTCTTTAGCGCTCTCTCTGCGGCTTCCGCAAAATTCTCACTTGGGTAATTGGGTTCCTCATCCCTGTTCATTCCCCGAAGTTGATGCAATTCTTGAAGAGTTTATGACTTCGCCCCTTAATGAATGGACGGAGCATAAAAAAATTGAAAAAATCAATTTGGCTTTGTTGGGTCTAATTCAAAAAACGGCAACACCCTGTTTTTTACTACCCTGTGTGCTGGATTTCATCAACCAGGTTGAGCAAAAAAAAGTTGTAAGTCGCTACACATTCACAACGTTTGAACTCTTCCTCAATGAGTTTTCTGAAATATCCGAAGAAGAAAATTATAAAGTTCGCTCTAAAATTGTAGGCAAATGGATTCCAAGAGAGCGTTACCAAGATATATTTCCTGTGGCAACCGGCAAACATTATGCAGGTAGTCATTTTGTTACTGCGCATAGTTCGCCTGATCTCGACACTACAGTGGCCTCCTTCTGGGGATGGATGGACGCATTCGGATGCCGCATAAGTGAGGGGCTTCATGTTTGGAATGTCCCAGGAGGACCGCCAGAAGGGCAAGTGGAAATAGGATTCTTATTCTACCAGATTTTTGGGCCTAACATGTTTCAACACATCGCCAAGACGCGATCAAGTTTAGGCATTACGGGTCTTAATCTGATGACACAAAAGGGGATGACAAGAAAAAACACGGGTGCATCCGCACGCGAAATGCATCACCATCATAGCCATGATGCAATTGTTTTAACCGATGATGAAGGTTTTTATGTCGGAGATTGGCATAACCTTGATATCGAAGGTGTTCAACAAGTCGTCACTCTTCTCGGAAATTCCTTGCATTGGTTCTCCCATCATCTTCAATCCGCTTTCATTTCATTATTTAGTAAACCTGAACTTTATCAAGATGATGTGCGAGCTCTAATTCAAAAGTTGTGCAATTTACAACTTTCTGAATGTCGGCCCATCCAGAGCCTCACGGAAAAGCAAAGAGACCACTTACAAGCTTTTTTAAGAAAAGTTTTGAAAGTAGAGGCAGGCGTAACGACAACCTTTGTCGCTTTCGCCCAAAACCTCGAAAAATTGAATATCCAAAAATTTCATGAATCCCTAAAGATTTTAGAATCTCTTGCTTCGTCTGATCTCTTCGATAGCGGCGGAAAATTAGTGGAAAATCGGGTGAGGATTTTTCAATTTTTTGAGAAAGTCGTCGAAACACTCGATGATGCTCTTCAAGGGATTTCTAGGCATGTCGATCAGTTAGCTGTTGCGCTAAATATTAAGACCCAAGTTTTTGGTCATCATCCGCAGTCGGTTAGTTCGCGAGCCGATTTAGAAGAAATTCGTAGTAAAATGGGCACATATCCCTATCTTACCGTGACCGGGTCGGATCTACACGGATCTTTGACACCTCTTGGTATTATCCATGCAAGCCAACTATTTCGCCCTATCCTCGGGACTGTCACGTTACGCGATTTTTGTAATCGGGATGAGACGAGAATTCCATCTTATTTAGAAGTCATCAGTGTTATCGATCATCACAAGAGCGCTTTACAAACAAGTTCTGCTCCCGTTGTTACCATTTCTAATGCGCAATCCTCCAATAGCATGGTAGCGGAATTAGCCTTTTCGATTAATGATCGATTTAGCATGGCCGGTATGACATTCGAAGACATTGCACGCCAATTAAATCAGGCGATGAATACTCTTTCGACTCCCGCGCAGAAAAGAATTCTTCAACGAGTATTGCAAAGACAGATGACGGCCGATCGTAAAGAGGGCTTCTTTATCCATCCAGCTCGTGAATTCGTCGAATATCTCCATTTCTTGTACGCTATATTGGATGATACGGACCTTCTAACTAAAGTTTCTGCCCGAGATGTCGAATGTGTTGCTTCTCTAATTAATCGTCTAAAATCGTTAACTGTAGGCGAAGAAATAGAAGCAGTAAACTTCGATGATCTGGCACGCGATGATAAGTTTGTAGGTGTTGCGGCGCAGCGTCTTTTACAAAACGAAGAGCTCTATTCGCTTTACCATAAAGTTTATAAGGCAAAAGAAGATGCGGTCGAGGCAAATATTCTCCTTTGTAGAGAAAATAAACCCTCTTCTTTGTTTGCTGATACCAAGGTACAGAATGGTTGCTGTCGTGTGGGACAGTCTAAAATGTTCGCCAAAAATTTTCCCGTCTTCGAGATGGAAATAGAAAAGATTCGTGCTTTTTGGGTCAAAGAGGCCCAAATTTTCTATCGAGAAAGACCTGATTGTGATTTACATCTTCACATGATTAGTACACTTGCAGGTGCTGAAGATCTTTTTCATGGCACAACGGATGAATATCAGCATCGAGATCAGTTATGGATATGGATTCCTCTAAATGACTCCTCAATTGGGCATCTCAAGAATTTTCTGAATGGTTTCCGAAGCCTATCGATATTCCAATCGCCTCTAACCGAGGTGGAGTTTTTAGGGAAGCATTCTCAAGAGCTGGGTGAAATTTTCAATGAGAGTTTTTTACCGGTTCCTTGCAAAATTGCTAAGAATAAAATTCCGGATTTTTCGATGGCTATCCTTTATTTTCCTGCAGGTGCGATCAATTCCCGCAAAGCTCAGATATCTCCTTACTTGCCTAAGCTTGTAACTTAACCTCTTTCAAAATTCTGTTATTCCTATTCTTCAAGTTTATGAAAACGTCAGATAGAAAATTTTGAAAGAGGCAGTGATAAATCACTTTTAGAAAAACAATCAAGAATTACGATCGATCCTTTTTTAAAGGAGAATCGCTCTATTCCTGATCTTCAAAGGATTCTCGTGGTTCATCCTCGATAATTTCGAGATTAACTCGAATACCATTCCGACTCGCTACAGACATTAGCAATGTGCGAATAGCGTTGATAGTTTTGCCTTTTTTTCCGATGATTTTGCCAATATCGGATTTCTCAACACCTAGTTCAATGATCAATGTATGCGTGCCGCCTATTTCTTTGATGTGCACTTTATCGGGATGATCAACGAGATTTTTGACGATGTATTCCACAAATTCTTTCATAATGTGCGATCCTCGGTTTTAAACGGGCCCCTTTCTAGATTAAATATCCAATGCTACCATCTACTTCGGTATACTAAGCAAAAGTAAAAATATTAATCCATACTAACCTATCTTTTTGCTCCCTTTCGAGCTCTGTTTTTCCTGCGATTCAACTTTTTTTAGTTTATGGAAGCTCTCCTAAAGAAGAAATATCATTATTTATTATTAAAATATTTTTATAAGTACTTGTTAATTATAATTATTGTAATTTTATACAATTAAATATAAAATAATAAAAATTTCATTATTTAATTGGTTTTTATGTCGATAAGTTTGAAAAGAGAATTTCCTAGAATAGAACAATTTACCATGTGTGATAGCGAAGGCTCATCGATTCAAGTCGAGCGAGGAATTGAACAAATTTCTTCAAGCGGTGCAATTCGAGAAATCAATCGTTATACGAATGGAATGTCAGATATTGTAAGAGTGTATCCTCGATCAGTATACAAAGAACTGCAAGATTTTAGAATCCGCTATTCACTACCTTCATGTCCTCAAGTCCAAGCATTTGTTAATCATCTTGAGCATCCTGATTTTGAAGGCGATATGATAAAAGCCATTCAGAAAGAAGCTTTAAGTATGCATGCTCAAAGATTATTCTCTACTTCGAGGGAGGCGGAAGAAGCCATACAAATTGCCCATTCGCGACAACTCCAGAGGCTGGACAAGAAGGCACTCGAGCGCAGAATAGAGGCTGTTACAGGAGATTATGAAAAGTTTGAGCGCGTTGTACATAAGAATCTAAGCCAAGTTCTTAGAACTCACGGTAAGTGCTATACCTTACGTCTTGAAGAGTCTTCTCTATATACGGAATTATCTTCTCTTCGTCGAGAATTGGAGTTGTATAATCGTTCCCCCGAAGTCGAGAGTCTTGATAAGCTTGCGAATCAATCCCGATTCCTGACTACTTCTTCCAATGGAATGGTGTTTAATATCCCCTTTATCAAGGAAGAGGCCACAGCGAACCCAGAAGGAGAAGCGGCAGAGCTATTGCGTCAGTATGAAAAAATCCAATTTCGTCAATCTTCTCTTTGTGAAAGGCTGGGAAAGCTTGCCGATAGGTTAGAGGAAGTTCGTAAAAATCTGGATGAGTTAGATGTTGATAGAGTTCAGGGGGAGGTGCGTTTTGCCTTCCTCGACTTGACAACGATCAAAAAAATGGTCTCTATCGGCGTGCATCAAGAGAATTTATCCACTAAAGCCTACCTTCAATTTTTAGATTTGGCTACAAAGCGACATACGTATTTTTGTCCTTTTGAAGGAAGGAGAATTGAGACGACTGGAGAATTTTCTGATGAGATATTATTTAAGGACCCATCTACTAATGCTGTTATTCTACAATTGCCGATCTCTTATGCTGCACATTGTATAGCTAAGAAATGGGAAAAAATATCAGCGAGCGTAGTTACTAAATCTATTTCTTCTGATACCCCTTTGCCCCTCTCATGTGAAGGGGTATATGCTCTTGTAAAGAACTACTCTAGAAATATTGATCATCTTTCATCCGAGGACTGGCAAGCGTTAAAGAATTGGATTGCTGGTGTTGGTCATCGAAGTGCCATGCAAAGCTCCAGTCGTTCATCAAGCAGCAGTTCTACTAGTTCAATTCAAGATGCAGGTGGTGCAAGCTCTTCATCGTTGGCCTTGCCTTCCTTGGCTTAAAGTGTGTCCTAAGAGCGTTTAAATCTAAATTTTAGAACACTCTCTAGACAGATTATCAAAAATAAAAAAATTATTAATTAATATCATGTATAAATATTTTTAATAATCTCTCAAAATCATGTTCACGCCTATTTTATTTATAATTATAATTAAATTAGTTATGATTGTATAACAATTTACTAAAAATATGTAAGGCTCTCATGGCAGCAACTATAGGCAGTTTCGTTGAAATTCAAAATCTAACAATGCGTATAGCCGATGGTTCTTGGAGACAAGTAGAACGAACCATACAAGAAGTACCCGAATCCAACACTGTGGTCGTAACAGATCGTTGTGAGGGGAGTAGTATCCCCATGGCCCCTATATGTTACAGCGCTGCGGATTATCTTGATCGGTTAAACATAAGAGAACTCTACAAACGTCCCTCGATTCCCTTTGTGAAGAATTTGGTGCGCACACTCGAAGATCCTGATTTTGAAGGCAATATGATCGAAGCGATTCAAAAGGCAGCTCAAGAAATGGTGAAAAGTCGTTTTTTCTTTGCACCTTGGGAGGCAGAAAGGGCGATACAAATCGAACATCTACGTGTGCTGGAAACTCTGGATAAAGATGTTCTGAAAAAAAGAATTGAAAATGTCACAAAAGATTGGCGCAAAAACGAACGCATTGTAGAAAGGCAACTTAAAAAGCAACTTACGCTTGTGGATCGGCACCAAAAATTAGAGACTGCGATCTCAGATGTAGTTAAAAGGGAGAAAGAGTTAGGAAGGCTTGTAAATGATCGTCGCAGTAGCTTCTTAAGACGCGTTATTGATCTGGGATTAGTTGAGAATTTCCGCAATGAAGCAGCTATTGAATCTTTACAGAAAGAAGCAATTCGACATCCTGGGGGACACCTATCAGACTTATTCAATGAATACCAAAATTTACAATCGCTCACCCAAATTCATGGGGCTCTTCGTGAGCAAAGGGATATGTTTAATGAGGAGATGCGAGATTTAACTACTCTCATGATTCGGGATAGGAAGCATTTTGGCCTGTTTAAACTTTGTAATCCTGAAGCAGGAACTCGTGTGAGCGTTCATCAAGATAATTTGGCAACAAAGACTTACCTCCACCATCTCGATTTAGCTGGAAGGCGAAAGAGTGTTTGGGATAATGGCAGCATCATGGAAACGAGTGGTGAACTTTGTGATGAAATAAGTCAAGCGCGACCGGGAGCTGACTTTAGAACTTCCCCCCTTTTATATGCGAAGAGATGTGTGAATATTCGGCTAAGGTTAATATTTGACAAAGAAAGGGCTGAAGCGACAACTTCTCATAGGCCACTCTCCTACGCGGGGGTTTATGCTCTAATAAAGACAGATCCACGAGGCTGTAAAAGTAGTTCTCTAGAGGAATGGGAGCAATTGGAAGATGAAATTCAATTTTTAAGAACTGCTAGAAGCCCAAGTTCTAGTATCTCATCGAGTGATCCTAGCGTTTAAAGCAGTTCTTCAGGAGAAAATTATTTAGTGCAACTTGCTTAAATTGCCTAACAAACACTCCATAGTTGGCGGCAAAGGAGCTTGAATTGAAAGCGCTTCCTTCGTGATAGGGTGTAGGAAGTCGAGGCGTCCTGCATGTAAGAGCTGTGTCTGAAAATTCCAATGTTTATTTGCTGAAGTAGATCCATAAATGGGGTCGCCTAAAATCGGCGCACCGCAATGTTGCAGGTGTACCCGGATTTGATGGGTTCTCCCCGTCATTAAATCGACCTCAACAAAAGCGAGATTACCAAAAACTCCTAACGTTTTGCATACTGTAACAGCTGGTTTACCTTTATCGGTTAGGACAGTCATTTCTTTACGTTGGGTGGGATGCCGACCAATGGGAGCATCGATTACTCGATCGCCTGGATTACCTACACAAAAAGCAAAATAGGTTTTCTTGACTTCACGTTTACTAAATAATAAAGAAGCTGATCGATGGGCTTCGGGAGTTTTTGCAGCGAGTAAAACGCCTGTCGTGTCCCTATCTAAACGATGAATAATGCCTGGACGAATATCTTGAGCCGTTGCCTCTTTTTGTAGGAAGGCTTCTTGACCACAGTGAAAGAGAAGGGCATTGACAAAAGTGTCTTGGGGATGCCCAGGAGCTGGATGAACCACCATGCCGCATGGTTTATTTACAGCCAGAAAATGTTCATCTTCAAAAAGAATATCGAGAGGAATATTTTGAGGCGTTAGATTGATTTCGGGTGTGAGGATGAATCTCACCTCGATTTCATCATCCTTGTGAAGGGGAGTTCTTTTTTTGACAATTTCACCGTTAACTAAGACAGCGCCTTCGTCAATTAAAAATTGAAAATATGTTCGTGAAAAAGTAGCAAAGCGGTTTTTTAGGACTTTATCTAGTCTCTCGCCTGCTTCTTCAGGTAAAATAATAAGGGATTCGAAAGGTTCTTCCATTGGAAAGAGTATAAACCATTGAAGAATTATACTCTTATAATCTAATCATCTTGGCCTTTAAGAGACCTGCCAAGTTTTTTCTGTGTTTCTTCCTGTTTTTTTAATTGACGCTTCATGTCATCCATTATGGATTGTATCCATTGTTCAAGAGCTTTTTTAACTTCTTTAATTAGCGTCGTGCGATCTTCGTCTTTTGCATTTTTGGCGAACATTTTACCAAAAGGCGTATCGAGAATATTTTGATCTTTTGGGGTAAGTTTTACATTAGCAATAAGATCTTGTGCATCGGGAAGGCCTCCCTTGGGGCTATTGTTAGAAATAGGATCTGTCATATAACCTTTATTTTATTTTAATAATAATGCATGATGATGTCTTAGGCAATTAAAAAAATAAAGAACAGTGACAATAGATACCAAAGATGAACAAAAGGCTTGGCAAAAAGTAATTAATATACTTTCCTACAGGGCTTATTTTTCCGCAGAGTTACAAAGAAAACTGATCACTGCGGGTTTTTCAAAAGAGGTAATTGAGGCGGTTATTTTCCGGTGTCAACAAGCTGGATATGTTAATGATAGAGACCATGCAGAGCGTATGATTGCCATGTGGACCAAAAAAGGATATGGGCCTTTACGAATACGCCTAGAATTACAAAAAAGAGGTGTTAAAGAAGTTATACCCTTAGAAAACAATGCCTCCTACATTCATCTTTATCTCGCTAAACATTTGCCTAAAGAACCTACAGAACAACAAAAAGCTAAAGTCATTCGCGCTCTAGTGCGACGTGGTTTTTCTTTAGAAGTAATTTTCATAGCATTGCAGGAATGTCTCTCCTAGGCTATAAACGGATCTTTTTACATATGGTGCACCATGCGGGTTGGCGTCATAGGGATCAACTATAAAAACTCTTCGCTGCATTTACGGGAAATATTAGCTAAAGCGTGTCGCTTTTGCTTCTCTTCTGAATATTTCTCTTATCGCATGCCAGGTACCATTCTTCTGTCGACATGTAATCGTACCGAGATATATTTCGGGACAGATGAACTGACAGAAGCTCATGGCATGATCCTAGCAGAGCTGCGTCAGTTCATTCATGAACCTTTCGAACAGAAGCTTTATTCTTTTTTTGGGGCGGATTGTTTTTGGCATCTAGCTAAAGTCGCTGCCGGATTAGATAGTGCGATTCTATCGGAGACCGAGATTCAAATGCAGGTTAAGCAGGCCTATCGGACAGCTGTTAACCATACGAACATTTCTTGTTGTCTCCACTTTCTTTTTCAGAAATGCCTAAAAATTAGTAAGGAAGTTCGTTCCGCTTTTCCTCTACCACGTGGGTTGCCGAACTTAGAAAAGGTTCTTTTCCAGATCGTGCAAAAAACCTATGGATCAAAACCAATCAGAATTCTTTTTATTGGAAATTCGCAAATTAACCGACAAATTATTCCTTTTTTTCGGGCTAAGCATAATTATTTAATTACATTATGTACGCGTCATCCTGCTAAGGCAGAAGCTTTATTACAAGAAGGTGGTATTGAACTTGTCAATTGGGGTATCCTGTCGTCTTGGTTTGAATGGGATGTAATTATTTGCGCAACACAGAATCACAATTATCTTTTAGAGCCTAATCAGGTGACAAAATCCTTAAATGCTAAAGGTCTTATTTTCGATTTGAGTGTTCCTCGGAATGTCGATCCCTCCCTGGGAAGGCATCCTGCTTTTCAACTGTACAACATGGAAGAGCTGGCGCAAATTGTCGATGTTGAGCGTCGGCACCATCTTGGAGAGGTAGACGCAGCGCACAGTCTTGTGATAGGAGCTGTGGATAGGCAGTTGGAAATCTATCAGGAAAAACTGAACCGGAAATTGTTGTGCATAGGCTAATTTTTCTCTTTGCTTTTTTCTTATTTAGCACTGCTAATCTTCGATCTGAAAACACGATTCCTTCTTCTTCTGTGCCTGTAAAAACGCAAGATCAAAAAAAGATTCCTCCAGACAAAGATATAGAGGAAAGTGATTTTGTCACCTTGCCTATCGGAGCCGTATCTGGAGGCGACTATCATGTTGCAGCCGAAAATATTGAAATTTTAGGCACTATTGAAGGGGATGCTTATATAGCCGGGATGCAAGTCTTTATCGATGGAGAGATTCTAGGTGATCTTTTGCTTACGGCCGTTAGTGCAACGATAGCGGGGAAAGTTCATGGCAATGTGCGTTTCGTCGGCGGTCAAGCAATATTTAGTGGTGAAGTAGGAAAAAATGTATCTGTTGTTGCAGGAAGTCTTCAAATGCAGTCTTCTTCTGTCATTCGAGGCAATATGACTGTGCTTGCAGGAACCACCGATATTAGTTCTGATATTGGCGGAAAAGTATCCGTTGTGGCAACTGATGTGCGCTTAGCAGGGAAAATTGCTAAAACATTGAATGTGATTGCAGGGCGTTTGCGATTGACTTCGAAGGCAATGGTCGGAGGGGACTTAGAATATCGGGGAAATCAAAAAGCTGTAATCGATCCTGCTGCTGTTATTCGGGGTGAATTAATACAGCATCGTGGTTTTTTTAGTAATTTAGAAGGGAGTGTTTTTGACCGTTTCTTGAGAGGATCTAAAATCCTCGGACTTATGATGAACTTCCTTTTCACTTTTGTTGTAGGGATTTTTATCATGAAAGTCTTTCCTAGAAATCTCAAAAATGCCCATCGAATTATCTCAACTGCTCCCTTACGCGCGATGGGTATGGGGGTCGTTCTTCTGATAGCTCTCCCTTTGGCCTCTTTATTGTTACTTATGACAGTTTTGGGAGCACCATTTGCTGTCGCCTTGCTCGCTATTAATATTTTGAGCTTTTATACAGCGAAAATATTTTCCATCACATGGGGTTCTAATTTTTTAGCACATAAAGCCCACATGCGAGCAGGTCCTATAACAGTTTTTGCTCTAGGTCTAATTATTTACTACGCTTTGACAATGATTCCAAAAGCTGGTTTTTTCATTTCATTTGCCGCTTTACTTTTGGGATTAGGCGCTGCGTTACTAGGGCGAACGCAAAGGCAATTTTTCTAAAAGAGTGAGAATGAAATATTTCTTTTTGATGCGCCTTCTAAAGTCTAATTTAAGAATGCGTTTTTAGAAATCGGCGTTGCTAAGAAAACGAGGAAAGGGGATGACATCACGAATATTATCCATTCCTGTTATGAATCGAATAAGCCGTTCAAATCCTGCTCCAAACCCTGCATGGGGTACCGAACCATATTCCCGGAGTTGTGTATACCACCAATAGCCTTCCGGCTCGAGGTTACATTCGACAATTCTTGCGTGCAAAGCATCCAGACGGTCTTCACGTTGACTCCCTCCGATCAGCTCGCCAATTTTAGGCACAAGCATATCCATAGCTTTGACCGTTTTCCCATCGTCGTTTAAACGCATGTAGAAAGCCTTAATCTCTTTAGGGTAATCCGTCAGAATTACGGGTTTTTTGCAATATTCTTCGGCAATATAGCGTTCGTGTTCGGATTGTAAATCGCTACCCCAATCACAAGGAAATTCAAATTTACGTCCCGATTTTTGGAGAATATCGATGGCTTCTGTGTAAGTAAGGCGTGCAAAAGACGATTCTGCAACTTGACGCAGACGTTCTAATAATCCCTTTTCGATGAATTGATCGAAAAAAGCGAGGTCTTCGCTACAATGTTTGAGAACATAGCGAACGACATATTGAAGATAGCTTTCTGCGCATTCTGCATTATCTTCAAGATCAGCAAAAGCCATTTCGGGCTCGATCATCCAGAATTCTGCAAGATGGCGGGGAGTGGTTGAGTGCTCGGCTCGGAAGGTAGGCCCAAAAGTATAAATATCGGACATCGCGCAAGCCAAGGCTTCGCCATTCAATTGGCCCGAAACAGTGAGATAAGCCGGTTTGCCAAAAAAATCTTTAGAAAAATCTATTTCCCCTTTTTCTGTGCGCGTGGGCTTATTCAAATCCAATGTTGTTACGAGGAATTGTTCGCCGCCCCCTTCGCAGTCTGAAGCAGTAATAATGGGTGTCTGAACATAAAGAAAGCCTCGCTCTTGAAAGAAGAGATGTGTCGCAAATGCAACTGCATTGCGAACACGTAATACAGCTCCCTGCGTATTTGTTCGAGGGCGTAGATGTGCAATGGTACGTAAAAATTCAAAAGTATGCCGTTTTTTTTGTAGAGGGTAGGTATCGGCACTACATGTTCCCAAAATCTTGACATGAGTCGCTTTGAGTTCCCAGGGCTGTTTATGGCCTGGGCTTTCAACCAAAATCCCTTCTATCGCGACGGAAGATCCGGTGGTAAGTTGCGGTATGATCTCTTGGTAAGAAGCAAGATCGGCATTGATGATAACTTGCAGGCCGCTAAGTGTGGAACCGTCGTTGATCTCTACAAAGGCAAAACTTTTTTGATCTCGCATAGTTCTTACCCAACCGCAAATAAGGTGGGATTGACCGATCATGGATTTTTCTATCTGGCGGATACGTAAGCGTTTCATACGAAAGATCTCCGTAACATAGCGATCTCATTTTCCCAAAGAGGAGGTCCCCCCGGAGTTTCAAGATATTTAGGAAGCTCCCGCAAATTCTTATGGCGCATGATGATCTTAAAGGATTCTATGCCTATTTGACCTTCACCCAGAGGAGCATGACGATCACGACAAGAACCTAGAGGCTTCATGGAATCATTGAGATGCATGGCATACAAATGAGTAAGGCCGATCTCTTTGTCAAATTTGTCCAACGTTTCCTGCCAAGCTTCTTCTGTTCGGATATCATATCCAGCAGCAAAAATGTGGCAAGTATCAATGCAGACACCTATTGGAACTTTTTTGTGAAGCTGATGTACGATATAACCTAACTCTTCAAACTTTGCTCCCACAGAGCTTCCTTGGCCTGCTGTGGTTTCAAGAAGAAGGCGTGTCGTTCCTTTATGAATGAGGCTTTCCATGCTCAAGATACTATCGACTATACGCTCTAGGCATTCTTCTCGTGAACCATCTAGAGCTGCGCCGGGATGAAAATTGAGAAAGGTAATATTAAACCTATGGCAGCGTTCAATTTCACGACGAAACGTGTCGCGACTTTTCTCCAACCCATCGGCTTTAGGAGAGCCTAGATTGATGAGGTAACTATCATGGCTCATTACTTGGTGAATGCCGGTAGCTTGTTTCGCTTCGTTCCAAGCGACTATTTCTTGATCAGAAATAGGGCGGCTTCCCCATTGTCTTTGATTGCTAGTGAAAAATTGAATCGTGGTTGCGCCAATTTTTTGCCCCTCAAGAAGAGCATTGTGCGCACCACCTGCAGCGCTTGTATGCGCGCCGATTAATAACTTATCTGCAGCGGATTTTTCCATAAAATTCGGGCCGCATAATTAAAGGGGCAGCCATGCTGCCCATTTTGACTTATAAGCTTTTTTTATTTTGCAATTTCTTCTCATGTCCTAAAAGGGCATGGTCGATCCCAACCTTAGGAGGTATGGGCTAAGAATTCGCAAATAAGCGGAACGTTTACTGGCATAGGATGAGGAATTTGGTCAGGAGAAGGAAGCATTGTCAATTGTCCTGAAAAATTGCTTTCATCCAAGGAGAAATAATCAGGCAGATTGCGTGATCCGCTACTGATGGATTGCTTTACAATCTCCATATTGCGTGATGCGGGCTTTATGGAAATAACCATTCCGGGGCGCACATGGAAAGAGCGGCGGTCAACTTTTTTTCCGTTAACCAAAATGTGTCCATGGGATACGAGTTGATGGGAAGCAAAAATTGTAGGAGCTAATTTTAAGCGATAAACTACATTGTCCAATCGGCATTCAAGTTGTTGAATGAATGCATGGTTAGTGTTTTCTTTAACTCGCTGGGCTTCGCGGTAATAGCGTATCAGCTGTTTATGGCTGATCATACCGTACATCGCTTTAAGTTTTTGTTGTTCTTCTAGCTGCATGCCGAAGTCAGATTTCTTTTTTCTTTTTGCACCGTGCATACCGGGGGGATTGGCTTTGTGCAACAGAGGGTTGCGGAGTCTTCCAAAGAGATTAACACCGAATTTGCGTGCAATGCGATTTTTGGGGCCTGTATAGCGAGCCATGAATGCAATACTCCTGATCGAGGTAAAAACGAAAGGCACTATCCTAGTGCAGGGCTTTTTTTTGAACAAGAGTAAAGAGTTTTTGCCAAGAATCATTTTGCTGGCCTACCTCCTATTTTGAAGTAAAGAAACTAATAGTAGATTAAAAGCTTGTGCAATTTTATGCGGTTTAAAATCTTGGTAAAATTAATTTAATTCCATTTTTTTATTTTAAAATAATATTTTGTCTTAATCGAGTATTTTTTAAAAAAATTGATATGTAATCCATCCATTCTGATCTGAAATCCGCAGATGTGGCGAAAATAGAGAAACCTACAATTGGCGCATAGTCTCAGGATGTTAATACTTATACCCCTTATTACAATAACAAAATAATTTGTTGTCGAGCTTTATATTCTTTTAATTTAATCATAAAAAAAAGTATAATTAAAACAATAAATTATAGTTAAAAGTTAAAATAGGATTCGTGTTTTTAAGTATGACAACATTATATTCAAAATTAGATGGTTCCTTAAGTCCAGTTTCCTCTTTATTTACTCTATCTCCGTTTTTGCTGCCTAAATATGATGCACTCGACGAAGGGGATAAAGGAGAGCTGGAGTTGATTCAACAAGCCATGCAAAAGTTGCAAAATGAGCTTGCAAATCGCCCTTCTAGAGAGTCGTATCAATGGAAAGAAACGCAGGCAGTGGAAGAGTATAATCTGTTAACAGATAGGCTAGAGCTAATCGGCGGTAGACTACATAAGCTTAAAGTAGATGTTTTCCCCAATGCTCGCCGCGAAGTTGCTAGGATCCAAGCTCAAGGCATACCTATAACAGAAGAATTGAAGCTCTTGCAAAATCAGGAAGATACAATAGCGAAAATACTGCTCTTGTGTGGACTTACTGTAGAAAATGTGCTTGAGACTCCTAGAGTTGAGCGAGAATTGCGTGACATGTTAGATCAAAGAGACTTTTCTGTTATCATTACGTATCAAGAGATTGCCGCTGCAAAAATTCGTCAGCAAGAAAGATTTGAATCTTATCAACAGCAATTACGTTCTGCAGAGAGAACCTTCGACGCATGTAGTAAGCATATGGAAAAAATACGAGATGAAATTAAAGATTTAAAGAAGTTAAGAAAAGAGTTATTTGTCAGAGTCCAGTTACTTAGAAAGGCCCTTGCTTCCACAGATGCACTCAAAGACCAAATAAGAGTTTTTGAAGAGCGTGCCCATAAAATTCTTTTGTAATCCCCCTTTACCTAGATCTAAATTTTAGGCTTTTGAAATCCTCTAATTTGGACCTTTATTTTTTTGCATATTTCTTTCTCACGCCCTTGCACTAACAATAATTATTTATTCAAAATTTTCCTTATTTAAAATAACTAATATATTTTTTATAAAAAAATTTGATGAATTAATAAGCATAAAAAAGGAAAGCAGATAGTTGGGGAATAGATTATGTGATTTCCCGTGTATTAAAATCAGACGCTTAGGGAAAAACGCTCACCGATTTGGAGTAGATGTGCTATCCAGTGAGCAGTTCCTTTTAGCCTTGTTCAACTATCTAAGTTTTTTAAAATTGATTATTTGAACACATTTTCTAAAAGGACGTATAAAAAGTAAGTTTATCTCGAATTGTTGAGCTTTTTAATGCACATCTCTTAGATGTTGCCTGTTTGGTTTTTATAAGATGAATTGTAGATTCTCGTTTTTGCTAAAACCAAAAATCAAATTCGAGTAGCTAGTGTTGAAGCTAGCTACCAGCTTTTCTTTCTTGTTCACGGACATCCTCCAAAGCCTAGTTCTTGATATTCCGACGAGGGAGTACAGGTGAGTATTTCGGTAAATTATTTCCTAGAAATTATATTCGAGTTTGGTGTACAGATTTATTTTTATCTTAACTAGACAAGTATTAGAAATGAAAAAATCTCATCGTCTCTCTTTAATGGTTTCTTGTATCTCATTCTGTATGCCTATGATCCTTTTTGCAGAAGGAAAGGTGAAAACTTCTACCAATCCTCTTCATCAAGCTTTTGAACAAGCGAAAGAAGATTTAGAAAAACAAGGGGTGAAGCCCACTAGGCAAGCTTATTCCGACGAAATTGAGCCGCAATTAGTAGGTGAAGAGACGGTTGAGGTTCCTCAAGATGGACTTGATCCCGTAGATCAAAACTACGCGACTCCAAGAGATTCAGAAAGAGCTGCACCTTTGTCCCCATCAGAAAGAGATTCTAATGCCTACCGACAAGATGGTAGAGAACCTTCTCAAGAATATTACGGAGAACGATCTTATACAGACGAGCCTTCTATGGATTGCTGCCAACAAGAAGTGTGTCAACCTGTTGTCAAAGAATGTTGCTACCCCTGTTCTCGAAGCGAATATGGCTTTTACATTATGGGAGAATGGCTCTATTGGAAATTCTCAGAAGGTGGGTCTGAATATGCTGTTAATTACAATGAAGTTCTTCCAGGAGAACTGCAGCAAGCCCACAGCGATAAGACTACTTTTGACTGGAAATCTGGATTTAGAGTAGGCGCCGGGTATCTTTTCGAAGACAATGATTGGGATTTGTATGCGGCCTATACGGAAGTTCGTCCGCACACTAACGAAACGACAAATGCGACCGTATTTCCCCTTTTATATTATCAGGATACACTTCCCGTCCGCGCTGCTACGTCAGCAAATGTTAACTGGAATATTGATTTTAAAACTTTAGACGTTCTACTTGGACAAAGATATTGTGTGACCGACACTCTTTCTTTGCATCCCAATGTTGGACTTAAAGCTGCTTGGATAGATCAACGAGCATCGGTTGTTTATGAAAACACTAATCCTGCTTTTGGTGGTATACCTGTAGGGGGATCGATCACGTTAAACCAGACAAATGATTTTCGTGGTGTTGGATTGGAAGCAGGACTTGATTCGCTCTGGTACATGGGACAAGGGTTGAGTCTTTATGGAAGAGTTTCAGGTGCTTTACTTGTTTCAGAATTCTCGCTTCATCAGACACAAGATCAGGTTACTGATGTAGGAACTATTCAGCAAATTGATCTAAGAGGTAAGTTTCATGTGATTGCTCCAACAGCTAAACTATCTTTAGGAGTGGACTGGAAACGTGGATTTAGATGTGATCAGTTATTCCTTCATCTCAATATAGGTTTTGAAACCCAATATTGGTGGAATCAGAATCGGTTAGCTCGCTTTACTAGCGTTACGGTTCCCGTTTATGTAAGGAACTCCGAAGATCTGGGAATGTATGGTCTTACACTGGGAGCTGGATTGGATTTTTAAGGAAAAGTCCAATCTTACGATCCTTTCAACTGTTGGTTGAATTCTGCGATATCCGCGGGCGTAAGTCCCGGGTATCGACTTAGATCAATATTGGCCGCCCATGCACGAAGGTCTGCTAGTGTTCCGCCTCTACTTTCTAAAGCTTTCAGTTCGGTTTGAGCAGCTCTAAAGAGGTTCAATGCTGACATAAAAGCATCATGACTTTTTCCAGGTCTGTACTTCGAGTCGGGTTGTAAAAGACTAAGAGAGTTTTTAAAGATATCCCGTGCCCTTAACGCGTCATCTTGATTCTTAACGACAATTCCATACCTACTTTCTAATGGTGCCCAATTTTGTGATTGCGCACATTTATTCCACAAGGCTTCATAATCTGACCGCAGAAGAGTCAATTGTCTTGGCAATTCTGCCCATTGAGCATTTGTCCATAAGGCAATATCAGTTGGAACTCTTCCCAATAAGCCTTTGCTAGCAAGAGCTTGAATAAGCGCAACGAGTCCTTCAAAGGAAGCTAGGTATTTAGCAATATTATTATCGATTGGAGCTATGACAGAGACACCTGTTATTTCTGCAAATTTATCTTTCGTGGCATCTGTTGCATTGGAGAAATTGAATTGGTCATTGTTAACGACATTCGTCGCCCAATCTTTGAGTTTGCTTAAATCACCACGACTACCCAAATCTTGGATGGCTCTGAGCAATGAGGCCCAAATCGTTTTATCGGGTTCCCGACTAGGGATTTTTGATAAATAGTCATTGGCTAAAGCATAAGCCTTGTCAACTGCAGTGGGAGGCGGAAAATCCTTATCACTTGGAGTTCCCGCTTTATCTACAGGCATGCCAATTGTCCAGGCGATCCAGCGTCGGGTATCATAGACATCTTTTTCTGAAGTAAACCCATACTGCATGTAAATATCGCTCTTACTCGAAATAAACTTTTCTTGAAACCAAGCCTTCAATTGATCCATCGATCCGCCGGACGCGATTAAACTGTTGATCTCAGCAAGAAAATCGCTAGCAATTTTATTTTGGACACCAGATTGACCAGATCCTGCTAACCACAAGAGAGCCATGCGATGCGCTTCTTCCATGGGCGATGCCCCGGTGAGCTGATAAAGTTCTGCTTTAACATTTGCAGATACAGAAGGAAAAGAGGACTTAGGATCCAAAATATAGGAGACCGCCCACTCTTTGAGTTTGCTTAAGTCAGCTTGGCTACCTAAATTTTGCATTTGGGCGAGCATAGCGTTCCACAAGGCTTTGTCCGCATCTGAGGGGTTTGACAAGCTTTTGAAAAAATCTTGAGCTGTTACGTAAGTATTGTCTAGAGCTGTAGGGCGTGGGAAATCCTTATCACTTGGAGTGCCATCTTTATCTGTAGGCATGCCAATTGTCCAGGCGATCCACCGTCGGGTATCAAAGACATCTTTTGCTGAGGTAAACCCATATTGCATGTAAATATCAGTCTTACTCGAAATAAATTTTTCCTGGAACCAAGACTTCAATTGATCTATCGATCCGCCAGAGGCAATTAATCTATTGATCTCAGCAAGAAAATCGGTAGCAATTTTATTTTGCACTCCTGACTGTCCAGAGCCTGCTAGCCACAAGAGGGCCATGCGATGAGCTTCTTCAATAAGGGATACACCAGTAAGCTGATAGAATTCGGCTTTAACATTTGCAGATACAGAGGGAAAAGAGGACTTAGGATCTAAAATATAGGAGACCGCCCACTCTTTGAGTTGGCTCATATTTCCTCGGCTACCCAAATTTTGGATTTGTGTGAGCATGCCATTCCACAAGGCTTTGTCGGCATCCGAAGGATTGGGTAAGCTTTTGAAAAAATCTTGAGCAGCCACAAATGCATTGTCTAAGGCTGTAGGGTAGGGGAACTCAAGAGTACTAGGGTTACCTTTATCATCGGTTTCCATCCCCAGGGTCCAGGCAATCCATCGTCTTGTGTCTTCCACATCCTTCGAGGAGGTGAATCCATACTGCATAAAAATATCGCTCTTGCTCGTAAAGAACTTGTCACGGAACCAAGCTGCCAGTTGATCTTTTGATCCTTCTGATGAAATTAAACTATTGATCTCAGCTAGAAAATCGGTGGCGATTTTATTTTGTATGCCAGATTTGCCTGATCCATCTAGCCATAGCAGAATCATTTGATGGGCCTCTTGAAGAGGAGAGACATCTGTAAGGTGAAAAAATTCGGATTTGACTACATCTGAAGCAAATTTAAAAGGAGACTTTAAATCCAAAACGTAAGAAGTCGCCCATTCGTTTACTTTGCTTGTATTGCCACTACTGCCTAAATTTTGCATTTCCGTGAGCATGGCATTCCAGATCTGTTTGTCTGTATCACTAGGACTTTTAAAAGTTTTAAAAATTTCCTGAGCAGATACATACATCGCATCCATGGGAGTAGGCATAGGGAAGTCTTTCACGCTTGGGGTGCCCGAGCCATCGACCGGCATTCCTATCGTCCATGCAATCCAGCGCCTCGTATCATTGACGTCTCCAGATTGATTAAATCCAAACTGCATATAGATGTCTTTGGAGCTAGATAGAAAGGTGTCTTTAACCCATGTGGATAATTCCTCCGGAGGCCTTTTAGCTGCAATAAGTGCATTGATTTTCTCGAGAAATTTATTGGCGATGGTATTTTGCACACCTGTTTTCCCAGAGCCATCTATCCATTTTTGCACTGTTTTTTTAGCGTCGTCTAGAGAAGGGACTCCTACCGCTGTGGATTGAAGAGAGGCTTTATTCGTTTGTGGACCTTCCAAAGGGGATTCAGATGATGATCGTAGAGGTTTTTTCTCTGGTTTTACTGCACTTTCATTCAGAATCGCAAAAGGGCTAGGTTTTGTAGTATCTGGTTTGTCGGTGTTTTTGGTTTGATCGCTTGAAGATCCGCCCGAGATCATGAAGCTAATTTGCTCGTAGAGTTCTAACTTGCGTTCTGCAGAGTTTGTTCCATGCCATTCTGCAATGGCCTCCTTAAGGCCAGGATATTGTGGCGGTGGTTGCTGTGGTAAAGGTTGCTGCTTGTTCCCGGCTTCTTCTTTAAGTTTTTCTAAAAGCTCCTCCCACATTTTAGCGAAGTCGTCCATGTTCGCCGGGCTCGTTTCTCCGGAACTTAATGGACTTCCTGGAATAGGAGTAGAAGTAGAGGGAGTGTTGGAGGTAAGCGCTCCTTTGGACTTAAAGAGGTCTTCGGGAGAAGGGGCCTTGGGGGTTGCATTTTCACTTGGATTTTTGAGGGAAAATTCTTGTGTCCATTCCTCACGCAGTTGCTGCAAATAGGGTTTGATTTCGTTTTCGGGTATCTGTGTTTTTAAAAAAGCCTCAATACCATCTTCACCTTCAACTTTTTCTTCAAAAAGTTGATTAATCTCTTCTTGCTGATCTTCAACAAGATTTGGATCTGAGGGGGATTTTGCCTTGATAGAATGGGCAAACCCCTCTAGGAGGTCTTTCGCTTTTCCCTTGGCTTGACTTAAGAGTTCGTTTATATGCTGTTTGATGAAATTAGGATCGCCACCGCCTTTTCCAGGTTCAAAAGGTGTACCGCTATGAGGAGGGTGGATAATCATATTCCATCACCAAAAAGTTAACTTTAAAATGTCTTAATTTTGAATATACTGCTTATAAATTAATTTATAACAAAAATGAACAATATTTGTTATTAATAGTTTTTAATAAATGTAAATCTATGAAATAGAATAATTAATGATAGAAAAAGATTTTGATTTGATAAAGATTATGAGGGGAATTACTTTTAATCCTTTTTTTTGATTCTTTTGCACTTCTTAGACTTGATTCCTAGTGTCATCCTCCCTACAATATTCTCTTTTTTTCTAGGCTGGTATGGAAGATTCGAAAAAGTACTACGTTTTAGCCTATTATCTTTTTACACCTCTTGCTAACCCCCTTGAAGAGGTCAAGCGACATAAAGAATTTTTTGCAACCCGAGACGTCCGTTCACGTATCTATATTAGTCAGCGAGGCATAAATGGGCAGATGAGTGCAAGTGCCTCAGCTGCAGAAGAATATATGGCGTGGCTTAAAAGTGATGAACGTTTTTCAAGAATAGAGTTCAAAATTCACACTTATGACGAACACGTTTTCCCACGATGTATAGTAAAATTCCGTGAGCAGTTAGTAGCTCTCGATCGAGAACCGGATATGGCACTGACGGGAGAACATGTTAACCCTAAGCGCTGGCGTGAAATGCTTGAAGAGAGGGACGAGGATACCATTTTATTAGATGTGCGAAATGAATACGAATGGCGTCTTGGTCATTTTTCTGGCGCCGAATTGCCCGCTTTAGAAACTTTTCGTCAATTTCCGAAGTTCGCGAAGGAACTTAGAGAAAAGCGCGATACGCAAAAGACTAAAGTTATGATGTACTGCACGGGAGGGATTCGCTGTGAACTCTATTCCGCTTTATTGAAAGAAGAAGGCTTCGAACATGTCTATCAACTCGAGGGCGGTATTATCAAGTATGGATTAGAAGAGGGCAGTAAAGACTGGCTAGGTAAACTGTTTGTATTTGATGATCGGTTATCTGTTCCGCTCAGTGAAAAAGAAGAAGCTCCTCCCATAGGAAAATGCCACGAGTGCGGTGTTACAACAGAAACATATTATAATTGTGCAGATATGGACTGTAATGAATTTTTCCTAGCGTGTCCTTCCTGTGCTGAAGCCTCAAAGGGGTGCTGTTGTATAGAATGCCAATCTTCTCCACGCTTGAGGCCCTTTGTAAAAAGTGCGAGGCCTAAACCTTTTGGTCGTTGGTATCGTTACCAGGAGGAGAAGAAGAGCGAAAAAGACGAATAAGCTCGAGAATTTTTTTTTGGGTAGGTTCAAGAACGACGGTCAGCCCCGGCTTAATGCCCCGCTCTGATAGGATAAAAGCTTGCATGGTGTTGCAAATCCTCCCATCGAGGCGGATACCTAAACCTTGGATACCCACCATATTTCCCCAGTCTCCAAACATTTCAAGGGTCATTTCACAGGCCGTAATGAGGAAGGTAATAGATCTTTTGGGATAACGTTCTAAAGTTTCGAAGATTTTTTCGCCTATATAATGAATCGTCGGAATGAATAGGGGAATGACATTGTCATGAGGTAGCGCGTGTAGGGCTTTACCAATGAAGCATTGTTTACAGATAGGATTGGTAAGGTCATGTTGGCAAGCATCATTGAAGCGTCCGGAAGGGCACTCTAGAGGCTTATGACAATAGGAGAAACCAGCGATAAGAAGAGTGTCTTTTTTTAAAAGAAGGTTTTCAAAGGCTTCCATATTCCGGAGACCATAAAGAAAAAAATCTCCCTCGCGCGTGTAGGATTTTCGTTGTAAGAGGGAACGTAAGAAAGCTATTCCATAACGAATTGGATGACGTAGGACATAGCGCTGGATAACTTTATTTGCATCATGCTTAAAGAGATAGAGAAGGCTTTTCCATTTGAGTCCTCGGGCCGTATCCCGAGTAATACCAGGTATTTTAGGAAGCACAGGAAGTGTTTTAAGAGGGAGGGTCTGCGATGCAGTAAACGCCTCACGCTCCCAAGCTTCTTGAGCACTCTCCCATGAAACGAATTTGTCCCAAAATTTTTTTTTCATATAGGCTTGGTCTGTGGCAGAACATATTTATCGGCTGATCGAGGAAAAAGATCAATATTTCATCGAGGAAAAGGGAACTCAAAAAAAAATAGCTGCTACGGCTGAACCCCTAAGGCAGTTTGCTCGTAGCGGTTCTTTATTTTTTCAGGAGAAAAAAGTAATTTTTGACTCCTTTACTAAACTTCAATTTATTCTAATCATTACTCCATCGGGAGAAGAGTTCGAAATCCAAGGAGAGCTACGAGGCCCCACCCAAACGTTACCGCTTGCAAAATGTAGGGCCCTTTTTCCAGGTACACCTCCCTGCATTTTTTGGGGGCATCTTTTGCAAAGTCTTACTCAAGATATCGATGTTCGGTTTCTCAATCTCCCTCTTAGAAAAACGCATGAAGAAGTTATTGCGTTTCTTCAAGAACTTAAGACGGAAGGAGATGACGCTCCACAAGTGATTTTACCTCCTCACTTTGCAACTAAAGTTGCTGATGAGACTAGGCCGCTGTTAAAATTAATGGATCGAAGCGGGGCCTTTGCTAATCTCTATATTACCTACAATCGGCATGGAGAAGTCTGTCTCCACAATCCATCTAGAGAAGCATGGCGCTTACTTGAAGAAGAAAAAAGCTGGGAGAAGGATCTTTTAGAGACAGACTTTCAAGCTAAAATCGTGGATTCAACCCATTACTACTGTCCCATGGATAAGGTCGTACAAAGTTTGACCTTTCTATTAGAGATTGGTTGGAAAATTTTTGATTTCAAAGGCAGGGAGATTCAGCGACAAGCAGACTCCTCTATCGAAATTGAACAGAGAGGCTCTAATTTGCTCTTCAAAGGAAGTGTAGTCTATGGCGAGCATAAAACTGATGTCCAAAATGTAGTGGGAGCTTTTAATCGTAAGGAACGTTTTATCGAACTTTCTCCCAACCATGTCGGCTTGTTGGATGTTGAGCGCGACCCCTTAAGTCATTTGGGCGAAGATGTTGGGTTGTGCGAGGAGGGTGTTCTTCTTAGTAAGAGTAAGATTGGGTTAGGACTTGATCTTTTTCGCAGTTGTTCCATTCAACCCCGTGAAGAGATTTCGACCCTTTTGAAGAAAATTTCTCTCCAAGAGCTTTTCTCTTTGTCGATTTCTCCGGCGACTGCCTTTCAAGGTGAGCTTCATGGTTATCAACAAGAAGGGCTGAACTGGTTACATACTCTTTTTACACACAAACTGGGGGGATTGTTAGCCGATGAGATGGGTCTTGGTAAAACGGTTCAAGTCATTGCTTTTCTTTCCACACTGATGGAGCAAAATTCTTCCGATCTAGCCCCTATTCTGATTGTAGCGCCGACCTCGTTGCTATTTCATTGGCGCAAAGAGTGTGAAAAGTTTTTTCCCACCTTGTCCATACTCATCCATACGGGACCTAATCGCTTAGCTTCGGCGCATGAATTGAAAGAGAAAAAGGTCATTCTGACTTCTTATGCACTTCTTAGATTAGATAGCTTATTACTGAATCAATTGTCCTACTCAGCCTTTATTTTAGATGAAGCTCAAGCCATTAAGAACCCCTCAAGTCAGATAGCCGAAGTAGTTTGTCAAATCCAAGCTGATTTTCGGTTAGCCATTACAGGAACTCCTATAGAGAATCGGCATGAAGACCTTTGGTCCATTTTTCATTTTTTATTACCTGGTTTATTAGGCGAACGCTCCTCTTTTCAAGCTAAAATGCTGGCGGCTGATTCTGATAAGCGTTACTTGCATCGTATGCAGAAACTCTTACACCCCTTTATTCTTAGGCGTCGTAAAGAGATCATTGCCGATCAATTACCCGATAAAATTGAGCAAGTCATTTGGGTAGAAATGCAAGAAGAGCAACAAAAAATCTATGAAGAGAAATTGCAAGCTTATAAACGTGGATTTGTCCAAAAAATCCGCGAAGATTCGCTTGTTATCAACCGCATGGAGATTTTAGAGGCAATTCTTAGACTCAGACAAATCTGCTGTCATCCTCAACTGGCGGACGCTTCGCTAACCTATGCTGTAGAAGATAGTGCTAAGTTGCAGAAACTTCTTGAAGACCTAGAGTCGATTATTGCCGAAGGACGCAAGGCCTTAATTTATAGTCAATTCACCTCAATGTTATATCTGATCGAACGAGAAGTTAAGGAGAGAGGCTGGGGATATGTCTTATTAGAAGGGGCTACAAAAGATAGGGAAACGTTGGTGCAAAAATTTCAAGAGGATGAGGCGACGCCTCTTTTTCTTTTAAGTTTGAAAGCGGGTGGGGTTGGACTCAATCTTACGGCTGCAGATTACGTCCTGCTTTTTGATCCTTGGTGGAATAATGCGGTGGAGAGACAAGCAATAGATCGCGCCCATCGATTAGGAAGGGCAGAGCAGGTTATTGCAAGGCGCTATGCAACAGCGTTTAGCATTGAAGAGAAGATTATGCGTCTAAAAGAACATAAAGCTATTTTGGTTAACCAGTTGCTCGAAGGAGATCCTGCTTCAACAGAATTAAAACTAGAAGAACTTTTGGAATTATTGGATTAAGTTTTGTAGAGACTTGTAAGAATGGATTAGAAGGCCCCTTCTTCTTCGAGAGTTTCTTGGGCCGCAATTTTAAATGTCTGAAGGCCTTGATGAAAACCAACGTCTTTCATCATCTGGTCAAGACTCCTCAATTCCGTTTGTAATTGGTCATTGATAGATTCAAGTTCTGCTAGTTTTTTTAATAAATCCGCCTTCTGCATGTCTTTCCTTATTTGAATTTCCTTATAGAAAGTTATCTTAATTATGCCAAGACTATTGAAAAACTTTTTATAAATTCACAAAAAAGGAGCTCTTTTAAGTTGTAGAGGTGCTTCAATTAGAGGGTGATGACTTGTATAAAAAGTCGGTAAGAGGAACAATGCAAATAGAGAATGTCCTCAGAAAGGAGGCAAATCTATGAAACACCCATGGTTAATTTTGGTTATAGTAGGTTTCTTGGGTTGTCAACAGCATGACAAGGAAGAAGAGGCTCATCCTGTGGATTTTGAAAAAATGGTCATTATTCAAGACGAAGAGACGAATAGTACCATTAGCGGAGAGGATGATAAAGACTATAAGGTCCGCTAACTTTAAGAGTATGATTTTGGCAAGGCCTTAATCGTATAAAGATGAGTTTTCGAAATTTAAAAGACGAGTTTTCATTTCGATTCCATATCCAAACCCTCCAATTGTACCGTCGGAGGCTATGATGCGGTGGCATGGAATGACTAAAGGAAGAGGATTTTTATTGCAGGCGTTTCCTATGGCTCTTGCTCCTTGAGGGCAGCCGATGCATTTAGCTAAATCTTTATAACTCACGGTTGTGCCGTAGGCTAGATTTTGCATTTCTTGAAGAACAGATTTCTGAAAAGGCGATAAGACCCCTAAGTCGAAAGGCAGGTTAGTGGGCGAAGAGGGATGACCCCTACTATAATCAACAAGCCAAGACAAGATCTCTTTCTCAAAATAAGGGGTAGATAAGATACAACAAAACGATGAACTGAGTTGGAGATCGATTTTGCGCAGGCCAGTAGGTGTTGCTGTGATTGTGCAGAGTATTCCAGGTGATTTTGCAATTTGAAAAGCCCCATCTTTAGCTATCATGGGGCTTAAATCGTTAGCGTGTATGGCCAAGAGCAGAATCCGGTGCCACATGAGAAATTATCTCGTCGAGGCGGTCAAGTTCTTCAAAACGGCGTCTTGAAACAGGGGTTCCATCGTAGAACCATTCTGATTTCGTATGACCATCGACATAGTAAACACTTGGTCCATGGCGTTTATCATTTTCCCAAGCGATTTCTTGAGATATGATTTCTCCATCCACGTAATGGCGTTCCATGCCGTTTTTTTCTCCATCTAAGTAGAGAATTTCACTGGTTTTAACACCATTGTGAAAATAGGACGCTAAGCCATGTAATTTGCCGTTTTTCCATTCTTCAATGGCAATCGGTTCACCCTCATAAGAAAACTTTCGTCTCTCACCGATGAGCTGGTTATTAGCGTAATAGGAGATGCTCTCAGGTGCGCCATTAGAATAAAAAGACTCTCGTTTAGTGAGATAGCCTTTTTCAAAGACATCACGTGAAAGAAGCAATCCATTTTGATCGCGGACAATGCGTTTTCCATTGCCTTTATCAATGCGAGCTTCCATCTCATTATTAACAGTAAAGTATTGACCTTCCACAAGCTCTTCGCTTGCATATTCTTCAATACTTAATGGGCTGCCTGTTGCATACCATGTAGTCACACTATAACGAGTCGAGGATAAACGCGTCTCTTCGCGCATTGGCATCCCATGACGATCGTATTTGATTTCTTTTACGAGATTGCCAGTATTATAGAGAAAGTATGTTTCAATAGTCTGACTGTGTGGGTAGGTATAGGTGCAGGGGCCATGCAAAATCCCATGTTCATAAGTTGTCGTTATAGTCACACCATCTCGTAGTGTGGTAACAACTTGTCCGGGATAGTTGTGTGATTCCCATTCGTCTTGAGAAACGGCGTATCCATATTTATGAACATAACGTTTGGAAACGACTGGGTTTTCGTCCTTACTATTTTGGCAGCTTGAAAAAAGCGCCAGTGTTGCGACGCAAAGGAAAGAAGTTGGTAGCTTCATATTCTGCCTATTCGTTCATGCGTTATGCACTATAAGTGATCATGGATTTTTTGTGCTACACGTTGCATGACCTGTGCATGTTCTTTCTCGACGGTTTCTAAAGAAATCGTCTGCTGAGGATCGCGATAAAAAAAACGAATTGTCGCATTTTTTCGATCCGGACCTAACTGCTCGCCCTTATAAATTCCTAAAAGAAGAAAGTGACATAACAAAGGTGATGCAGAACTTTTAATGGCCTCGACAAGAGTGGCGATGGGCATACGGTCGCTTATCGTGATTGTCCAATCTCGTTCGGTTCCAGGAAATGAAGGAAGCTCTTTAATTTGTAGAAGATGCTTTTTCATCGGGTGAAGATCGGACAAATTGATTTCAGCGAAGAGAACATTTTGCTTAATTCCATGACTACGCAAGATTTCTGGATGGAGTTCTCCTAAAATACCAACTGTTTCCCCATTTACGGAAACAAGAGCTTGGCGAAATGGGTGAAAAATAGCGTGGTGACAAGGCAAAAATTTCAATTCTGGTAGATGTTGATGTTCGCAAAGATTTTCAACTATGCCTTTAAGGTCAAAGAAGTCCCAAGTTGAAGGCGCAGAATCGAAATGGTGAGGGACATCATTCCCTGTAAGAATAATAGCTGCCATCAGTTGTTCGTGGAATTTATTTAACGATGTGTTCGTAGTTCTTGTTTTTTTTTGGAGCGATGAGAGCTGGGACCAAAAAAGAGGATGGTCGGTTTTTTCGATTTCTTGGAAGTGGATTTTTCCAACTTCATAAGCCGCAATATCACTAATTCCCTGGTCTTGGTTATGTTTTACAACTTGTAGGAGACCGGGTAACAGTGAAGGGCGTAAAATCGATTGTTCAGCTGAACTTGGTTGAAGCACATGGATTAACGCGCCAGGATCCATACCTTGTTTTTCAGTAAGAGCGGCTTGGGAAGGACTGATTAAATCGCAAGTTAGGCATTCTTGTAGGCCTTCACGGAGTAATATTTTGCGAAACGACATTTCAAATGTGTAGAGTGGAGCATCAGGAAATGTAGCTGAGATGTGGCGTACTGTAGGCTTGGGAATATTATTGTAACCATATAGACGCGCCACTTCTTCTATTAGATCGACTTCTGTACGTAAGTCATTTCTATAGGTTGGAATAGTAACCGCTAAGACTTCGCTATTTTCAACATCAATAGTCATTCCAAGACGAATAAAAAGCTCACGGATTTCGTTTTGACTTAAGTTGAGGCCGAGCAAAGAATTAACACGAGCTATACGACAAGGGATCATTGTGGGATGAATACTCTTGGGACATCTATCGATCAATCCCTTTGCTGCGATTCCTCCTGCGATTTCGCACACGAGTTCTACAGCTCTTTCAAGAGCATGGACAACGCCGCCCCGGTCTATTCCCCTTTCAAAACGGTAGGAGGACTCCGAACGTAATCCTGTTTGTTTGCTTGCCATTCGAATGGTAGAAGGATTAAAAGCAGCGGCTTCAATCACAATCTCTTTTGTGGTGTTTGTAATACCACTATTTAAACCACCCATTATCCCAGCAAGTGCAAGGGGGCCCTGAGTATCATTAATAAGAAGCGCAGACGTGGGATATTTGCATGTAGAGCCATCTAAAATCGTAAATTCCCCTTCGTGGACAGCTTGGCTAATGATGAGTTTTTTTCCATGTATCTTGGCTGCATCAAACATGTGCAAAGGCTGTCCCATCTCTAACATGACGAAATTTCCAATATCGACGATATTGTTGATGCTTTTCATGCCGGCTGCTTCTAACTTTTTTTTCAGCCAGCTGGGTGAAGGTCCTACTTCAATATTTGAAAGATAACGACATGCATATCGCGTGCAGGCATTTGGGGCTTCTAAATCCACCTCGAGTACACTATTGATCGTAGTTTCGGGATTCTCTTGGACGTGCCCCTTGGGAATGCGAATAGGAATTTTCATATAGGCGGATAATTCGCGTGCAATTCCTAACATACAGAGGCAATGGCCAAGATTAGGTGTAATCGATATTTCTAAAATGGGCTCACTGAGAATCGAGGCTAGGGGTGCACCTACAGGAGCGTCGGAGGGTAATTCTAAAATTCCCTCTGCTTGGGAAAGTCCTAATTCTTCTGTCGAACATAACATGCCAAAAGATTCGACTTCGCGGAGCTTGGATTTCTTAATGGTAAAATTTTTCCCAGATGGGTCTTGAAGTTTCGCCCCAATTTTGGCGAAGGCAGTTTTTAAACCGGCTCGGCAGTTTGGTGCTCCACAGACAATTTGAAAGGTCTCTTGACCATCTGTGACCGTTGCTACTTGTAAACGATCGGCATGAGGATGTTTGGCACTCGTAAGAATTTCTCCTACGACAACATCAGAAAATGTATAGGTCGGGGAGTCAATGCCTTCTACCTCTAAACCAAGTAAGGTCAAGATATGGGCAACTTCTTCAACATTGAGGGAAAAAGAGATGTATTCTTTTAGCCAAAAAAAAGGAACTTTCATCCTGAAACCTATCGCATTAAAAAAAATTGGGGGATTTGAGAGACTTAAGCATGAGTAAAGGCTCTATGAGGATTTTTGAGTCGCTATTCAAATCGCGCTGCTAATATACCTTCAATCGATATTGTTTCCCAACAATTGAAGACAAAAAAAGAATAAAAAAATCGATAAAACCGGTAGAACTTATTTTCAGAACACCTCTGTAATGGACGTTCTAAAAATTATATTACAATATTCCTCACAGTGAGTCCTTCGCATGGAGCAAAAAGATTCCCATTCTTCCATTAACCCTTGGTCTAAGCGAGCTCGCTTTTTAACTCAGCTTCTTGTGTTGAGTGGCACCTTAAATGTGGCTCTGCTTGCAACATTTAGTTATTTCCTTTTACGAGATAAGAGGAACGAAAGTGTCCCTTTCAGTCAAGTTTCAGAAAGACAATTTTCGGAAAAAAAGCTGGATACATCTACAAATGCAGAGGTCCTACGCACCTATTGCGAGAAGAGTTTTCATGATCTGGTTCTTCTTTTAGAAAACGGCCAATATGTGGAGGATGGTTATGCAAAACGCGATCTGGCCTTAGCTGTTCTTGTAGCCTTCCATCACTTTAATCTTGAACGGGCGTTAGGGGGAATTACATTTTCTGCAAGAAAGATCCTGTTAAGTCCTTACCGTCATGCAGAGCAAATTGATCTTACGATGTTTCCTGGTTTGAGTGAGGAACAATTTCAAGCGATCATGAATTATGCTAAGACCGAACGATGGCCTTTGACCAATCAGGGCCTATATTTTGAGGTGAAGAGATCTTTAATGGGGTCTCACACCATAGAGACAATAGATAAGAGCTTGTTGAATACATTTTGCCTCTCATCCGAATTCCTTGCCGTTACTACACTCCTTACGCGTACCGGATGCAATCTATCTAAAGAGGAGATTGTGCAATTTGTTTGTGAAGGTAACTGGTCTTTGTTAGAGCGTTTTGCTGCAGTTCAAAAATATGCGCAAGATTTTTCGATCGATCGTCTTCGAGCGCTTCTTCTAGAGTATCTGGATGTGCATGCCAAAACAGCCGCAAGAATCTTTTTATCCCATGATGCAGATTTTGCTGTCCGGCGCTTACAAGACGAACATATTATGATGCTTTTAGAAGAAGGAAAAGATGATCCTCGTGCCATTGCTTTAGCGAAGGCTATACTTTGCAGCACGCGTAGTGACAGGGTCTATCGATGTGCAGCGAGTAAGCTCTATCTTGCCGAAAAAGAAAAGATGCCAGAGCCCTATGACCATATTGCAGCAGTTCGTCGCTTTTGCCCCGAATTTTTTCAAATCGAATCCCTATCCACCATTCCTATCCTTCCTCCGGCCCTTGTGACCCCTGTTTCTTCTGCAGAAAGTAAGAAAAAGAAGCGTTCTTACACGGTCCAAGAAGGGGATAGCTTATGGAAAATTGCACGCAAACACCGCGTTGAAGTCGAAGCGATTATGAAAATCAATCACCTAGAATCTGAAAAGCTCCGCCCAGGCAAGCAGCTAGAAATTCCCGAATAAGTCGTCTCAGAAACTTCTGGAAACCCTATGAAATCGTCAAATATTACTTTTTGCACACTCTCTTAAAGATTTTAATCTGGAGAAGCGAAGATGGGATATATTTATTTTTTATGCACCGTCTTAGATTCTGGGACAAGATCCACTCCTCCGGGATGAAAAGGATGGCATTTACAAATGCGTTTCATTGTCATCCATGCCCCTTTACAGCCATGTTTTTGTAGAGCCTCAAGAGCGTAATTCGAGCAGCTAGGATAGAATCGGCAGCAATTACCAATAAGGGGGCTAATCGTATATTGATAAAGTCGAATGGGCAGACTAAGAAAAAAAATCAGGATAGCTTTCAAAATATGAGAGGGGCTTTAAATGAGGTGAAAGATATCGCTTACTAAAGAGAGGAGAACCTCGATGACAATCAGAATGATAATTGTCCATTCTAAACGCGAAGAATATTGATGGTTAAGCTCATTTCGTAAGATTTCAAATAATTCATGAATAACGTTTAGTCGTCGATTTAAGGCCTCTGCTCGTTTGGTGATATCTAAATAATGTGCCGTTCTTCGGTAAAAGGGCTCTAGTTCAGGGTGCTCCCAAAAGAATTCGGGCGTATCGAGCATTTCTGTGTGGAGGTTGACGTAATTACGCTCGAGAAAGATTTGCCCCATTTGCTGAGAAATTTCTTTACGCGATAGGGAGATATTGCCACGCTCGGAAAGTTCGACCGGGATGCGCTTAGTATTGTCAAAAGTTTTTTGAATGCTTTCCTCAAAAATTGTCAATTTTACGGATTGAGCAATTCCATGAGAAATAGAGAACTTACTTAAGCTGCTTTTATTAGGAAGACAAATTTCATCGTCCTCGATCTTCATCCCATCGCCATAGATATAGGTAAATTCATCTTCGGTATGGAGAGCAGGATCGCGTTCAAATTTTTTTAAATCGTGTAAAAATTCTTTTTCTTCATTCGCAGCAAAACCCCAAAAAACGACTGCTCCATAAGAAAAATAAAAAATATCACCTCGTGTTCGTTTGTCTTCACGAAGTTGAAAATGAAGGGCTTCTCGGTGCAATTGTACAGCACCTCGCGGCCCCATTGATTGAAACAACCCGGCGATATCGTAAGAATTGGCTGTGCAAAAACCTGTGCAACGCATAGTTACCCCTAGAAGGGTGAGAATACTGAAGTGCCGATTAAAAACATAGTTTGCAAAAAACAATTCTCGGCGAGCTTTGTCAGCCGGCCTTCCGAAGAGATGTCCTCAAGATTATTCATTGCATTAATCGAGCTCCTTCTTTATACTTTAATAAAATTATTTTTACGAATTATGAATTTTCAGGCGCGTACCTATTCTCGTTTTTTTCAGAGCGAGCGCTCTCTTCCAGAGAACGTGTGCGCGTGCTTCATGTCTAGTTATGTACTCGGTATTGCCCTCCGGGGCTTTACACTTTCGCGCACTATTAGTTCCGTTCGCTTCTCGTAACACACAAGAACCAAGTGTGTTGAGAAGGCTGCTAGAATTAGGGAACTGTTATCCACTATCTCATGGGTAGCGACCTTCAAGAGTACAACCTAAATTTCATTTAGAATGGTGTTTATGAAAACCAAAGCAAAAAATACTACGCTGCTGACCGGATTGACGATGTTTAAGATGTTTTTTGGCGCCGGTAACATTGTATTTTCCTTGGCTATTGGCCAATATGCCCAAAGCATGAACATTTGGGCCCTTTTAGGGTTGTTAATCACAGCAGTGATTGTCCCCTTCACAGGTGTCATTGCTATGTCGCTATATAATGGTGACACACGCTCCTTTTTTGATCGCGCTGGCAAGCTACCGGGTTTTCTTTTTATTGTGTGTATCCTCGCGCTCATTGGTCCATTTGGAGCAATGCCCCGATGCTTAACTTTGTCCTATTCTGCTTTTCAAATGCTTGTTCCTTCAACGAGTCTCTGGCTATTTGGACTCATCGCTTGTGTATTTATTTTTATTTGTACGGTGAAAAAAACACGATTGATGCAGATCTTGGGGTATTTCTTCGCTCCCGCTTTACTTCTTTTGATTACCATCATCACTGTCAAAGGGCTTTGGGATGCACCGCCTGTTGGAATTAGCGATTTGAGCTCAAGTGTTGCCTTTGCGCATGGGTTAAAAGAGGGTTATAATACTCTAGATTTGTTGCCTGCGTTCTTCTTTTCTTCTATAGTTTTAGATCTTTTAAGAAGATCGCATCCCGAGCACTTTGCTGGTTTAGGGAACGAGCGTAAACTTTTTAAAGTCATGTTGAAAGCAAGTGCAGTTGGAGCTTTTTTCATGGGCGCCATCTATGTAGGATTTAGCTTTTTAGCCGCTCACTACAGCCCTCAACTAGTTGGTGTTAAAACAGAGGTTCTCTTCAATACCCTGGCTTGGAAAGTAATTGGTCCCTTAGGCGGTGCTTTCACCTGCCTCTGTGTTCTTGTTTCTTGCATTGCAACAACAATCGCCTTGACTGCTGTGTGTTCAGACTTTCTACATAAAACTATATTCAAAGAAAAGGTTGATTATAGAATCGGTGTAGTCATCACCTTAGGCATTGCCTATGCATTCTGCTTTATCGGGTTTTCAGGAATTGTCTCTTTATTGGCTCCAGTGTTGCAGATTTGCTACCCTGCGTTGATTGTGCTTATGGTATTGAACCTTTCCCATAAGTTATTCAACTTTGGCCGAGGAGCGCGAGTTGCGGTTCCTGCGACCTTTGTAGGGACGCTTTTGATCCAAAATCCTTCGCTGCCCGCTAAAGTCCTTCACTTTTTTGTGAAATAAAGAGGGGCTCGATGAACTTCATTCCTTCTACACATAAATCCTTGCGATGAAGGCCTAGAGTCTACAGAAAGAGAGGAGTTCCTCTCTTTTTTTAACTTGTGCAAAAGAAGGTGCTTAATTAGAATTTTGGTTCATTTTCATGCGGAAGTGGCGAAATTGGTAGACGCACTACCTTGAGGTGGTAGCGAGGCGACTCATGGGGGTTCGAGTCCCCCCTTTCGCATTTGTAAAACCTCTTTCACAGCTAGCTTCTGTCCTTGTTCAGGGCACTTTTCGTTACGGAAAGTGCCCTTTTTTTATTTTGCTAATTTTTGAGTCCTTCTGAGTAAGGGTCGGGTTAAGCAAGTGGCACCCCCCTCTGCTTTTAATGAGATTTCATCACCTTTGTAAGTAATAACTTCGATTCCTGCCTCTTCAAGCCGTTTTTTGGTTATAGGATTATCTTGAGTGGTTAAGCAAACTCCAGGGGATAAAGCTAAGACATTGGATCCCATCGTCAAAAATTCTATTAAAGGAACTTCAATCAACTGAAATCCAGATTCTTTGAGTTGCTTAACAAAAGATACAGGCAGTAAGGGAAGAAAAACGAGCGCTACCTTTTCATCAACTAAGCTGATTAAAGATTGAAGGTGCAAGCAACTGGCCTCTCCATCTCCATGGGGAAGATCGACTTCCACTACTTTTATTCCTAGATCTGCTACGGCATTACGAACTTGGCGTATTCCTTCTATATTTGTTCTAAAGCTATGACCAATGGCGAGAGTTTGTTCATCCAGCCATAAAAAATCTCCCCCTTCTGCGGTGGCATCGCCATCCAATTTAAAAAAAGTGGGTAGGCCAAGTGAATGCAATTTCTTTTCGATAGCTTCTTCTTCGCCGCGCCGCAAGGCTTTTCCCATCCGTAAAACAATAGCACCTTTTTTTGTTATGATTACTGGATCATGGACAAAAATAGAATCGGCTAACTCGGGAAGATAAGCGTCATGATAGTGAACCTCAATGCCCTTTTCTAAGAGAATTTTTACGAATTCATCATGTTCCGCTTGGGCTACAGAGAGGTTAGGAGAGGAGGTGTAATGCCATTTAAGAGGATCTGCGACAGCAAAAGCGGAATCAGGACGTTTTACAACCACTTTTACAAGAGGCGCAATCATACTTTGGCAACCATAAGAAGCAGAGGGTGATTCCTCCATTTCTTGCGCTTGTGCATAAGAGTAAATGCATAACGAGAAGAGGAATAGGCCTAATAATTTTAAAGTGTTCACAAGTTTCTTCATGAGAGAGTTTCCTTTGAGGTAAAATTAACGGGTCAATTGGTCAAATAGTTTACCTACCTTTTCCGCTAAATAGGCGGAGATAGTACTATTTTCAATTTCCGCAAAAGAACGTGACTCGGTGAGTAGACAAATGCGGTTCCAATCATCTTGAGAAAAGCTTCCTAATTCGGATAGAGAGGAAGAGGTGGAGGTAAAGAGACCTTCGTGTTTAAGAAGCTTGAGTTGAAAACTAATGGTGAGCAAAAGAGGATGAGGGCTTTTGCAAAGGCGTCGCAAATACGTGAGCAGAAGTGCATAGAGCATGGGAGCTGGCTTCCCCGGTAGTTGAGAACGTAAGATGAGATGAATGATTTCTCCTGCGGCCGAGAGCTGAGAAAAATTATTGCGCAGGTCATCAAAAGCTTCGATTAAAGAAGCTTCAAGCACGCGATACACATCAGAGGTACGGCCTTTTCGTAAGCAAAATTCACTACGACTTAAAAGAGCGGTGGCAGCATTTTGCCGCATTTGATGCACAGAAGTGCGAGGGGTCGCGAGGCTTAAGAGGCCTTCTTGAAGAGTAAATAACGTGAGAATATGTCGGCTTTCTTGAACAGCGACACTTCTAAGAACAATCCCTTCAAGGGTCTCTTCTTTCATAAAAAACGGATTCGTGTTAGGATATTTAACATTCTTTTATCTGCATTTCTAGGATTTCGCACCGATAGCTCAATCGGATAGAGTACCCGGCTTCGAACCGGGTGGTTACAGGTTCAAGTCCTGTTCGGTGCATAACCTTATATCTTCATGAAAATTCCAATTTTACGACACACCCAAAATAGTTTTGCACTGGCAATTGAGGCCCACTTCGGCAAAGGGGGAGAGCATGCCAAAAAATTTTATAAACGTTGGTGGCAAGGGAATTGGAAAAATCTCGCAAGCTGGGTTGAACCTCAAGCAGTTTCTTTAGTCGAATCAATTGGCGAAATTGTGGATCAGGAGTTACCTCCATGGGTCCGAGAAAAACACGAAGAATCCACGACAAAATTTCTTTTGCGATTACAAGATGGCCTTGAGACAGAATCGGTCTTAATTCCGATGGATGCTGGTATAACCCTTTGCGTCTCTTCGCAGATAGGCTGTCGGATGGGATGCACATTTTGCGAAACAGGGCGGATGGGCTTGATACGTCATCTTCGAACTGAAGAAATCGTTGCCCAAGCTTTCTTTGCTACACAAAAGCTAGGTAAAAAAGTTCGTAACATTGTTTTTATGGGCATGGGTGAGCCGCTAGATAATTTTGATGAAGTGATGCAAGCCATTCGGGTTCTCACAGATCCAGCGGGAGGAGGGTGGGGACCGAGTCGAATAACCATCTCTACAAGTGGCCATGTCGAAGGAATTTACCGTTTGATCCAGGAAGCCGATCCTGCTCTCAATCTGGCTGTTTCGGTCAATGCTCCTAATGACCAAATACGCAAGAAAATTATGCCTGTAACGAGACGGTGGAATATGGAGAAGCTCAAAGAGGCAATGTTGAAGTATTGCCTTCATCCACGGCGTGAGGTTTTCATCGAGTACGTTTTATTAGATGGTATCAACTCTTCTTTGGAAGCTGCCGAAGAATTAGCTGCATATTTAGAAGGATTACGGGTAAGAGTGAATCTCATTCCCTATAATCCTCAGGGAGTGCTTCTTCGAGAAACAAAAAGCTTTTCTCCACCTTCTTCTGAGGTTGTGGAAAATTTTATTGGTTATCTTAGGAAAAAAAACCTTCGTGTATTGGTCCGTCAGCCTAAAGGTCAGGATATTATGGCTGCATGTGGACAATTGGGTAATTCTCAAATTCGACAAAGTAAACTCCAGATTTTAAGTCAGCTTCCAAGCTCAAAAAATAAATAACAAAAATGAAAGAAGTAATCTTTCAGGTACACTCCGTAAAACTAATTTGCTAGAATAGAAAAAAAATTGGTTTAAGGAGAGGTGCTCTATGGTCGATAAAGCAAAAATCGCCGCCAAATTTGCAGAAGAAGAAGCGCAAGGATATCGCCTTACCTTATTAGGCCGTCATTTACTCGTTACTGAAGCGATGAAAAATTACGCGATGGAAAAGATCGCAAAAATCGAACGCTTCCACACCCATGTCTTAGATATTCATGTGACGATGGATATACAAAATTTAGAACATGTCGTAGATATTCTCGTTAAATTTGAGCATGTCCGCATTAAGGTGCATGCGGGTAGTACAGATATGTACGCTTCTATCGATAAAGCTGTCGCACGTCTACGAAAATTGATGGGCCGGTGGAAAAACCGCATACAAGATCACACGGCGAAAAAACTTTCTTCCATTGATATGAATGTCAATGTCGTTAATCGTCCTTACAATGAAGTTGAAGAATTTAATGCTGAGATTGAAGCAGAGAATGCGCGTAAGGATGAATTTGAACCCTCTAGAGTCGTGGGTCAAAAAACTGTGCCTCTTAAGACTTTGACAATGGACGAGGCTGTGATGAAGATGGAATTGTCTGGCTACCACTTCCTGATTTTCCGCAGTGAAGAAGATCAAAAGATCAAAGTTATTTACCGTCGTGATGATGATACTTATGGTGTCGTTCAAGTTGAATAGTCGCGCACAATTCGCAAAATCAGAATGAAGTTCCTGAGCCGATTTTTGCTTCCATGTTTAGAGGCAGAAATCGGCTCAAACATTCTGCAAAATCGACAGAAGTTTGTAGAGCAAATGTCAAACCTACTTTTTGATCCAGTTCGGGGACAGCATGTGGAAAAAACGCCCGAAGAAATCGTGCGTCAGCGCCTTTTGCAGTATCTATCCAAGGTATGTGGCATTCCTTTAAGCCTAATCGCGGTTGAGAAGTGTTTACATGAAATGCCCCATTTATCTCATGTTAAGCCTTCCCAAGTTCGTCGAACAGATATCGTCTGTTATGCGCACGATTTTCATCCTCACCATAATCTATATCCCCTGATTCTAGCTGAATGTAAAGCAAAGACTATAACGCCATTGGCTGTTGAGCAAGCTCTGGGTTACAATACGCAAATAGGCGCTCCCTATGTATTATTGGCATCTGCCGATGAGCTGCGACTGTATCTTCCACGTTTAGAGAATGATCCTCTTCATTTTCTTCCCCATCTTTTACCCTATGAAGAATTGGTGCAGCGAGCAAAGTCGTTCTATGCATGAGAATAAGCGAACCATTTTTTTCTCTTTAGAAGGTTCTTTTACGGAAGATACGGAAGACGTATATCACAATCCATCCGAAGAAATTCTCAAACGATTAGCTTGGGAAACTTTATTTGAAGCGCCAACATTCGCATTTATTCCTCCTCTTAAAGATGAACAGAGAGAAGCTGGGGTAGAGATCATCGAGAAATTTTTTGCTCTGCAGCGAGGGATACGAGGTGTTTTCGGCGATGTTCGAGACATGGGTAAAAAAATTATCGGCAATATTATGCGTAATATCCGCTATCTTTCTACAGGATATCAATTTTCTTCCTTTGCCAACGAATTTAAAAATGTCCCAGCAGTTATTTGTGGAGCTGGTCCCTCTTTGGAAAAAGGTCTCTCTGTATTACCCGAGCTCAAAGAACGTGCATTGATTTTTGCCGGTGGATCCGCATTAAACGCTCTCTCCCATGTCTCTTTCACTCCGCATTTCTCTGCAGCTGTAGATCCAGATCCCCCTAGTCATTTATTTAGACAACAAATCTCTGTCGAAGCTCCTCTATTTTATCAAAATCGCGTAGCTCATCGATTGCTCAAAGAATGTCACAGTCCAAGGATCTGGGTTCCTGATAATACCAGCTATCCAATCGAAAAATGGTTAATGGAGGAGCTGAATTTAACAACTCATTCCTTTGAAGCCGGTTGGAATGTGGTAACTTTTAGTCTTCAAGTTGCGGTCACTTTGGGTTGTAATCCGATCATTCTGACCGGAGTTGATCTCTGTCACCGTGAAGGAAAATCCTATGCCTCAGGGGTGGCTATGCCCGAACGCTCCTATGATCCCATACAAATAGAGGTTGGAAAAGAGACAAAACCAGATTTTCTTTTAGCAGCGGATTGGATAGAAGAATTTGTACGGGCACATCCTTCGACAACGTTTATCAATGCTTCTACAGGAGGAATCCTTTTAGAGGGGCTTCCGTTTTCTACACTCCAGGAGATCGCTCAAGAGCTACCGCTGCTCACACAGGATCTTGATGGGATCATTTTCTCTACACTTCAAAGTGCCAATCCGTTATCCGCCGATGAAAAAATTGAAAATGTTCTACAAAAGTTCAAAAACAATTTAGCCTTTTGTCAAGGTGCAATAGAAAAGATGGTCGCCCTCTTCGAAAAATGGTATCCTGAAGATCCTTCTTCTAAAGGGGGATTTATCCTTTTGGAGGTTGAATGCGAAGAAAATCCTATCTATCAGTATTTTCTTCAGCCTTTGTGGAATATTTGGCAGTGGGCTCTCTGCTCGAAAAGCCCTCTCTCTTCCCATGAAATTAAGCTGCAAAAATTGCTTTTCTTTCAAAGGGCTTTGCAATTAGAAATTGAGTAGGAGTATCCGTGTTGATGGAAATGTATGCGATCGAAGAGGGGAAATTGCTAATTCATGATCCTGAATTGGGACTTGCTATTGAAGAACCCTTTCATTCCCAATTACAACAAACATTCAATAAGGAAAAACATCTACTTAGTGAATGCCATTATCTTGAAGGGGTTTTACATGGGCCGTCAAAATTTTATGGCCCAAACGGAGAGCTTCTTTCCATAAGCTGGTTTTATAAAGGTCACCGTCATGGGAAAATGTTGCAATATTACCAGAGTGGGGCACTCTACAGTCGACAATCCTTTGTTCTCGGACAGCGGACGGGTCGTCATCTTTACTACTATCCCGATGGCACTTTGCGCACAGAAATACCTTACAGTATAATTAGCACTTCACTCTCTAATAAAAATCTACTTGTGGGTCTTATGGATGGAGAGATGAAACTCTATTGGCCATCAGGAATACTCAAACGCAGTGTTTTCTTGGTAAAAGGGAAAAAAAACGGGACAGAAATGTTTTATGCTGAAGATGGTGCGATCACGGAGGCGATCACACATGGCCCATGAGTTGCTGGCCGACCGTTATCCGGAAATTTATTACGCGCTTATTTTTGGTCAGATTGGCGATTGTGATCATCCTATTCAATCGCAAGAGATTCCCGAGCCGTCAGAAGAGATCGAAGTCGTCTATCTTTTTGGGTTAGAATCGGGTCCTGTATACAAGAATTTGTATAGTTGGCTACAAAAAGAGCCGACCAGGCAACTGGTTATTCTAGAAGACGACCTTGGCTCCTTCACCTTCTTAACAAAAACAGAGGCAAATAAGGAACTGCTTCAACATAGCCAAGTTCATTTACGCTATGTAAGAGATTGGGATGAATTTCTCGATCACATTGCACCTGATTTTCCCTGTAAACATATTGAAGTTCTTACAAGCAAGAAATACGCAAAAAGCAGGAAAAGTTTTTTTGCTCGCATGCGTCATAAGCTTTTGCGTAATACTGCACTCTTTTATGTGCATTTTTCAGAAGCTCTGCACGCCTCTCTTATCAATACCAATTTTTTTTATAACGCTCATCATCTCCCTACTTCATTTAATGGGAACCGGCTCGAAGGCCAATTCGAAGGGATTCCTGCCGTTATTTGTGGAGCAGGGCCATCTTTAGGCGAGGCGGCCCCTTGGCTCAATCAGTTGGAAGATCGCGCTATTATTATGGCAGGAGGATCGGCGGTAACAGCTCTTGGCCATTTAGGAATTGTTCCCCATCTTGCCTTCGCCATTGACCCAAATCATGAAGAATATGAACGTTTCAAAGCGAATATCGTGCAAGAAGTCCCTTTGCTATATGGACATCGAATTCGTCATGAAGTTTTCTCAACGTTTAATGGGCCTCTAGGTTACATGCGCTCTGCGACAGGCGGGAGGGGAGAAGCCTGGTTGGAAGAGAAAATGGGAATCTCACAAGAGATAATAGGACTCGAATTAGGTCCCGAAGCTCTTTCTATTACCACAATGGCCCTAGCAACAGCCGTTGCGATGAAGTGTAATCCGATCATCTTAATCGGAGTAGATCTTGCTTATGTCGATATGCAGCGGTATGCGCCAGGTGTTGTAGTTGATTCTTCTATTGACTCCTCTAAGCTAGCTCGACAAACGGAACATCTAGACACTTTTGTCAAAAGAAAAAACGCTCAAGGAAAACCGATTTTAACTCTTATTCGTTGGGTAATGGAAGCAGAAGCTTTAGGCTCTTTTGCTAAAAAGCATTCTTCAACTGCTTTCTTTAATGCAAGTGAGAAAGGGCTATGCATTTCCCATTTCCCTTATCTACCTTTTGACAGTTGGATAGCCCAGCATTGTCAAAAGGCTTATGATTTACGTGGTCAAATCTATGCACAGGCTGAATCACTACGTTTTACCTCTTCTACTCATCAAGACATTAAGGAGTTTTTTCTTCCGCTTAAAGATAGCCTTCACAATTTACTAAAGCTCATCTCAGAAGTGCATCTAGAGATTCTGCGTTTAGAAAAAGTGGTCGACGCAACGTTAGATTCAGGACGGTTACTGGCATTAAATATGCTGTGCGAAGAAGAAGTGGCTTTTGCCCCTTTACTTGAAACAACAGGTATTGCTTTTGACCTACTAAAACCTCATCCAATTCCCTCTTACGCTCAAGAAGACATCTTGAAAGATCGTCAGCTTCATTTGAACTTTTTAAAGGCGAAATGGGAGCATATGGAAAAATCTGTTCGCCATTACCTCACTCTTTTAATTGAGTAAATCGTATTGGGTTTAAATATTTTTGTGTTAGTGTGAGGAGGAATCCATAGCCAAAGAAGTTTAATTGATTGGAAGGAAGGGGTCTATGAAAGACGATCCGAAAAAAAAGCATGACTTTGAAAAAAAATGGAACGAAGTTATAAAAAAAGCCTCTGTTGACCAAGGATTTAAACAACAACTTCTAAAAAACCCGGGCCAAGCCTTAAAACTGCATGGTGTTGATGTCCCTTCAGGTGTAACTGTAAAAATTGTCGAAGATTCACCCACTACTCTTTATCTCGTTCTTCCCCATTATTCTAAACATGATCTTTCCGAAGAGCAGCTTCGTGAAGTCGCAGGCGGAATTGAGATGCCCTATGCAAAACCAGGTTTCATCGATCTAGATAGGGAATAAGCAAGATTAAGCCTTGTTTGAAGAATAACAAAATTCTTAAAAGCGTAAAAAAATAATTTAGACTACCCCTTTAGACTGATCTTGAGCTATAGAGGATGTGTCAAATTTTATTTTTGATATTCCCTCTAAGATCGTAAAAAAATATCCCAGCTCCTGAATAATTCCGAGAATGCCTTGGCGTTTAGACGTGTGGAATAATTTTTGCTTGCTCATAATTTTGTAATGGTGTAGCATTACACAATTATAGAGGCGTTATGGCAAAAGATGTTCCGGGGGATGGTTGGCAAGGTTTTCTCGAAATTTGTACAAAAATCAAAACACCAGAAAGCTTCCATCAATTTTTTTCTTTGTTTTTAACGCTTGAAGAGAAGGAATCTTTATCCGCACGGTTTTTAATTATTAAGGCTCTGCTTGATGGGCAGTTAACGCAGCGAAAAATAGCAGAGACCCATAAAGTGAGTATTGCGCAAATCACACGTGGTTCTAATGCGCTTAAAATCATAGATCCTCAACTTAAAAAGTTTTTAGAAACTATAACTAAAGAAATTTAATACGATGCAAGATAGTTCTAAGGATCGCACCATGACTGTTTCTTTTCGTTGGTGGCCGCACGCCCAATAATTCTTTATACCCATCCTGAATGATCAGCGTGGGTTAGAGATTGTTTCTTAATTCGATTTATCAATTTTTTTTTCGTTGTGTGATGGTTAAAGGCTTCTAAGGGGAGTAAGTGATGAGTGTTGTTCTTGCTAAAAAGGGAAGTACATGGGGTGCTACGCTGCTGATTAGTGGCTGCTGTATTGGAGCAGGGATGATCGGTTTACCGGTAATGAGCGCTGTAGCGGGGTTTCTTCCTGCAAGTGTAGCTATGCTGGTTGCCTACTTGTTTGCAACAGGATCAGGGTTACTTCTGTTAGAAGCCACGCTCTGGTTCAAAGAAAAGGTCAATCTTCTTTCTATAGTCGAATCCGTTTTGGGAAAAGCTGGCAAGTATTTGACCTGGGTACTCTATCTCTTTCTTTTCTATTCTCTCTTTGTTGCTTATTTTGATGGGGGTGGGCAGATCGTTGCGGGGTCGTTTAGCCAATTACTTCATTATCCTATATCCCGAGAAGTCGGTATTGGGATCTGTGCGGTGATCATAACAAGCGCCATTTACGCAGGGACCAAGGCCATTGATCGCATCAATCGTATCTTGATGTTAGGTCTCGGTGCCAGTTTTTTTGCTCTGGTTACTTTGGGGTTATCACACGTCGAAATCGACCACCTTACAACCACTAACTGGAGGGCATCGCTAGCAGCTCTTCCTATTCTTTTGATCTGTTTTGGTTATCAAAATTTGGTGCCAAGCCTAACCTATTATCTAGGTAGAAATATTCGGGCCCTACGGCTTGCTATTATAATGGGGAATATCATCCCGTTCTTAATTTATACGATTTGGAACTATGTAATTATCGGAATTTTACCATCTGATGTAACGAATAATACCAATCTGATCACAGATTTATTGCTAAAAACCACTCACTCTCGATCTGTACATTTCTTCGTAGAAGCATTTTCTGTTTTTGCGCTAATGACCTCTTTCATTCCAAATGCTTTGACGTTTGTCGACTTCTTGCGTGATGGCACTGCTAAAATGAGAATTAAAAGCGAGTTTCTCTTGTATGGTTTAGTGTTGATTCCTCCGATGATTTTTAGTCTTTTTTATCCACGAGTCTTTTTGCAAGCATTGGGGTTTGCGGGTGGATTTGTCGATCTTTTGTTGTTTGGAGCTCTTCCTGTAGCTGTGGTGTGGATTGGACGATATAACAAAAAGGTGGAGGCCCCTTATACCGTAGCCGGAGGCAAGGTACTTCTTGGCGCGATTTTTTTAGTATCTATCGGCTTTGTGATATTGAGAAACTTAGGAGGACTATGACGGCCTTAACTCCTTATTTACGTCTTCTTTTGGAGAAGCAATATTTATCCAAAAATCAAGCTGAAACCGTCATGACTCTTATGCTGGAACAAGCCCACCCTTATCAGGTGGCTGCGGTTCTCTCCACCATGAAATACCGTGGTGAAACAGCTGAGGAAGTCGCAGGAATGGTTATCGCTTTAGCAAAAAAAGCGCGTACTGTCGATGTGCCTTATCCGGTTCTTGACATCGTTGGCACGGGTGGGGATGGCGCGAATACCGTCAATATTTCCACGGGCGCTGCTATTTTAGCTGCTGCATGTGGCATTCCCGTTGCAAAGCATGGCAACCGGTCTGTTTCAAGCCGTAGTGGTTCAGCTGATGTCCTTGAGGCTTTGGGTTTGGAAATCGAGATTCCTCCTGATAGGGTGAAATTCTTTCTCGACGAAATGAACATCGCGTTTCTCTATGCGCCTTATTATCACTCCTCATTAGAAAAAATTGGCGATATTCGCCGAGGTTTAAAAGTTTCGACCCTTTTCAACTTACTAGGCCCCTTACTCAATCCTGCAAAAGCAGAATATGCTCTGATTGGAGTTGCCAGCGAGAGTGCGCTCGATTTGATCAGCCAAGTCGTGATTGAACTGGGCTACATAAGACGAGCTCTTGTCTATTATGGCAATGGTTTAGATGAATTAACTCCTCTAGGTCCTGTAGAAGCCTACGAGATCAGCGAGGGAAAAAGGGTGCGCGTTACGATTGACCCTGTCTCCTTGGGATTCACACAATGCAAGCTCGTGGATTTAGTGGGAGGAGATGCAACTTTAAATGCATCTATTCTTCTAGAGATTTTTGCCGGCCGTCCCGGCCCCATTGCGGATTCTCTAGCTTTCACGGCAGGCGCTGGCTTGTATATTTTTGGGTCGGCTTCTACTTTACAAAATGGCATTGAAAGAGCCCGTACCGTATTGCAAAAAGGCGAAGCTCTGCAAGTCCTAGAAAAATGGAAAATCTTACAATCTCTTAAGGAGAAGGTGTGATGGATTATCTCGATAAAATTGCTGATTATAAAAGAAAAGAAATCGAAGGTCTCACACGAAAATTAAAATATGGTTCTTTCGCCTCTTCTTTACGGCAAAACGAAATCGCTATTATTGGTGAAGTTAAAAGGCGCTCACCTTCACGAGGAGATATTGGAGAAATTGAAAATCCTCTCGACTTAGCGATGCGTTACTGCGCAGGAGGAGTCGGGGCTATTTCTGTTTTAACGGATAGTCCAAGTTTTGGAGGGGACTTAGAAGATTTACGAAGCGTGTCGCAGGGACTCTTAAACGTTCCGGTTTTACGAAAGGACTTCATTCTGCATCCCTTGCAACTGGCTGAGGCTGCATTAGCTGGGGCTTCAGCTGTACTATTGATTGTTCGGCTTTTAGGAGAAAATCTTAAGTCTCTTTTAGAAATAGCTGCCAACTTAGAATTAGAAACCTTAACGGAAATTCATGATGAAGCCGATCTTGAGATAGCTTTGAAAGCTAACGCACCTATCATAGGTGTTAATCATCGTGATCTTCAAACTTTCAAAATCGATTTAGCTCTTTCTGAGCGTCTTCATCCCCAGATTCCTTCTTCTATCATCACTGTGGCCGAGTCGGGAATTCGCAATGCTGAAGATGCGCAACGCATGAAAGATTTAGGCTACGACGCAATTTTAGTTGGAGAGGCGCTTGTTTCTTCAAAAGATCCTGCAGGCCTCATTCGATCGATGAAAGCAGGGAAATATGAAAGTTAAAATTTGTGGTGTTACTCATCCCGATGATGCTTTTTATGCGGCCTCCTGTGGCGCAGAATATATCGGGATCATTTTTGCTGAACGTTCAAAGAGGCGAGTAGATCGTGCACAAGCTCGAGAAATTGCTCAGGCTGCCCGCGAAGGAGGTTGCCAACCTGTAGCTGTTTTTGCCGATACGACACTCGAAGACGCTATAGCTGTATGTATGCAGACAGAAATTATGCTAGCACAACTACAAGGGCATCTTCAGCAAATTCTACATCCACACACAATCCTTTTTTCCGTTTTCGATTCTCCTCAGCCAGGTTCTGGTGTTTGTTTTGATTGGAATGCTTTTACTCCGCCTCAAAATATTCCGTGGATGCTGGCTGGCGGACTTAATCCTGACAACGTAAAAAAAGCGATCCATCTTCTCCATCCGCATGCTGTTGATGTAGCAACGGGAGTGGAAATAATGGGAAGCACAAGAAAAGATTCAATTCTAGTACGTGCGTTTATTGATAACGCCAAAGAGGTTTTATGAAGCATCACTACCCATTCGGTGGGCAATTTGTAGCGGAAATTTTAATGGCTCCTATTCTTGAGTTAGCTGAGAATTGGGAAGCATTGCGTCAATGTCCTCTTTTCCAGGAAGAATTCGATGACCTTCTGAAAAATTATGCTGGAAGACCTACTCCACTTACAGAGGTTAAAAATTTTGCGCATGCAATCAAGGGGCCACGGATTTTTCTTAAACGGGAAGACCTCCTCCACACCGGGGCTCATAAAATTAATAATGCTTTGGGACAATGTTTGCTTGCCAAACGTATGGGGAAAACTCGGATCATTGCGGAAACAGGTGCTGGGCAACATGGCGTAGCTACGGCTACAGCATGTGCAAGGATGGATCTTGAATGTGTTATTTACATGGGCGAAGTTGATATCGCCCGGCAAAAACCTAATGTTGAAAAAATGCAACTTTTAGGCGCTACCGTCATACCTGTGCGTCAAGGGTCTGCTACATTAAAAGACGCAGTTAACGAAGCGATGCGTGATTATTCAGCCAGTTATGAATCGACACATTACTGTTTGGGATCTGCTTTAGGGCCCCATCCTTATCCTGATATGGTCGGTTTTTTTCAGTCTGTGATAGGAACAGAAGCTAAAGAACAAATACTTTCGCGAACAGGGCGCTTACCCGATCTTCTCATTGCCTGCGTCGGAGGAGGCTCAAATGCAATAGGCCTTTTCCAGCCTTTTATTGCCGATGAAAAGGTGCAACTTATTGGTGTGGAAGCCGGTGGATGTGGTCCTGGCCTTGGCCAACATGCAGCGCGATTTAATGGAGGAAAGCCTGGAGTGCTCCATGGGTGTTATACCTATCTTCTACAAGACGAAGAAGGGCAGGTGCTTCCCACCCACTCGATTTCTGCAGGACTAGATTACCCAGCCATAGGTCCCGCTCATGCCGATCTTTATGAGTCAGGACGAGCTTCCTATACATCAGTGACAGATGAAGAGGCGTTAGAGAGCTTTCATCTTTTAACAAAAACAGAAGGAATTATTCCCGCCTTAGAATCGAGCCATGCTTTGGCCTTTAGTAAAAAGATCGCACCTACATTGGATAAAGAGAGCATCATGATTGTGAATTTATCGGGAAGAGGGGAGAAGGATTTGGCGCAAATTATGAAGAGAGCAAAAGAAAAAGAGCATGAAACATGAGTAAATTCGACAGAATTTTTAAAAACCATCCCCCTTTTATTGGATACTTAACCGGGGGAGATGGGGGTATAGATTATTGCCTTGATTGCGCCAAAGCGTTAGTTGAAGGTGGTGTCGATATTTTAGAAATAGGATTTCCTTTTTCTGATCCCATTGCTGATGGACCGGTGATTGAACGTGCGCACATGAGAGCTCTAAAAGCAGGAACAACTGCTTCTTCGATTTTAGAAATTGCGCGGCGCCTCAGGACCCATACCGACATTCCTTTAGTGCTATTTAGCTATTATAATCCTTTGCTCCAAAGAGGCGAAAGTTATCTCCACGAAGCAAAAAATGCTGGTTTTGATGCAGTTTTAGTTGTCGATTTGCCCCCCTTGGGCGCAGATGCATTTGAAGTCGACCCCTTTTTCAGAAGCTTAAAAAAAGCTAATCTCATTCCTATTTTACTTGTCACTCCCTCCACTTCTGAGGAAAGACTACGTTTGATCGGTCAATTGAGTGAAGGCTTTATCTACTACGTGTCGCAAAAGGGAACAACAGGAGTACGTGCAAAACTCGCTGAGGATTTTTCGGCTAATCTTGCTCGAATACGCTTGCATACAGAAACGCCCATTGTAGGAGGATTTGGCATCGCTGATCAAGCGACGGCTCGCCATGCTCTTCAATATGCAGATGGCTTTGTCGTGGGCTCTGCTTTTGTCAAACTCATGGAGCAGCAAGCGGATCCTTCCGCACTTAAACTTTTAGCTAATTCCATTGATCCTAGAGAAGAAGATGAATGCCGCAATTCTTGATGCAGAGGATCCCTTACAACCTATACGAGAGCGCTTCAATCTTCCAAAAGAGAAGCTTTATTTATGCAATAATTCTCTGGGGTTACCGCCTATTTCCGCTTTTACGTTGATGCAAGAGCAGCTTCAGCGTTGGGCCCAGGTAGGGGTGGAAGGCTGGTTTGAAGAAAAAGCAGGATGGTACACTCTATTTGATAATCGCTTGCGAGGAGCGTTAGCGCGCCTTTTAGGTGCGCAAGAGGCGGAGGTGATTGTTATGAATAGCCTAACCGTGAACTTGCATTTGCTGTTGGTTTCTTTTTACCGTCCCACTTCGAACCGTTACAAGATTCTTATCGAATCGCCCATTTTTCCTTCAGATCTCTATGCAATAAAAAGCCACTTAGCTCTTCATGGATGGGATCCAGAAAAAGCTTTAATTATTCTTGAGCCTCGTGCTGGTGAGTATACTCTAAGGCATGAAGATATCGAAGATGCCCTATTACGAGAAAGTTCAAGCCTTGCTCTTGTCTATTTTAGTAGCGTGAATTTTTTGACGGGACAAGTGCTTGATACGCAAGCGATCACGAGAAAAGCTAAAGATGTGGGAGCTATTGTCGGTTTTGATCTTGCCCATGCAGCGGGTAATATTCCCTTACAACTCCATGAGTGGGGAGTGGATTTTGCTGTAGGTTGCTCTTACAAATATCTTTGCAGCGGCCCAGGAGGTCCAGGGTTAGCGTATGTGCATGCTGATCATCATGAGAAAAAGCTTTTTCGATTAAGTGGCTGGTGGGGTAACGATCCTGAAACCCGTTTTCAAATGCAGCTACAGCCTGAGTTTATCCCTTTTGGTGGAGCGAGTAGCTGGCAGGTCAGCACTCCTTCAATCCTTTCTATGGCTCCTCTTATTGCTTCTTTAGAAATTTTTGATGAAATAGGCATGGAAGCATTTCGAAAAAAATCAGAAAAACTAACGACCTTTTTGCTACAAGAACTAGCTAAACTCTCTTCTGATAAGTTCACGATTATAACGCCTACCGAACGAGGTTGCCAACTTTCTTTGCTATTTAAAGAAGATGCGGAAAATACCTTACATAGACTAGAAGCAGAGGGTGTAATTTGCGATTTTAGACCACCCAATATTCTTCGTGTAACACCTTCTCCTCTCTACACTAGTTTTGCAGAGATAGCTGAATTTGTAAGTCGTTTGAGAAATTGTTTATAGATAAGAGCTATCATACTCTTTGAGCTTGTTTCGCAACGTTCGGATGCTGATGCCAAGTTTTTTGGCTGTAGCCGTTCGATTATTTTTAGAATACGCTAGAGTTTCAAGGATGGTCCGTTTTTCCATTTGAGCAAGGGTTGTACCAGAAATTTGCGAAGGCCGTTTTAGAGACGGCCAACGCAAATCTTCCTCAGCGATTATTTCTTGATTGTGGAGAAGAACCGTGCGCTCGATCAGGTGCTGTAATTCGCGGATATTCCCTGGCCAAGGATAATGAATAAGAGCATGAGAGGCTCCTGGAGCAAAAAACCGCGGGGGCTTTAAATTGTTACGGCAAGCTTCTTGGAGAAAATATTCTGCCAATGGAAGGATATCTTCTTTTCGTTCGCGTAGAGGGGGGAGATGAAGAGGTATTACATTTAATCGATAAAAGAGATCTTCTCGCAGCATTTTCTGTTCAATTGCCTCAGAAAGATTGCGATTGGAAGTCGAGATAAAACGTACATCGACGTCTAGTGTCGATGTGCCACCTACACGTTCAAATTGTTGCTCCTGAACGGCTCGTAAGAGTTTTGCTTGGAAAGAAAGGGGCGCTTCCGTGATCTCATCTAAGAGCAAAGTGCCGCGATCGGCCATTTCGAGTCGACCCATTCGTTGCTGAAAGGCGCCCGTAAAGGCACCCTTTTCATATCCAAAAAATTCTGCCTCAATAAGGGTCTCAGGTATAGCAGCGCAATTGATCTTGATGAGAGGTTGCACTTTACGATTCGATAAAAGATGCAGAGTTTGTGCGACTATTTCTTTTCCTGTCCCCGATTCCCCTGTCAAAAAGATATGCGCTTTACTGGTAGCTACCGCCCGGATATCTTCGACTAATTTCAACATTGGAGGACTTTTGACAATCAGATTCGTCGGTATGTCGATAAGAGAGGAATAAGTGTTTAATGCCTTTAGAGGAACTATCTCCAAATTTTCCAAAAAATCCTCGAATACTGCTGTCGTAAAGGGGCGATAAAAAACTGCTTTGGCTCCTAAAGCGGCAATATGACAAGATTCGTAAAGATGATCGCGGTTATCGAGAATAACGAGAAATGCTTGGGGCTGTAATTCTTTAACGAGGCTACAGAGTTCATGGAAGGGAAATGTCGGGTTTCCTCTTCCTACAATGATGATCGAATAGGGGTAAGACCCTAGCAATGCAATACCTTCTTCAGCTTTTTCTGCGGTCGTGATGGAGTAACCTTTATTTTGGAAAAAGGCAAGTAAAGAACAATTAAAAAGCGGCGACTCATCGATGAGTAAGATATTTCCCATAAACCGGATTATAAAAATCGCAAAGTTAAATCAAAGTTATTTATGTTTTTTATTAATAATAATGGTTGGTTGTTCAGGATTAGAAAAAGGAGAAAAGGAAAAATTACGCCGACAAAATGTCCATGTAGAGCCCATTTTTCGACTTCATGACGAGGTTCATTATTCCATTCCTACTATACAGGGTCGTATCAGAGAAAATTATCCCTGGGAAGAGGGATACGTAGGACGGTTTCCTCCCATTACCAAAGAGTGGTTTCGCTGCCGCGGATCAGGGTCTAACCCTCCTAATGTGCACAATACTCCAGGGCAAGAGGTTATTCATCGATTGGATTGTGCGGGGGCGGAGCGCCATAGCCTCCCCCTTAGACAGAACGAAGAGTTCATTTATCCCGTTCTCATTGACATTCTGAATGAGCTGCAGGTGCGTACAGGACAAAAAGTCGTTGTCACCTGTGGCTATCGCTGTCCCCAGCACAATGTCTATGCAGATACATCCCCACAGAATCAAGCATCTAAACACACGATCGGGGCAGAAGTAGATTTTTATGTTCAGGGTTTTGAGGAAAAACCTGAGGAGATTGTGAAATATATCCTGCAATACTATCGCGAAAATCCGCGTTTTACAGGTAAAAAAGAATTTCAAAATTTTGAGCGATACGAGAAGAAAGACACCGATGTCTCCACTTTGCCTTGGTACAATAAAGAAGTTTTCATCAAATTGTACCGCAAAGGAGAGGGGCGTGATTTTGATAACCGCCATCCTTATCCCTACATTAGTCTGCAGGTCCGATATGATAGAGACGCAAATGAAAAAGTTGTCTACTCCTGGCAAAAAGCCAATACTTGTTACAAAAGATATTGACTATAAGCACTCCCAACGAATATCTTCGTTCCTCATCTCTTTTTGCCGATGTGGCGGAATTGGTAGACGCGGTAGACTCAAAATCTTCTTCTAGCAATAGAGTGCTGGTTCGAGTCCAGTCATCGGCAAAATAAAAGTTCCCTTCGGGGAACTTTTTTTTTGTCGATGAAGCAACACAACAGTTTGTGTTGCGTCTGGGACTCGAAGAAGCCGCGATATAGAGCGGCGACGGGCGGGGGAGCCCGGAGTCCAGTCAGCTCCCTACGGGAGCAATGAGATAGCGAATAAAAGTTCCCTTCGGGGAACTTTTTTTTTGTCGATGAAGCAACACAACAGTTTGTGTTGCGTCTGGGACTCGAAGAAGCCGCGATATAGAGCGGCGACGGGCGGGGGAGCCCGGAGTCCAGTCAGCTCCCTACGGGAGCAATGAGATAGCGAATAAAAGTTCCCTTCGGGGAACTTTTTTTTTGTCGATGAAGCAACACAACAGTTTGTGTTGCGTCTGGGACTCGAAGAAGCCGCGATATAGAGCGGCGACGGGCGGGGGAGCCCGGAGTCCAGTCAGCTCCCTACGGGAGCAATAAGATAGCGAATAAAAGTTCCCTTCGGGGAACTTTTTTTTTGTCGATGAAGCAACACAACAATTTGTGTTGCTTCTTGTGAGGCCTATTTAGAAAACGTCATTCGGAAAAAGGGGAGGAAGTGCTATTTTGTAATTCTGTTCATTTTTTTCACAAGGCGCAGAGTAAGGGCTTCTTTCAAGACTATAAGAGGTGAAAATGGCAGTGTCATTATTTGTAAATTCTACAAGTGCTCTAAGCTCTCAAACCTATGCTTCGAGTGTCTTACAAGGCACAGCAGGATTCAATCAAAAGGATCTCACCCGTCTTGGTACAAGTAGACTTGCTCGAGAAAGCAATGGATCTATTCATCTTATTGAAAAAACTCCCGCAGAAGTTGCTGGCGAAAAGGTTTTTCTTCCTCTAAGTGATAAAATATCTACTTGGATATCTTATGTTTCTTCGTTCGCCAAGTCCCTACCCTCGTTTTTGTCTCTACCCTTAGCATATGCCAAAGAGATGCGTCCTTCACACGGAACTATGAACTTTCCTTCTCAAAAAGCCTTAGCTTCTTGTCTGGATAAACATCCTTTAACAGGTAAACAAACAACCCCCTATCTAAGAGAAAAGGGGATCACTGATGCAGTTGCTGAATCTTTTGCAGATACCCGTATGTTGCCTCCAGGAGTTGATATGGGAGTTATGTTGGCTTTATACCATTTAAATCAAAAGCTTGAACTACCTCCTCCTGCCTTAACTACTCTTCAAATGAATTTAGTAGTAGGATTAAAGGACTGTGCAACGGGAGGGGAAATATCTGAAGAAAGCTCCGCCTCATATAATCACAAAACTGAACTATAATTATACGAACTCTATCAGTCTGATAGGTTTATTCTTTATGCCCCCTTAGATCTTCAGCGATATGAAGCAACCTGAGGAGAATAAAACTGTGGAGAGAAGCGCGGAGATTGAAAAGGACTACATGACTTGGTGACATGTAGACAGCCAAAGATTTGGAAACGAAATGATATTGTTAGGATCATGCTCTCTTTTTAACTGGAGTAGCCGATCATAATCCCTTCCATAGATCTTTTGATTGAGAGCATGAGTTAAACAATGTTCTCCCCACACATAAGGTCTTCCTCCTAAAACAATACAAAAGTCTAAAAGCTGAGAAAATATTTTCTGCATTTCGCTAACCTTCATCTGGGCTTCAGAGTCGTTTTTTTCTATTCCACAATACAACCCCACGCTTATGTAGAGAGTGTTCTTAAGAGGTGCTGGATGTAAAGGAAGTGAAGGTGCATAGGCGGGTCTTTTGACGGCTAATGAATAGATACAAAATGGGCAGCTGAAAAACTGCGTAGCACTAGCAATTTTACAAATGAACTTTGCAAATTGTAAAGCCTGCTCAGGTAATAGTAGGTAATCGCACCAAATGTTTTTATAATTCTGGAGAGTGTTCGAAAATGCTTTTGTCGCATTAGCTTTAATAAAGGGATAATCTGTTATCGAAGCACTAGGGGAAGAGTTTTGATCAGTTAAGAAGAATTCATGTGAATGTCTTATTCGTGGGTTAAAAGCTGGTGAAAAATAAGAATGTACCAAAGCCATTTCCATCCAATCAGGATTATGGGTATGCTCGGCTGTTTCAATGAAATTTTTAAACGCCTCTTCAACCTTCATTACGGCGTCTATCGAATTGCAAAAATCATGAATTACGGGTTGAGAATGTGGCTTATAAGGGATAGTTTTTAAAATAACACTTTCAATGACACCTAGTACCCCAAGGCCTCCTAAACTAAAACGAAAGAGATCTACGTTTTCTTCGGGGGAACACCAGATGGCCTTTCCAGTGGGTAGAATGAGTTTGAGTTTAAGGACTTGATCGATCTGGGCCCCATATTGAATCGATCTTATCCCCAATCCACCTACACTTAACGTACCTCCAATCGTTGTTTCCAAGTGATCCGTTAGAACAGGACAAGAGCGATTATGTTTATTAAGCGTTCTTTCCAGAGATTCCCACGTCAGACGAGAAGGACAAAGGACATTGCCATCTTCCAAGATAGAGATTGGTGTGATCTCTTCACTGACCTGATGGTGAACAAGCACAATACCCGTTGTTAAGGTTTGGCCATTGCATGAGTGACCACTGCCTCTAATTGAAACAGGCATTTTATAGGCGTTAGCGATTTGAAGAACGTCGCAGATATCTTTTTCTGATCTAACGTGTGCAAGTATTTTTGGTTGCCGTTGAATCAGATTTCCAAAATCTCGAGCATAAAGAGTAGGTGTCTCACACAATTCGACACGATCTTCAAGTGATGAAGCCAACGATTCGTATATTTTATTAATGGCCATATACAGGGGTTATTAGATGCAATATGTAGCAAGATCGATATTTTTTTGTTCTTGGAATACTTTTAAATAGATTTTCGCCTTAGGTTTTTTGTCTGGAAAGTACGTCACTTTTATGTGACTGATCCCCCGAACAAACTGATGATACGATGTTGAAGCTTCGTCAACTTCTCTATAGCCTCCCATCCAAGCAAGAATAGCATTTTTTTTCTCTTCTGATGTCAGTTGTTCGGCTACCAAGAACGTCAAGACATTCTCCCATTGATGTTTAATTTCACTATAAGTGCCTCCCTTAAAAAAACCTTCAATGCCCAGTTTCGCATGGATGTTGTCATCAATATCTAGCTGCAAAAAAAAGTGCGGTATAAGTGATGATAGCTCCTTCAATAGAGCAATGAATGCCTCTGATTCTTCTGGGTAATGGATGGCTTTAAGAAAAGAGGTGATCGCATTGTTATAGGTCAAATTTTCACCTCGGATACAGAGTTTTATTCCCTTAGAGGATCTAGGAAGCATAAGTCCAATTTGTGCAATTTCAAGGTTCATTTCTTCGCAAGTTTTAATACATCGCTCTAAATTAGTGGAAAATGAAAAGTCAAAATGGTTCTTTTGTAAAATCCCAAATAGTGTCTTGCAAATATTCTCAATGTCGTGAGTTTGGGATACGCCTAAAAAAATACTAGGTTTAGGTGGCCACATCAAGGAGCTGCCTATATCAAACTCCAAACACATATTAGTTAAGTTATAATTCGTGAAAAAATTTTGCTGCCTGCTTCTTGAAAAACAATGAAAACAGTCATGCCAAACTTCATTTGTTTGTGTTTTGTTTTCTTCAAGATATCTTTCAAGGTCTAACAAGGACTTCCCAGATAAATCCAAGTGAAAACAAAAATCTATCCAAGTTTCTTCATGACTTAAGGGCAGTTCAAATCCAAAGGTGTCGCTTAAGAGGGTTGGAGGAATGTATTTCTGAAAATCCCTTAGCTTCTTTTCTTGGACCATGTTCAAGAGATTTTGGGGAAGAAAGGGTAGTATCTTCGTATAAGCGGATGAAAGATCTAAAACCATAAATGCGGCATCAAGTTTAAGAGGGGTTTTTGTTAATCAAATTCATAACCTATCTGCCTGTATATTGCCCTATAATGTAAAAGAAAGATTATCTATATTCAGGACTTCAGGTGACTTTTTCATAAAATGAGGTGCTAGATGAAAAATAGAGAAGAAGAGTTAAAAATGAAAGTTCTCGCTAAATGCTGGAATGACCCTGCTTTTAGAGAGAGATTCAAAAATGACCCTAGGGGTGTCATGCAGAAAGAATTTGATTATACTTTCCCAGATGATCTCAAAGTCGAAGTGATTGAAACGGACAATAAAACCCTCTTACTTCAGCTTCCTGATCCTCCAGTAAAATCCGGTGAGCTATCTGAAGAAGAATTATCCAAACTTGCGGCAGGGGTTGGCACCCAAAAGTATATTTGGGATAAGTAATCTTAAAGGCTTTGAGATGGTATCTATGAGACTGTCTCTAAGCTTTCATACTTTATAGACCGGAGCGTAGCCAAAGAAATCAGGGCTCCTATCATTAAAATAACTCCCGGAGCTAATTTGAATCCTGTGGAACGAATAAGTCCGAGCGCGAGTACCGGACCAAATCCCCCAAGTAATCCAATAGCCAGATTCAAGCCAAATCCTATACCACTATTTCTGACTTTAGTAGGAAATAGATCACAATAGAGTACGGGCATGGGCGCCATGTAGAAGCCCACCATAGCGCCTAATAAGATCGAAGATAGAATCCGAAAAGTATCAAATCCTAAAAGCCAGTATAAGGGCAGAGACAAAATAAAATAGGCCCAAGCAGCATAGATTGCTAATTTCTTAGGACCAATTTTTGATGATAGAAGACCTGCAAAGGGAATCGAGATAACAAGCGTGATAAGAAAGAGTAAATTGAGGTGAGTAGCTTCTTGAAAGGAGAGCTTTAAGATAACCGTAAGATATATCACAAAAAATGAGATCGTGAGGTTGTAACCCAGGGTTTCCAATATCTCAATACCAATCAGTTTTCCTAAGGCTTTTTTATGTTTGTAGAAAAGTAATTTAATCGGGTGACGAGTATTTTCATGTGATTTTTGCATCGACAGAAATATCGAGGTCTCATGCAATTTAGAGCGCAGCCAAAAAGCCACCAGTCCTAAAACTCCTCCCAGGAGATACATGCTTCTCCATCCCCATTTCGCAAAGGCTTCTTCGGTAAAATGTGACTGGACAACAAAAAAATCGAGACCTCCCAATGATAGGCCTAAGGCCACACCAAAATAGGCGAAACTTCCTATAAAGCCTTGTTTAGGTTTGGGGGAGGACTCAACTAAAAATGTCACAGCTGTAGGAAATTCCGCGCCGGCAGCGAGACCTTGTAGGAATCGCATAACGATAAAAAGGATGGTTGCGCTAATTCCGATGTGCCAATAAGTGGGGAGGAATCCAATAATAAAGGAGGTTAGAGAGGCGCATGCAATCGATATAAGGAGGGTGACTTTTCTTCCGTAACGATCACTTATATATCCAAAGAAAAGCCCGCTTACTGGCCTTAAGATGTGGCCCCCTGCAAAAGCCATTAAGGTAAGCAAAGGAAAAGTCCAAATATCTGTTATAGGAAAAAAAAGACTCATTAAAATAGGTGCAACAAAGCCGAAAGTCGCCGCTTCATACCATTCAAATGCATTGCCTAGAAGAGTAGCTGTAACGACAAAACGAAGACTGAGTGGTTTCTGCAACATAAGTCTTTGAGTAGGATATAGAGGGGAAAAAAGCAATACATTCAGCCATAAGGTCCTGAAAGGAGCTGAATGTACACTCTTAATGTGGCTTAAAAAAGTGGCCTATAAATTTAATTATTTGTTTAATTTGAAGTTAGTCTTCGATGACAAGACAATTTGATGGTTTTCTTTCATGAAGATAGAAGTCTGCACACTATCTTGAGAACTGTCTTCAGGAATCATAACTTCAATAGAAAGGAAATCAGCTTCGTTTTCTGACCCAATAGCAACTTGAGAGAGTTTTCCTCGAGTACAAACTAAGGTAGGAGACGCGACAACTTCAGAAATTGAAAGATCATCAGAAAATTTCTCAATTTGCATTTTTAAAAGAAATTCATTGTCATTGTTTCTAGGTGTTATTGCTATTGAACTTTGAAAATGTATTGCTTCCAAGCTAACACAAGCAAAACTAAGCACTATAAATAATAGTTTTTTCATAAATTTTTCCTTTAGAGGTTCTTCATTACGTTAAAAAAATCGGTAGGAGTCTTTTGTAACTGTTTACTAAATTCTTCTAGGTGTAGATATATACCGTGTTAAGAATTTGAATAATTTCTTCTGGGTCGTGTTTTTTAAGCCCAGATTTTTACAATTAGTCATTCTTAAAAAAAGTGGATATCACCTAAGAAATAGGGCAGAATTCTAGTTTTTCCATGAATTGAATTCTATATCGGCCTCGAGGGCATTGAGCAAACAACTTTTAAACTTTTAAAAAGCAGGCTCATAACATTCATTAACGCTGTATTTTCATATTAATACACGCCAAATTAATGGGCAAAAAAGGTGTTAATAGGTTTCTCCTCAAAAAAAGCGTTAGGATAAAATCGACTACGACGATCCATTTCGACATTAGTAGATTGGACTATCTAAGAGGCGAATGGGCACTCTTATTCAGCAAGAGACAATAGTTGAGTTACATCAATTAAAGCATCGGTCATTGCAGGACTATCAGGTGAGTGAGCACCTTTTTCGATCAATTGAAAATACACAGGGCAGCCAACCTCTTTCAAAGTTGTAGCTAGTTTTTCCGCAATTTCTGGGGGACATACGCTATCGTTTTTACCTTGTACGATATGAACTGGAATTTTTTTGAGGCGTTCTATTCTTTCATGACTTAACAGGTTTAATTTTTTGGGAAGTGTTGCAAAGAAAAGTGGTTCAAAAATAGAGCAAGAGCGGTTGAAAGGATCCATGTCATTCTCATGCATGGGTAAATGGAGGAGTTTTTCTAGAGCCTCTGCGGTAGGATCATCGAGATATTCCTCGTAAGAAATCCAGAGGTGCATGGCACGGAAATCATTTTCTCGCAAGATGAGTTCATAAAACACTTCAATAAGAGAATCCTCATCACATAATTTTCCTTGAGAATTTGCGTAATCAATCATCGCTTGTAAACTTGCAGGGTTCCATTTGTTTCCTAGTTCATTTAAGAGTTGCGCCTTATTGTAGAAACGCTTGTTCTCTTCGTCAGTAACCAAGGTCACTCCACGCAAAATCAGCCCCTTAACGCTTTTCGGGTATTCTTGGGCATAGAAAAGAGATAAAGCTGCTCCCCAGGAGCCCCCAAACACAAACCATTGGTTAATCGCTAAATGTTCACGGAGCTTTTCCATGTCTTTGGCTAAATCATCAATCGTGATGTCGGCAAAAGTGGATGCAGGATAACGAGTATCACAAGAGGAGGGATGAGACCGTCCAGATCCTCTTTGTTCAAAAGCGAGTATTCGGTATTTGTCTGGATCAAACCATAATAAGTCTTTATCCCTCACACGAAACCCTGGACCTCCATGAACAAATACGACAGGAATTCCATTAGGATTTCCTGTCTCAGCGTAATAAATTTCCCAACCGTCAGCGACTTTTAATACGTCTTCGTGTTTTGGTGATGGAGGATAAGGTTGATGGGCGTGCAAACTCCCAGTTCCTATATAGAGATAGCAAGCGAATAGAAAAATAATTCTCATAAGCCCTCTTTTATCAAGTAAAATTACAAGCGAATTCATGATCGTGATCGTATGATTATGTAACTTTGGTGATTCTCAATCGTTAAAATTTAGTATTAGAGTAGCATTTACTAATTAAGCGTATAGGTGTTTGTTTTCCTCATACAGGACTTTATAGGAACAAAATAGATCTTTGAGCTCTTGATTTTCTTTTGAACCAAGAGGAGGGGCTCATGGTTCTCATGCATAATTAGGGGATTTTGTATTGAAAGGCTTCTCGGGTGAGTTTTTCGATTTCAAATTTTGATAAACCTGCTTCCTTGTGAGCTAAGAAAAGTTCGTGTGAAAGTGAAGTAGAAAAAAGAAGGGGGTCATCTGTACAAAATGCTATTGGATGCCCTTTTCTAAAATAGTCTATTCCAGGATGTTGATCATACTGTTCGATCATTTGAACAAGGACGCTACTCGTTAAACATACTTCTAAGGGTGTTCTGTTAGAGAATATCCAATTAGCCGCCTCTTCACAAAGGTAAACCCCATGCCCCACTCTTATGGGTTCAAGTGCTGTAAGTAGTTTCATTTGATCTTGTTCTTGGGGGCTTTCTCCCACATGCACAACAAAAGCCACCCCCTGTTCTTTTGCATAAAGAAGGTCGTTTAGGATTAGATCGACTTGCCCTATAGTGGAATCTCCTGAAATATCAATGCCTATTACTCCTCGATTTTTATATTTAAGAGCTAAGTCGGTTGTTTCTCGAATGGTTGAAGAGGAAGAATTTCTTTGAAGGCTCAAAAGTAATCGTGCCTGAAAATCAACGGAATTTTGCTCATTGATACCATCTAAAATTGCTCTTAAATAGGCCTCTGTTCCTTGACCTAAATTCTTGAGACCCGATCGAATCTCCACATATGTAATTCCGTCTTCTTTAAGTTCTGTGCAAAGGGCTTCTACTCCTTCTTTCACCCTTTCTTCGGAATTCACAAGTTGATGAACTAACTGGAAAATATGAAATACCTGATGATAGTCAACTTTATCACGTACAAGTTGTAAGGCTTTTTCGAGACTTAATCGTTGCTCTGGATTCGCAAGTGAAAATAGATAATCTTTAGGATAGGCTCCACTTAGGTGTAAATGGAGTTCTGCTTTGGGCAGTGATTGAAAAAACTCTACGTCTTCTTCTCTTAAATGGTCTCCAGCGTGCAGATTGTGAAAAGGCTTCAATAAACTTACCACTGCAATTCCAATTTGAGCCAAAAAACGCATTGTAATGAGACCTCCACTTAAGTTTTAGCAAATGTCATAAATTACGGCTTCACCACTTTTTTGAAAAGTGGTAGAAACTTAATTTGAAGATAGCTTCTTAAACTTTTAAGAAATATAGAGTCGTTGTATGCCTAATTTGCACTAGAGGGGTCCTCATGAAACGGTTTTATTTCCAGTTACATTTTGTTTTGCCTTTTGCATGGACGTTACTCTTCGCACCCTTATTTTCTCTTTCAGCCATAGATCCTAATCCTGCTAAGAACCCCACTGAAAGATTGATGCAAGGAAATCAACGTTATGCGACCTCGACAACGGTTTGCCATGAAGATTGGTCGGTGAAACGATCAACACTTATAGCGGGGCAGAAACCTTTTGCTGTCATTGTCGCATGCTCAGATTCGAGAGTGCCGCCGGAAATTGTCTTTGATCAATCTTTGGGCGACCTTTTTGTCGTGAGACTAGCGGGGAATGTGGTTGATGATTTTGCAATTGGAAGCATCGAATATGGGGTTAATACACTCGGAGCTAACTTAGTTGTTGTCTTAGGTCATTCTAATTGCGGCGCTGTACAAGCTGCTTTAAAGGATATGAAATTTGATAATCACGTTCAGGAGGTTGTAAATGCTATTCAACCTGCCATTGCAGCCTCTAAGAACGATTCGGGAGATCGTCTTGAAAAGGCCATCAAAGCCAATATTAGAATCGTTAAGGAAAAGCTAAAGAGTTCTAAGCCATTACTTTCCAAGTTAACAGAAGCGGGGACATTGCAAATCATCGGAGCCTATTACAGTCTTGAATCTGGTAAAGTAGAATTCCTCGATAAGCAATAGTTAATTCTGCGCTCTAGGTGCTTAACTTTTTTAAGCGCGATTGTAAGAACCAGGCGAGAAGAGCAAAAACAAGGAAAAACAAGGGGACAAAAATAGCCAGGAGTGAATTTACAGTTTGCGCCATGAGAACAGCAAAGGTAGCCAGAAGCATATTGCTAAAGCTCATGATAGCGGAGCCAGTCGATTTATCCTGCATATGATCCATGGCATAGCTCGAGGAATTGTTAAAAATGAGAGAGGTGCCAAAATACAGAAAGGGAATTGGAAGAAATAAACTCCACATATTCAGTTTTCCGATCATAAAGAAAAACAACATAAGAATGATCGCGCAAATTGCAACTTTAATTCCTAATTTTACAACATGTAGCTTTGTCCAGCGAGTGGCTAACCATAAAGAAGTAAATGAGCCGGCAATGAGGCCAATAGGCGGAATTAAATTTAGTAATCCATATTGTTCGGGATCGAGCCCAATCTGGTTAATACCCAAGAAAGGTGCTAGTGTGGAAAACAAATAAATGATTGAAGTGGCGCATCCCATCATAAATGAGGAATACATAACCTTTTTGTTTTTTAGTTTTCTCTTGTAACTCTCTTTAATGTTTTCATAATTCAGAGCATTTTTATCGAGGTAGGGAGCAGTTTCAGGAAGGAAAAAGCTTAATAGCAAAACAAAACCACTATACGTAATCAAGGCGTAGAAGCAGCTTTCCCAACCGTAATGTGCGGTTAAGAAGCCCCCTAAACTCACAGCAAGACCAGGTGCGATGGCGAAAGCCAATGTTGCCATAGAGAGTTTCTTTGTTGCTTCAACTTGTTCAAAAGCATCTGCAATAATAGTAAATGAAATTTTCATGCCAACGCTGCTACCTAGTGCGGACAGAAAGCGACCCACTAAGAATAGGTTAAAGAAACTATAGAGGCCCCCTAAAAGCGATAGAGTGGCTCCTAGTATTGCAACAACCGCTCCTAAATAAATAGCCGGCTTTCTTCCAAATCGCTTGGCTAAGGGTCCATAAGGAAGATTCCCTATGGCATAACCGAGCAAAAAAACGGTCATTGTCGCCTGAACTTGTCCATCGCCGACTCCCAGTATTCTGGCAATTTCGGGCAATGAGGGAGTAAATAGGACTGCATATATCGATGCAAAAGGCATCAGAAGCAGCAAAGTAAAAAGAGGAGGCTTTTTAATCTTCATAATTTTTATTTTCTAACAGATAGAAAGAATTTGGAAATATTAATGATTTATAAAATTCTTAAAGAAGATCTAGTTTTTCTAATATTTGCGCAATAGGAAAGAGATCTCTTTTGTTGGTACATTTGAGTTTGTGTTTAATTTTCTCAAAATGAGATTCTACTGTACGAGAAGAAAGTTTATAGATGGCAGCTGTTTCTTTCGCTGTTTTGCCCTCTAGTAAACAGCGCAGACATTCTTTTTCCCTTGGAGATAGGAAAAATCCTTTTTCCACGTACTGCTCCATTCCTAGGCCTCGCAACAACTCTAAATAATATCCCGGCTCAACTAGAGTTTTAACAGATACCTCTCCTAGTTGTTCCAATATACCAAGTCGATCCCAATGCTGCCAAACTTCGACAATCTTTCCCATGTGGATGCGATAAATACTAAAACCACGTATGGAAAAAGGGGAATCAGTGAGAGGTAGGTCTTTAGTTTTTTTTTGATGCTTTCCCTGACATACCCAATCAACAAAAACTCGATCATCGCGACCGAAAATTTCTTTAATCAAGAACGTTTTACCAGGATACTTGGAGGTATAGGTGGAGTCAATTTGTTGAGCTTTTTTTAACCCTTTAACTGTCTGCTGACTAGCTGGACCATGAACAATGACATCTGGGGAGAAAAAGTCTCCATAACTCGACAAATCGTCTTTGTTGATGTGCTCTTCAAAGAGTTTGCGAATGAATAAAACGTTTTTTTCTATGGACATTTTTTGAAAACTATTGCGGGTGCTGAGCGAAATTGTTCGAATGGAACGTGCACTTCATCGACCTCTCCTAAAGAATTGATAATGAAAGAAAACTGTACAGTGGGGTCGACTCCAAAGGCAAGAAGTCTAGAGCATTTTGCTTCAAATATGTTTTCGCTCTTTGAGTGCAGTTCAAGTCGTGCTTTCCCTACAGTAGCGTAAAGAGTATCATATTCTTGGCTTATAGACATTTGTCCATAGGCAGGATGGATATAATTTCCCTCATACTTCAGCCATGAGAAGGTCGCGGTTTTTTCACTTTCATTAGCGCGCTCTTGAAGGAATTTGTGAGCCCAATCTCTATCTTCCGCTCCTAATAGGTAATCATAAATACTGTTCTTAATAGAGTAAATAGCAGTGCGACCATCTGTGCTGCTGTTTGTTAAAATGATAATCCCGATTTTTTCATCAGGTAGAAAAGCAACTTCCGATGTGAATCCCTCTAATAAACCACCATGTCGTACTTGTTTTCGATTTCTATAAGAATCTATTTCCCAGCCCAAGCCATAACCAGTTCCTGTTTTTGCCGTGAAAGGCATATGAATGGTGTGCATCTCCTCCAGAGCTTCTTTTTTTATAAAAGAAGATTGTGTTTTGTCCAAATGCACTCGTAGCCATTTAGTCATATCTGTAACCGTAGAATGAATACCACCAGCTGGTAGTATCGAGGAAGGATAGTGAAAAGATAGTGTCTGAACCTTCCCACCAATTGCTGCATAAGGTTGGGCGACATTGTCACGTTGTAGAGGGTTCATTGTGCCAGAACGATCCATGTGGAGGGGTCCCAGAATCTTTGAAGCCATCTCTACTTCCCATGGGCTTTTGGTTACTTCTCGAACTACCTTTGCTGCGACCGTATACATGAAATTATTATAGACAAAAGTTTCACGCAGTTTCGAACTAGGGGGAAAATAGGGGAGTATTTCCAGAACCTCTTCTTCAGAAAGGTCGCGAATAGCTATCCATAAGGCATCATGCCGCGGTACGCCTGTTCGATGAGCGATTAAATCGCGTAAGGTAACTTGTTGAGTGAGCGCTTCCGTAGAGAGATGAAATTCAGGAAGATATTCGATAATCGGTTTATCCCAATCTAATTTTCCCTCTGCTACAAGTTGAGCGATAAGAAAACTGGTAAAGGCTTTGGTATTAGAGGCGATCGGAAATATCGTATCTACATTTACAGGAAGTTGATGTTCGAGATCACGCATTCCATAACCGCGACAAACTACAGTTTTACCATCGACAACTACAGCTACAGCTGCGCCAGGGACGTTAAATTCTGTAAGAGCGTGGTTGACGATTGTGTCGATTTTTTCTTCATATCCAACCAAGGTGATTATGCGACAGTTACACATAAGTAAAAAAAAGGGAGTCGCAATTTTTAAAAAATTCAATTTCCAATCTCCAAATTTAATTATAGGGATCTTCGAGAGTCCGAAAGATGCAGTTCCCAAAGGTATTTCTAGGTTTTTCTGGGAAAAGGATAAAAAATATCGCCGCTTCACACAATCCGTATTGGTTACGGATGGCAAAAATTCTTAATTCATTTTTTTTAAGAGTTGAATCCTCTTCGAATTAAAAAATGTTTTATAATTCAGAAGTTATTGATTTTTAATGATTTATCTTGATTTTTAAAGCAGTTTTTTTAATAATGAAAAGTGGTCAAAAACCATGGAGCAACAATGAAATTTTACACTGACAAACTGTGTTATGTGCTCGCTTTAGCTTTTCCTCTTATCGCTCAAGCGCATCCCGTTCTCGATATTTTGGAAATCGAACCCTCACAACAATCTCAAGATTTTGTAGCTAATAAAAAGCAATTTCAGCTGCATACTCTAATTACCGAACAGCGTCATGCTGAAACGTGGGACCTGAGTTATGAGATTCAAAATAACACTTTAATGGGAATTCAATCTCTACTCAACGTAGATGAGGATATTTCTAAGAAAATTACAGATCTCGCCCAAAATACTTCGCTCCTCGACCAAGCGGCCGAAGCTGTACAAAGAGCGATTTTGCAAAACCAAAAAGTCTACATCTACGGTTGTGGTGCAACGGGTAGGCTCGCTAAGCAAATGGAGAGTTCTTTTTGGCGGCCTTTTTGGAAAAAAATACAAGCCCTTCCCCAATGGGAGAAATTAAAAGAGCATTTTCCGAATATTGAAAACCGCTTGATTGGGGAAATGACAGGTGGTGATCGTGCATTGATTAGTTCTCTCGAAGGATTTGAAGACCTTCAGCTTATCGGAGAGCTCCAACTAGCCGACCATAAAATTGAGAAAGGAGATGTCATTATTGCTGTAACTGAAGGGGGAGAGACCTCTTCGGTCATAGGCACGGTTTTGGCGGGCTTACGTCAGTATAATCAAAATGTATATGATTGGAAGACGGATGCCAAGAATCATCTCTATTTTGTCTACAACAACCCTGATGAAGTTTTGCTGCCCTTTGAGAGAAGCCGCAGTGTTCTGGAAAATGACGCCATTACTAAAATCTCTCTTTTTACAGGCCCTCAATCCATTACGGGGTCTACAAGAATGCAGGCAACAACAAGTGAAACTTTTGTTGTGGGTGTTATTCTTGAACATGCCGTGTATCAGTTGATTCAGCCCTATTTATCAAAAGAAGAGCTCAATGGCTTAGGTTTTCATGTTGATAATATGCGCGAAAGGCTCTTGAGCTTTTTACCTACGCGTGAAGCTGTATACAATGCCCAAACTTCTATCAGTCAATTGACAGATCTGGAATCGACAACTTATCAAAACAAAAACACATCTACATATTTTGCCCAAAATGCGTTGATTACGGTTTTTATTGATTCGACCGAACGCTCTCCCACTTTCCGTCTATTCCCATTGGATACGTTGAATGCGTCGCCAAGAAAATCATGGATTCAAGTTTGGACACCTGCGCAAGATCAATCTAAAGCATGGGAAAACTTCCTTGGACGTCCTTTTTGTGGGCTAGATAGAGAATTGTATGAAATGCCATTTTCTCAGCGTATCGAAGATCCTTATTTAAAAATCGCTGCCCTTCGTAGTTTAAATAATGCAGGAAACGATCAACAGACCTTCTATGATTTTTCTTATTCTCCAACTAATGTAGAGAAATTTGGTCCTAAAGAAAAAGATTTAGGAGTGATGGTGCTTTTCGAATCAGAACTCGATCAATTGCACGATGTGGATTCTCCTTTCCATTCCTGGTTAAAGACATTCGCAGACAAACAAGCCCGCGTTGCTGCAATTCTTATGCCTTCAGTACAACTTTCGGATCAAGCTCCTGCAAGGGAAGCAATACGTTCCTTATGTCCTGATGCACTTGTCGTCCAATTACCATTGGAAAATCGCCAAGATCCTATGGCGATTCGCCAGCACGTAGCTTTAAAAATGTTACTCAATGCACATTCAACAGGTGTGATGGCCAAGTTGGGAAGAGTTGTGGGAAATACAATGACCAATGTAAATCCTGGTAATCTGAAGTTGATTGGAAGAGCAACTTTCCTGATTCTCAGTCATGTCAATGACAACCTACTAGAATCCGAGAGGATTACCTACGAAGAGGCAAATGCTGTTCTTTTTGATGCGATAGAATATTCTAAACAAGCGCAAAAAGTTGGTCAAAATGCAGAAGTGGGCCTCAGCATTATTCGTATCCTAGAGTCCTTGAAAAATAACAAACCCATTTCTTGGTCAACCGCAGAGGCTATTTTAGAAAATAAGGGTCTCGAAGGATATCTTCGTTCACAAGTAGTTAAGCAGACAAATACACTTATATCTAAATAAGGGTAATTTTGATTCGTCCATCTGAAAAAATTTAGATGGACGAATTTAAACCGATCTGGATTAGCTCAGAAAATAAAATAATTTTTTATCCCAACGACGCGAGAAAACTCAGTACTTCAGGCCTGAGAAGAATCGCGCTCCTAACAGTAGGGACGCTCTGTTGTTCGATGTATTGGCGAATGACCTCTAAAGGAGCTGCACCACATGCTCCAGCGAAGTAGCTAGGAGACCAAAGACTACCTCCCTATAGAGCCTCTTGAATTGTTGCGTTATCCTTTAGGTCGAGTCAGAATACCTGAAGAGATTGCCAAGGCTGTAGTATTTCTTGCGTCGGATGATAGTAGTTATATTAATGGAGTAGAGCTTTTTGTAGACGGTGGTTAACGCAAATCTAAATCAACACATATTAACTTGTGAGATTTTAAATACTTATTTTTTTTATTTTTACAAATCGAAATACTAAAGAAGTGCATATTTTTTTCTTTTTGCCTTTTTGCGATTCAAATTTCTACAACCCTATTCCGCGCTTTGGTAATATTTCTAAGGGGGTTGAAAGCCGATGGAATGGGAAAAGAACTACACAGAAGACTGTATCGATATACTCCAGCCTTTTGGTGATGTATTAGAGGTAGGGTTTGGTAAAGGATATGCGGCAGACCGCATTGCCTCTTTTAAGCCAAAATCGCACACGATTATCGTTTCTCCTAACGATGAATGCCCTAATGCTCGCCTTTTTTCTCTCAATAACCCTAACGTTAAGCTGCTAGAAGCCTCATGGCAGGAAGAAGTGTCATCTCTAGGAGTTTTTGACTGCATTTTTTTTCACCCCAATACTGATGAGATTTCTAAATATAGTCACAAATCGCAGCAAAAAACTAATAGGTTTCTTAAAGCAGGAAAAGCCCTCGTAGCTAATGTCACAAAAAAATTCGCAAAATTGCATAACCTACGCTATAGCAATAACGACATAGAATTTTTTTTGCAGAAGGTCGAAAAGAAAAAAACCGAAGAGAAAAAAAGGGTTTTACCCTTTTTTTCTGAGTTACATCAGCGCGGTCAAATTACCCATGAGCAATTCCAAGAAGTTAGCGCAAGATTATTAGAGCGCCAGTGGGCAAGTTCTGAAGATTTAGCCACATTATCCATCGCGCACAAAAGAAACCGGCCTCAAGATCAAGACCTTCTTGAATTTCTAGAGGTCTCTTTAACCAAACTTATGAAAAATAATGCACGTTTTTCGTGCTACTTAGATGAACCAACATCTAAGTACGAAGATCTTCTTTTTTCAGAAAAAATCATCGAAAATATAGCTCTTGATTATCACGAACATTGGGTGGAGAGGGAGCCGAAGCTTCGAGGTTTAGTTATGCTTATCACATATCACAGTTGTAATAAAAACTTATAGGTCGCTTTATGGATTGGATTCACAAATATCAGTTGTTTTTATTTGATTTCGACGGATTACTCGTAAATACAGAAGACCTTCATTTTGCTGCCTATAAGGAAATGTGTCGAGCGCGTGGTTTTACTTTAAACTGGAGTTTCACAGAGTTTTGCCTTGCTGCTCATTATAAATCGACAGGATTATGTGAGGCTGTTTATGCCACTTTTCCCGACTTACGCAAGCAAGAACCGAATTGGGATGTACTCTACAAAGAAAAAAAGCAAGCCTACTTGCAAATCTTAAAAGAAAATCGCCTACAGCTTTTATCGGGAGTAGAGAAATTACTTCTGGCTTTGGATGGTGCTGGTATTCGTCGTTGTGTTGCAACAAACTCCGCACTTGAACAGATTAAAGAGATCAAAAAGGCTCTACCCGTTCTAGAGACGATACCCGTTTGGATAACTAGAGAAGATTATACA
>JABDCS010000006.1 GCA_013288005.1 Chlamydiota bacterium | reverse complement strand
CCTCTGGTTTTTCATTTCCAGGGGGTGTTCCGGTAAATCGTTGATACTGATTTTCGCTAAAATTCGGAAGATGATGGCTAAAATGGGGATAATTAGGTTGTAAGGAAGGATGGGACATCTGCTGGGAAGGATGCCCAATTTCTTCATGGCACTCCAACTCAATTTCAAATCCTGATTTTTCCTTAATGCTCACTTTTTTAATGCGTGCACGACCCATGGCCGTCATCAATTCTTTGATCTGTTTAAGGTCCACGAACCATTCTCCTGGATTTTTGCTAGACGCGCTGTACGTACTCTGTGAGTTGCGTGTCTACCTTTATGATATCGCCCGATTCTATGAATGTTGGCACCTCAATTCTAGCGCCAGTTTCAAGAAGGGCAGTCTTAGTTGCATTGGCTAGAGGGTTGGCATGTTCACCACTCTCTGCCTTCACTACCATAAGCTCAAGAAATTGCGGCAATTCGACTGAAAAAATCGTATCGCCATAGAACATAGCCTTCAAGTCTATCCCCTCTTTGAGGAAATTGACTTTGTCTCCAATCACTTCACTTTTAACGAGCACTTGTTCGAGATTATCAATATCGAGAAACAAGTAGTCCTTACCTTCTAAATACAGAAATTCAAGGTGTCGCTCTACAAGTGAGACGAGCTGAACTTCTTGGCTCAATTTAAAGTTTTTTTCCACGAGTTCATCAGACAACAGGTTTTTCAATTTTGTCTTAATGAAGGGAGCACCTTTGGGTACTGTCACTTTAACGGAAGACTCAATGCGGTAAATCTTATTATCCACAGCAATGGTCATACCGGGAGCAAGTTGATTACTCAATGTCATGGATGGCCTGTTTCAAATTGTTCTAATAACTTTGTAAACCCTTTCCAGTCCTCTATCGCAAATTCAGCTTTCGATGAGAAAGATTTCTCTCGCACATGAGCCCCACGCCCGCGTTTAAGATGTACCGTATGACAGCCCAGCTCTTGAGCTGGAGCAAGGTCAATAGCACCTCGATCGCCGCATACTATAACTTCCTTACAAGAAAGTTGAGCATCATCAATTAGTGCTTGATAACTCGGTTTCTTATTTTTTTCTGCAATGATATCAATTTTACTAAAAAGAGAGGGATCAATACCAGCTTTTTTCAGTTTCGAAGCTTGTAAAGCAGGAAATCCTACAGAAACTATCGCCATAAGATGGCGCCCTTTGATCTCTTCAAGCATTTCTTTGACATAGGGAACAAGCGATATGGGATCATCAGGCATAAGCTCTTCTCTCAGGGCAGCTAAGCCGATGTCAAGAAAAGTAAGTGGAAAATTCTTAGATAGTAGAAAATTTTCTAATGCAGTATGCGAACTTTCGGCTTCTGCATTGATTGCCAGTAAATCCTCTAAATCATGGTTAAAATTTTTAATCGCAAGCCCCTCCTTCATCATGGCCTTTAAGGAGTTTTCCATCTTATGTGGTGTAAGGCTGCCAGAAGTGTCGATGAGGGTGTCGTCTAAGTCAAAGATAATTAACAATTTTCATCAACTCTTGTGCTAGCTTTTTAGGATCATGGCGAATAAGGCTTCGATTAAGAAAATCAAGGCGGCTTTTTTCTTTTAATCCCCCCAGAAGTGGAGCTAAAATTACCCGTTCATCCTTAAGATCGTTTTCGACGAGGTCCCCTTCTTCAGCATAAACATCGATTAATTCTTGCGGAGGCTTTTGATCGTTAACGAGCATATAATCAAAAATATCTTCTCCCACAAAACGCTTGATCTCTTCGAGATAATTGCTAACTTTGAAGCCTGTGGTTTGGCCTTTGCGGTTCATCAGATTAACAACAAAAGTTTTTTTGGCTTGCGATTTGCGTAAAGCCCCGATAACCCCCTCAACAAGTAAGTTAGGAATTAACGAAGTATGTAGACCACCAGGACCCATGACAATTAAATCAGCATTTGCAATCTCATCGATTGCGTGAGGATTAGCTTTTGGATAGGGTTCTAAATAAATACTCTTGTAACCTTGATCGATCTCTTGTGATAAGTAGATTTCCTTTTCTCCTTCTAAAATCCTGCGATCATTAAGTATCATCTTCAATCGCACTTGATGCGTAGTCACGGGAATGACTTTACCTTTGATATTCAGGATTTTCCCCGCCTCTTCAACAGCTTTTTCAAAACTTCCTGTTACTTTTTCAAGCGCAGAAAGAAGCAAATTCCCAAAACTATGTCCGCCTAAACCACCGTGTTCAAAACGGTAATTCATTAGACTCCTCATCAGTCGCGACGAATCTGAAAGAGCCACTAAACATTGCCGGACATCTCCCGGCGGTAAAACACCCAGCTCGTCACGCAAAATTCCCGTACTTCCCCCATCATCTGCCATAGAAACAATTGCACTTAGATCGACGTCATAATTTTTCAATCCTTTAAGGACAGAAAAATTACCCGTTCCACCACCAAGAATAACAATTTTTTTCATGAAGATTTGCCCGTTTTCAATGACTGAATGGCCACATTTATATCGGGAGCTTTGAAGAGATAGTTCCCTGAGACTAATAGAGTCGCTCCAGCTTCTCTACATAAGGCTGCGGTCTTATCGTTTATCCCTCCATCTACTTCAATTTCTAATTTTGCAAGATTTCTCTTTTGACAAAGATCATGTGTCATGCGAATTTTCTCAACCATTTCGGGCAAAAAAGCCTGTCCTCCAAATCCTGGATTAACAGTCATCAGAAGAATAAGGTCACATTTGTCCAAAAATTTGGGAATCATTTCGAAGGTTGTGTCAGGATTAAAAGCTAAACCTGCCTGAGCGTTACAATTGCGAATATATTTAAGAGTATCTTCGACATGTTCTGTTGCCTCAAAGTGGAAGATCACGCGATCAGCCCCTGCTTCGATAAAGCGCTCCACGTAATCAAAAGGATTATACATCATTAGATGCACTTCGAGAAAAAGATCTGTACTACGGTTAATCGCAGCCACTATGTGTGGGCCAAACGTGAGATTGGGAACGAAGTGTCCATCCATTATATCGATATGAATTCCTTCTGCACCTATCTCTTTTAATCGCTTCGCCTCATTCTCTAGATTTCCCCCATCAGCTGCTAATATCGATGGAAATACTTGAACCATTATCCTATTCCTTATTAGATTAGAGTGCTTTTATAATAAGACTTCGTCACTAAATATATTACAATAAAATTAAGAGCGTTATTACGTAATTAATTAACTACAAAAAATTAAGCGCAATTGATAACAGCTCTTCTGAAAAACATCAAGCAATATTTATAAAGATGTTACTTGAGAGGGTCGTATCAAAGCGATAAATATTTCTTTTGATACATTCCCTTAGAGACACTCTCTCAAAACTGCCTCTCTTAGTCGCTGTCGCTCTTGAGATGATGCATGAAGGCAAATATAGCCCACGTAGACTACGTCTACAACTTGCACAACTACAGAAGGGAGTTCCGTATGAGGGAAATTGAGAGATTCAATAGCTTGGAAAAGGCGTGATTTAGCTGATTGATCATGCAATCCTATCATTAAATAGAGTGCACTTTCACTTTCTTCGTCGTCGTAGAAAATATTCTGCTTTAGAGAGAGCTCTTGTTTACGATGAAGAAGAGTAAGAAATAGCAAAAACAATCTATACACATGTTCAGAATCGATCAGACTGCGCATTTCTACGGGTAGGATCGAATGAAAAAAGTTTTCAAAAAGAAGCTCATGCTGCTGGGCAATACTTCCCAATCGCTCATAGGCAGCGCGAAAGACCTCAACTTGTTGAGAAATCATTCCTCCATTGTAATCTCTCACCTCACCAACTTCTCGCTGTATCTCCGCTAAAATTGCTTGTCTTGCCTTGAGCAAATCTAATGAGTGATCACTTCGCACAAAGGGTCCAACAGGAAGCCGGATACGAAAAACGGACGCCTCTTTTGGGTATTTTTTCCAAACGGCCCCAACGTGCTTGGTCCTATCGAGAATAAAGGCGTAAGGAGCATTATCTTTTGAAGCGAGCATTTCTTGAATGGAACGCGAACGTGGTAGAAGTATGCGCGCCATAACGACGGTAAATGAAACTTCAGTATCCGTGTGTTCATCAAACGAGATAATCACTTGAGGGATATCGCGAAGGTACCTCAGTTCTTGGCTCAATGTAATTACATTACGCATTACCTCTTCTTCATTGCGCGGCATGAAAATAGGTCGAGTGAGCTGCTGCACCCTTCCTTTTAGATCTTCTGGGAGACCAGTCCGTAATCGGCGAATCTCTTCAGAACTGAAATCACTCCCGTCGTTTTTCTCCACTTCAAGATACATAACTTGGGTGCGATCTTCTTTCCTCTGCTCAATAAAGAGAGATCCTTGGACCATTTTTATCGAGGAAACACAATCGACAAGGGCAGCAAAAAGATGCCTCTCCTCAAAAATCTCATTCTCTTTTAAAAAATTAAGCGCTACGAAAATACCGAGAACACGTTTCATGCCAAGAGGTAGATGAAGTCGAGTCCTTCCAATTTTCATGCGAAGATGTCGTTTGCTCGGCAAAAGCTCGACTTTTTGCTTGAGATCGCGTCGCATTAGATAGAAATAGCATATGAGTCTGCTCATCTGCCGAACTTCTCTTTCACCCTTAAACTCTGAGCGACAAGCAACGAGAAAATGTTGCATGTGCGTGAAAATATCCGAATCAAACTCTTCAGGATGGTCATGGAGCAAGGCTACGATTCTCTCTTGAATCATAGCTGTTTTCTCATCCGTTGTTAGTCCTTTAATCTCGAGTATTTTAGCTGCATGAAATACGGAACTAACTCCCAATCGTATTTCTGTTGAAATAATAGGAAGGTTGCGCAGAGCTTGTTCAAAATCTTCCGGCTGATCTAAATGGATGACAATTTCTCCTAGCGAGTAGATTTGTCTATCCAACTCGGGCAGGCGAAAGTCAGCTCCAAAGAACAAGCTTATATTCACGCGCTTTCCGGGAAGCAACCAACGATTGATCATATCGTAAAAGAACTTCCCCGCATTTAGGCAGAAGGTACACAGAAGAAAAATCGAGATATTTAATGTAGAAGGGTCCCAAACCACCCATTTCAGAAGGGGTAAAGACATTTTCAATGCTTCAAGCGAGGAACGTTGTTCTTCTACAGTGTTTTCTGTGAGACAACTTTCCGGAGGCATAATTTTTCTGAGCGTATTACGTACAGCGATATTGTAAAGTTCGCTATTGGGATGCCCAGTTGCATAATCAAAAATCGTCTCCACATGAGGAAAGTCTGAAGAAGGACGTACCATCTCGGCGAAAGAAAATTCGCGCTCTTGCTGTTCATAAGATGAGTGAGATGTACTCGAAGAATTTAATTGCGCATAGAACCCTTCGCGCGCTTCATTTTTGGGGTTCCAAGAAGAAAGAGGATTACCAGGAAGAGGAAAATCGGATTCTCTAAACATGCGCAAGTCCTGCCTCTATAACAGGCTCTTCTTCATACAATAATTCCCGCTCTTCCGAAACCATTTCTGTATTACCAATCCACGTACCACCACATTCATTGTTTTCATTCGCACGTAAAAAAGAAAGAATATGGAGGGGAATGTTGTTTTTCTTAGCTAAAAGCACACAGCGCGTATGCAAAACTTTGTCGCCCCGTAAAAGAAGAGAAATCGCTTCTTCGTAACTCAATTTAGAGAAGAGCTCGGCGGAGACATTCCCTTTAGGATCTTCAGAATAAATACCCTCTACGTCTTTATAAAACTCAATTTTCTCCGCACGTAAAGCTACGCCAAGAGCTACAGCTGTAGTATCGGACCCCCCTCTTCCCAAAGTTGTAATTTCACCTTTTCGACTCACTCCTTGAAAGCCCGCAACAATAACAATTTTGCCTTCTTCAAGAGCCGGTAAAAGCCTCCAAGGTCGCACCTCAACAATACGGGCATCTGTATGCTCATTTGTAGTAATAATCCCTGATTGGCTACCTGTGTAGCTAATCGCCTCTTTTCCAGCCGCCTTGAGGGCCATAGCTAAAAGGGAAATACTTATACGTTCCCCTACAGAAACCAACATGTCGAGTTCACGTCTCGGGGGAGCAGGGTGCACTTCCCTGGCCAATGCGATAAGCTCGTCTGTTTTGTTAGCCATTGCGCTAACCACTACGACAATGCGCTGGAAGTGGTGCGATCGTTTCTCGATGATTTCCGCAATTTTGGCAAAATGCCTAGGAGTTGCAACTGCGGCACCGCCAAATTTCATAACTAATGTCTGCATATCACACTCAACCTAAAAAACATGCAAATATATTAAAAATTTGGTTAATAGGCAATCAAGATTTACCCAAAGAACACCCTCTCACCCAAGTCGGAATAAAAAAAAGAATTCACTAACTTAAGCTAGAATCAGAATTACCAAGCAATTCGAAAAACTGGACTTTATTACTAAACATTTGTTACGCTTTCCGCATTAACTAGAGCGTAGCATCTCTAGAGCTTGCTCCTATTCAAGGATTTCCCATATCGCCCGACTCGCATATCTGGCTTTATATAGGAAAAATAGTGCTAGTTCATAAAGATGCAGGGCTTAAATAAAAACTTGGAGAAACCCTTAACATGTCAAAAACCCTCAAACAATCTTGGAATTCAAGCAAAATCATCGATGATGTCGATTTTCAAGAAGAAGATGCAAAGCAATTCCTTAGCCTACTCGATCGTAAAGAACAAGGTGAAGGAGGTGGAACGCTATCTTCTATGACCAGCGGCCAGGTTCTTAAAGGAAGAATCGTAGAAATCACAAAAGATTTCGTGGTGGTCGATGTGGGTTTGAAATCAGAAGGGCTAGTACCAATTGAAGAATTTAGTGATCCCTCTGAAATTCTCCTAGGCAGCGAAGTCGAAGTATTCCTAGATCAGACCGAAGGAGAAGATGGTCAAATTGTTCTTTCACGCGATAAAGCACGTCGTCTTCGCCAGTGGGAGTATATCTGCCATCATTGTAACGAGGGTTCCATTGTTAAAGGGAAAGTTATCCGTAAAGTCAAAGGTGGCTTGATGGTCGATATAGGCATGGAAGCATTCCTGCCTGGCTCGCAAATCGACAACAAGAGAATCAAAAATCTCGACGAATATCTTGACCAAACCTTTGATTTCAAAATTCTTAAGATCAATACAGATCGAAAAAATATTGTCGTTTCCCGTCGAGAGCTTTTGGAAGAAGAGCGCATCTCTCGTAAGGCAGAGCTTTTAGAGAGCATCCATGAAGGCGAAGTGAGAAAAGGCATCGTCAAAAACATCACCGACTTCGGTGTGTTCCTTGATATGGACGGAATCGATGGTCTTCTCCATATCACAGATATGACATGGAAAAGGATTAAACACCCTTCCGAAATGGTGCAGCTCGGTCAAGAACTCGAAGTCATTATTCTGCATGTGGATAAAGAAAAAGGTCGTGTTGCTCTTGGAATGAAACAAAAAGAGCAAAATCCTTGGGAAGAAATTGAAAGAAGATTCCCTCCTGGCACACGCGTTCGTGGAAAAATTGTCAATCTCGTTCCCTATGGCGCCTTCATCGAAATTGAGCCAGGCATCGAAGGTTTGATTCATGTTTCCGAAATGTCATGGACACGCAACATTACAGATCCAAGTGAAGTCGTCAATAAAGGCGATGAACTTGAAGCAATTGTTCTTTCCGTCCAGAAAGAAGAGGGCAAAATCTCTCTCGGCATCAAACAGACAGAAAAAAACCCCTGGGAAGACGTTGATGCTAAATATCCTGTGGGATCTAGCGTTGTTGCAGAAATCAGGAACTTAACTAATTATGGCGCTTTTGTAGAACTCGAACCTGGTATTGATGGATTAATCCATATTTCAGATTTGAGCTGGATTAAAAAAGTTTCCCATCCTTCTGAAGTCCTCAAAAAGGGAGACAAAGTCGAAGCTGTCATCCTTTCTGTGGATAAAGAAAGCAAGAAAATTACTCTCGGTGTCAAACAGTTAACCCTTAATCCTTGGGAAACAATCGAGAAGACAATGCCCGTCGGCGCCCTTGTAAAAGGTTTGGTGACGAAGATCACTGCTTTCGGCGCTTTCATCGAATTAGAGAATGGCATTGAAGCTCTCGTCCATGTCACAGAACTCTCCGATCAACCTTTTGGCAAGGTCGAGGATGTGATTGTTAAGGGACAAGAAATAACGGCTAAAGTGATCAAATTAGATCCTGAACACAAAAAAATTGCGCTCTCCATCAAAGAGCATCTAATTGATCAAAACAACTTTAACCGCGATGACATTGTCGTTGGTAAAAAAGGCCGTGGAGCAGGAAAAAAGTCCAAAGAGAAACAGCAATCTACGGACGAATCTGATGAAGAGGACCAAGAATAATAGAACCCTAAATAGAAAAGGTTCTGTTTCTTTGAAAAAACTTCTGCAAAGGCTGTGACATGAATAAAGATCTAGTGGCTATTTTCGAATACCTCGAAAGAGAAAAAGGGATCAAACGCGATATTATTATTAGCGCGATTGAAGAATCTCTTCGGGCTGCGGCACGTAAGAGCATAAAAGGGCTCATTAACATCAGCGTGCACGTCAATGCGAAAACCGGCAATATTGATGTCATAGCCCAAAAGGAAGTAGTAGACAATGTCACAATTCCTGAAGAGGAAATTTCTCTCGAACAAGCGCGTATACTCAACCCTCAGGCAGAAATGGGCCAATGGATTGATATTACCGTTACACCTCAAGATTTTGGTCGCATTGCTGCACAAACAGCTCGGCAGGTGATTTCGCAAAAGCTGCGCGTCGCAGAGAGAGATGTAATCTATGAAGAGTATCGCTACCGTTTGCATGAGATTATCTCAGGCACAGTCAAGCGGATTATTCGTGGAGCCACTCTTATCGTCGACTTAGGCAAAGTAGAAGCGATACTTCCTGATCGCTTCTATCCTAAAACAGAGAAATTTAATGTTGGTGAGCGCGTTCAAGCTCTATTATATGAAGTGCGTGATACAGAGAGTGGCGGAGCAGAAGTCATTCTTTCTCGCAGTCATCCTGAATTTGTCGAACAACTGTTCAAACAAGAAGTGCCCGAATTGTCGGATGGAACGATTATCATACAGAAGATCGTACGCGAAGCTGGCTACCGCACAAAATTAGCTGTACAATCCACAGATCCTAAAATAGACCCTGTCGGCGCTTGCGTTGGGGTGCGTGGAACACGAGTGAAAAATATCATTCGCGAATTGAATAACGAAAAAATTGATATTTTCGCCTATGAAGAAGATCCTATAAAACTACTACAAAATGCTCTTTCTCCTGTCCAGATAAAGAAAATCAGTGTCCCAGAAGAAGAGGGAGAACCCGTCGCTATTGTAGTTGGCGATGAAGACTATCCTACAGTCCTTGGCAAAAGAGGCATGAATGCCCGTCTTAATGGCCAGATAATAGGAACAGTTCTCATTGTACAAAAAATGTCTGAATATCAGAGTGAACGTTCGAAAGAGAGTGCGCAAATCGCAGCTGAAGAAGACCCAACTTTGGACGAACCTCTCCATGTCGAAGGCATGAGTTCGATGATCATCGAAACATTAATCGGAGCTGGCTACGATACGCCACGCAAACTTCTAAACTCTAGTCCGCAACAGCTCGCTACAATTCCTGAAATTAGTCTCGAAATGGCTGACAAGATTTTGGAAAAAATTAGAAAAAAGAGGACGTAAAAGTTGGCCAAAAATCTTAAACTCACTATCAAAAATACACAGCTCGCTGAAGCATTAAAACTAAACCGTCCAAAAAAGCCCCCAGCAGCGAAGGCAAAGCAGGCAAAGGAGTCGGAGATTCCTGCAACGGAAGAAGCGTTGCAAACACCTGTTGTGGAAAGTCGAGTTAAAGAAAGCGAAACTCCCGTTCCTTTGAAGAATGCACCTCCTCCAGAATCGGCGCCTGAAGAAAAATCGGTACCTTTGCAAAAAGAGACTATTCAAGCAGCTCAAGAGCCTGTAGCACCAGAACCTGTACCTGAGCCATTAACAGATAAAGCTCCCTTATCTGCATCACCCCAACCACCTCAACCAACTCCTCTTCCCCCAGCCGAAAAGAGACCTATTAGCGACCAACTTCTTTCTCCTGCACCTTCCAGTAGACCTCCATCTACCCAATCGCCTAATAACTTCGGCTACCCAAGAAGACACAATCAACACTCTGGAGGACAAGGGCATCCCTCTAGATATCCGTCACCATTTTCCTCTTTAGGTGGAACTTCACGCCCTCAACAAGGCACTCGTCCTCCATTTACCTCTCCACAGAGACCAACTGGTAGCGCTCCATTGGCGAAACCCGCCACAACCCCTTCAACACTTAATAATGCGCTTACAGAAGCTCCACGGAGTAAGCCACCACCTGCTAAGGATTTTCGTGATTTAAAAACCGCAAAGAAACAACCTACGCGGACATTTGATTCACGTGATCGTCAAGGTCTTCGTGATAATGAAAACGAAGGGTGGCGTAAAAGACGCCCATCATTCAAAGCACGGCATGTAATAAGAGAAGAGATCGTACGCCCTAAAGAACTTTCAGTACGCCTACCTATTACGATTAAAGATCTTGCTGCAGCGATGAAGCTTAAAGCATCCGAACTCGTTTCCAAGCTCTTCATGAAGGGTGTCATTTTGACACTCAACGATTTTCTCGATGATGAAACGACCATACAACTACTCGGCCATGATTTTGATTGTACAATTACCATCGACACTTCGGAAGAAGAACGGTTACGTATCACAGATAAAACGATTAAACAAGAAATTGAAGAAACGCCAGCCGATCAACTTGAACTCCGCCCTCCTGTTGTTGCATTCATGGGACATGTTGACCATGGAAAAACCAGCCTAATCGATTCGCTACGCAAGTCAAACCGGGCTGCAGGTGAAGCTGGGGCGATTACCCAACACATTGGCGCTTTTTGCTGTTCAACTCCTGTAGGGAACATCACTATTCTCGATACACCTGGACACGAAGCTTTTTCCTCTATGAGAGAACGTGGAGCTGATGTAACCGACATCGTCGTTCTTGTTGTGGCAGGTGATGAAGGAATTCGCGCACAGACATTAGAAGCGATTGAACAAGCAAAAGCAGCTAATGTCCCTATATTAGTCGCGATTAACAAATTAGATAAGCCTGGATTCAATGTTGAAAACATTTACCGCCAGCTTTCCGAACAAAACCTACTTCCTGAAGCCTGGGGCGGAACCATTATTACTGTTAATTGCTCGGCTGTAAGTGGTGAAGGCGTATCCACCTTATTGGAAATGTTGGCTCTTCAAGCAGAAGTCTTGGAATTACGAGCTAATCCTTCTACTCGTGCTCGAGGAGCAGTGATCGAATCTGAAATGCACAAAGGCCTTGGAGCGCAAACCACCATCTTGGTGCAAAACGGATCGCTCCGTCTAGGTGACGCTCTTGTTTTTGACCAACATTGGGGACGCATCAAGACCATGCAAGATGAGTATGGCCATGCACTTTCGATCGCAGGTCCTTCTACTCCTGTTAAAATCACAGGCCTTTCAGGACTTCCTGAAGCAGGCAGTGAATTTATCGTAGTAAAATCAGAAAGAGAAGCGAGAGAACTAGGTGAAGATCGTACTCTTGGCCAACGCAACATGCTTCTTCAGCAGTCTAAACGAGCAGGCCTAGAAAACTTCTTGCAGCAAAAAGCTGAAAAAACAGCTCGCAAGACTCTCAACCTTATTTTACGAGCTGACGTGCAGGGCTCTCTCGAGGCGCTAAAAAACTCTTTGATCAAGATCGATTCTAAGAAAATTTCCCTCAATATTATCTCCTCTACCGTCGGAGAAATTTCAGAATCCGATATTCAACTCGCTGCAGCATCTAAAGCGACGATTATTGGATTTCATACCCAAATCGAAAGTCGTGCTGACAGCCTAATCAAAGAGCACAAAGTCATTGTGAAGTTGCATGATATCATTTACCACGCTGTCGATGATGTGCGTGCTATAATGATTAGCCTTCTCGATAAAGTCGTCCAAGAAAATGATTCTGGAACTGCAGAGGTAAAAGCAGTCTTCAAATCATCTCAACTAGGACTGATAGCGGGCTGCCAAGTTACTCAAGGCACAATAAGACGCAACCAAAGTGTCCGTATCATGCGCGATGGTGCTCTCCTATGGAAAGGTCCGATCTCCTCACTAAAACGCGTCAAAGAAGACGTCCGTGAAGTGGGCAAAGGAATGGAATGCGGTATTCTTTTGCACAATTTCAAAGACATCAAAGAAGGCGATACTATTCACGCCTTTGATGTCACTTACTTAGAGCAAGAACTTTAAAATTTTCCTCGTCCATACATGACAAAAAAACGTGTCGAGCGACTTAACTCGCTCTTAAAAGAAGTCATTTCCGAAGTGGTCATGAAAGATGTCCGCAATCCGCATGTCGCAAACTTAGTGACTATTGCGCGTGTTGAAATCTCCAGCGATATTAAACATGCTAAAGTTTTTATCAGCGTTATTGGAACCGCGGAGCAAAAAACCGAAACCCTTGCAGCCTTGCAGTCGGCCGCAGGCTTTATTGCCGTTCATGCCTCTAAAAAAGTCGTCTTACGATACTTCCCAGTGCTAACCTTTAAATTAGATACTACGGTTGATAACCATTTGAAGATCGAAGAAATACTTCATAAAATCCACGTCGAACAGAAGTCTCGAAAGTTGGGTGTCGATGACTCGGACTCCTAATGCAAACGGCATTCTTATTGTCGATAAGGCTGTTGGAAAAACATCTTTTAGCCTTGTTGCAATTCTAAGAAAATTGACAAATGTGAAGAAGATTGGTCATGCCGGAACGCTCGACCCTTTTGCAACCGGTGTCATGGTCATGTTAATCGGCGCTCCCTATACGCGACTTTCGGCAGAATTGACCAATCATGACAAAGAATACCTCGCGACAGTTTTACTGGGCCAATCAACGAACACTTATGATTGCGAAGGAGAGGTTACATTTTCCTCTTCTGTAATTCCAACTGCTGAAGAAGTGGAAAAAGCTTTGTCAAAGTTCCAAGGAACTGTCTTGCAAGTTCCCCCTATGTTTTCGGCAAAAAAAATCAATGGCCAGAAGCTTTACCATCTTGCAAGGCGTGGAGTAGAAGTGGAGCGTCCCCCTGTATCCGTAGAGTTATGGACACAGCTTCTAGCTTACGAATATCCTTACCTCCGTCTTAAGGTGCGTTGCAGTAAAGGAACATACATACGATCAATCGCTCACGATTTGGGACAAATTTTACAAACGGGTGCCCATCTTGTATCTTTGCAAAGGAGCAGAAGTGGCCCATTCACTTTAGAAAAAGCAGTATCACAAGATGATTTGCAACAAGCCGTGAATAGCGATGGAACTCTTAGCATGTCCAACGCTACATTCCTAGAACCTTACATACTAAAAAACTTACCTTAAATTTTATGTCTAATCTTTCTTGTGGAATAGTCGGTCTTCCCAATGTAGGTAAATCTACACTTTTCAATGCTGTAACGCGTAAAGCGGCCGCTGCCGCCAATTACCCTTTCTGCACAATTGATCCAAATATTGGAATTGTCGATGTAGCCGACGCCCGTTTAAAAGAACTATCCGACCTCTCCCATAGTAAAAAGATTATTCCTGCTGCCATGACCTTTGTCGATATCGCAGGTCTTGTCAAAGGCGCTTCTAAAGGAGAAGGATTAGGGAATCAGTTTCTTACGAACATACGAGAAACAGATGCTATCGTCCATGTAGTTCGCTGTTTTGAAAGCAGCGATGTGATCCACGTCAATGGTAAAGTCGACCCGATTGCTGATATCGAAGTCATCAATCTTGAACTGATTCTTTCCGATCTACAATCAGCCGAGAATATCGCTTCTCGTTTAGAAAAACAGGTGAAATCTAAAAAAGAACTTGTCCCCGTTTTAGAGGTCCTCAAAAAAGCGATCACGCATTTTAATGAAGGCAAACCTTTACGATCGCTCGATCTAACAGAAGAAGAAAAAACTCATCTTTCCGCCTACCCTTTTCTCACTCGGAAAAAGGTGCTCTATGCCGCCAATGTCAGCGAAGATGACCTTCCTTCCATGGAAAATGCTTATGTGGCCCAAGTACGTGAGTTTGCCGAGAAAGAGGGAAATAGTGTAATCCCGATTTGCGCAAAATTAGAAGAAGAAATTGCACAACTTCCCCTAGAAGAATCTGATGCTTTTTTACAATCCCTCGGTCTCCCCTCTTCAGGTCTTGATCGCTTGATCAAAGCTGCCTTTGAAATGCTAGGGTTGATTACCTATATTACTACTGGCGAGATCGAAACACGGGCATGGACAATCTCTAAAGGCATGAATGCCCAGGAAGCTGCTGGTAAAATCCACACTGATTTACAGAAAGGTTTTATACGAGCAGAAGTCGTTGTTTATGAGGATATGATTAAATATAAGAGCCGTCCCTCTGCACGTGAAGCAGGGAAAGCGCGTTCTGAAGGAAAGGAATATATTGTACAAGATGGCGACGTCATCCTCTTTTTCCACAATTAACTCTTTGAAAACTCTTGCAGTAAATGAGTTATTCATTAGCTGCGCAAGCAATCTCGAGCCTTGGCTTCTTGAAGAGTTAAAAGAGATGGGTATTGCTTCCACGCGTCGTGGACATCGAGGTGTCTACGCGCCTCGAACCATGGAAAATGTCTATAAGATTAATTATACTTCTCGACTTGCGACTCGCGTCCTGTGGCCCCTAATTCGCTTTCCTTGCCCCGATCGCGATGTCCTGTATCAGGCAGCTCGAACTATTGAATGGGAACGTTATTTTTCTGCCCAAGACACGCTAGCTATCGATGCGAATATCGATCAGCACCCTCAATTGCGCAATAGCCATTTTGCAGGTCTCGTTATTAAGGATGCTATCTGCGACCGTTTACGAGATGCTAAGGGTTGGCGCCCTTCTGTCGATCTTGAAAACCCCTCTCTTCAGTTAAACCTGCATATTCAGAAGGGAATTGCTTCTCTCTATATCGATACCTCAGGCAAACCTCTTTTCAAAAGAGGATACCGCCAAGAAACGGGTCAAGCACCTCTACAAGAATCGCTTGCTGCAGCTATTTTGAAGATGGCCGATTATCAGCCTGAAAGAGATTGCCTGTGTGATCCTTTCTGCGGCTCCGGTACATTGCTCATCGAAGCTGCTATGATGGCGACCAACACTCCGGCAGGCTTTTTTCGCCGTTCATGGGGATTCTCCAAAATGGCGGAATTCGATGAGACTCAATGGAAAGCTTTCCGTGCCCGCACCAATGAAAAACGGACGCCCCTTCTCTCAGGGAAAATTTTTGGTTCTGATGGCTCGCTTTCAGCAAGCGCTATAGCGCGTTCTCATCTGGAAGCGACAGGATTTCTTGGATCCGTAGACATTTTTTCTCGCCCAATCGAAAATTTACGATCACCTTTTACCCCTTCTCTTATTATCTCTAATCCTCCCTACGGAAAACGACTTGAGGCAAATGAAGCCCTATACAGGAATCTTGGGAAATATGCGTCACGTTGCAAAAAAGCCCGTCTTTTTTTCCTGGCCTCCGATGAGCATATGGCGCAAGCCCTTGAACTTCCCTACCAAGAGAAGATCAAATGCCTGAATGGTGGCCTTCCTGTTAAATTATATGCCTGCCATTAGAGAGAGCATAAAAATTTGCTTTTGATATACCCCCTACGGAAATTAGTTGTAATATCCAATTTTCATAAATAATATGCATTTGTGGACCCTCGAGCCCAACATATGCGGATTTTGATTTCGAGCTTTGTAATTCCTTAGAGAAAATTGCTAAATGGCAGAAAAAACAGAAAAAGCAACCCCGAAAAAGCTGCGCGACGCCCGAAAAAAAGGTCAGGTAGCTAAATCCCAAGATTTTCCTGCTGCTTTCACGTTTGTTGTCTCAATCGCCGCGGCTGTCCTTGGGGGCAGTTATATCTATCAACAGCTTGCTACCTATTTTACCTATGTTTTTTCCGCACTCGGTGGACACATCGACTTGGCGGATAGTGCGGGCGGTTATTTACAACAAGCCATGCTAGTTATCATGAATTGCAGCATGCCCATCTTGGGTATCACCGCAATTGTAGGCGTATTGGTCTCCTTTCTCACGGTCGGCCCCACCTTTTCCATGGAGGCCATGAAATTTGACGTAAAGCGGCTTAATCCGATTACCAACCTCAAGAACATGTTTAAGTTCAAAACTATTTTTGAGCTTATCAAATCGATTTTGAAAATTAGCGGGGCCGTCATTCTCATCTATTCTGTTGTGCATAATAGCTTACAAGAGCTGATCTCCACAGCAGGGATGCCTCTTTTAGCCATTGTCAACGTGGTCTCCTCCTTTGTCATTCAAGTAGCCATTCGTGTAGGTATTTTTTTTCTGATAATTGCCTTGATCGATCTTGTTTATCAGAAGTATAATTTCGCTAAAGAGATGCGCATGGAAAAATTTGAGGTCAAACAAGAGTATAAAGATACGGAAGGCGATCCGCACATCAAAAGTAAGCGGCGCCAATTGACTCAAGAAATTGCGTATCAAGAGGGTCCTTCTGCTACTAAGCGTGCACGCGCAGTCATTACGAATCCGACACATATCGCTGTAGCCATCGAATACCAAGAAGAAACTGAGCCTGCTCCACGAATCGTGACTATGGGTGGCGGGCTGGTTGCCGAACAAATTATAAAAATCGCCAACGAAAGCCGAATTCCTATTATGCGAAACGTCGAACTTGCTCAAACTCTTTACCAAAAAGGCAAAATCAGCGAATACATCCCTGAGGAGACCTATCGTGCCGTAGCGGAGCTCCTCAAGTGGCTTGCAAAAATGGAAGAGAAAGAAGAAGGCGGAGAAGAGATATTGGAGATCTTTAAATGAAGAATTTTCTTGAACGCCTTAGCCGCATTTTAGGCAGCGACAAAATCCTCAACCTGATTAATCGGTCAAGCGACGTCCTCCTTGCCCTCTTTGTTATTGTGGTCATCGGGATGATCATCATCCGCGTTCCCCCCGATTTTATTGATAATTTGATCGCGATCAACCTTACGATTTCTTTCTCTGTTTTGTTGGTTGCTATCTATATTCCTAAGGCCGTTCACTTATCGATTTTCCCTTCCCTCTTGCTCTTAACCACCGTTCTTCGCTTGGGGATTGAGATTTCGGCAACGAAACAAATTTTGCTTCAAGCCAATGCGGGTCATATTATTTTTGCGTTTGGTAATTTCGTTGTCGGAGGAAACTTCGTCGTCGGTGCCATTGTCTTTCTTATTATCACAATCGTGCAGTTTATCGTCGTTATTAAGGGTGCCGAGCGGGTTGCAGAGGTCGCTGCGCGTTTTACCCTAGATGCCATGCCCGGGAAGCAGATGAGTATCGATGCCGATATGCGTAGCGGCGTTATCGATGCAAACCAAGCGAGGGAATTACGTCTTGCTCTCACGAAAGAAAGCCAACTTTACGGAGCTATGGACGGTGCGATGAAGTTCGTGAAGGGAGACGTTATCGCCGGTATCGTCATCGCTGTCATCAACATCGTAGGGGGCCTTATCATTGGGGTTTCTATGCATGGCATGTCCGCAATGCAAGCGGCTCAAATTTACACCTTACTCTCGATCGGTAGCGGCCTTGTATCTCAAATTCCTTCCCTTCTAGTCGCTTTAACTGCCGGTATCGTGACAACACGTGTTTCGAGCGAAAAGAAAGATGCGAACCTCGGTAAAGAAATTTCTATGCAGCTTTTGGGCCAACCAAAAGCTTTGATGATTTCTTCTGGTGTTTTACTCGGTATGACTTTGATCCCAGGCTTTCCTAAACTCATCTTTATCATTTTGGGTGTTGTTATAGGATCGATCAGTTTTGGTATCTGGTACAGCTCGAAAAAAGCTGCTGATAAGGCAACAGCTGGAATGACTTCCGCCTCCGTTGAAACCGAAGTCGCCGGCCATACCGTCGTCAAAGGCGGTTCTGATGAATACGCTTTGACTTTGCCGGTTATTTTAGAAGTAGGTAAGCATATTTCTTCAGTCATTAAAAAAGAAAAGGGCGGCGGCCTTTTCATCGACGAGATGATCCCGAAGATGCGCCATGCGCTCTATCAGGATCTTGGCGTACGCTTTCCCGGAGTCCACGTCCGTACCGACTCTCCAACTCTCGAATCTGATGAATATTCTATTTCTCTCAATGAAGTTCCTATCGTACGCGGCAAACTCATAGAAAATGCCATTTTGACAAATGAAAATACAGAGACACTCCATCGCTATAACATCCCCTTTACGACCTCTAAGAGTAGCCATGGACAACCTTCCATCTGGGTCGATGCTAAATACCAGGACCTCATGCAAAAGGCCGGTATTAAATTCTGGAAGGCCCTCGATGTTATGATTCTGCATCTCTCCTATTTTTACCGACAATATGCTGGTGAATTCATCGGTATTCAAGAAATTCGAGGCATTCTCGAGTTCGTCGAAAAATCCTACCCCGATCTTGTTAAAGAAGTTACCCGTCTTGTCCCCTTGCAGAAGCTCACAGAGATCTTCAAACGCCTAGTGCAAGAGCAAATCTCGATCAAAGATTTGCGAACGATCCTTGAGTCTTTAAGTGAGTGGGCCCAATCGGAAAAAGATACGGTGCTTTTAACAGAGTATGTCCGTTCTTCCCTTAAACGCTATATCAGTTACAAGTATTCGCAAGGACAATCTATTTTAGCCGTTTACCTCCTCGACCCAGAAATAGAAGATATGGTACGAGGTGCTATTAAGCAGACTTCAGCAGGCTCTTACCTCGCTTTGGATCCCGATTCGGTGCAGCTTATTTTGCACTCTATGCGTACAACTGTAGTACCAACCCCCGTGGGCGGCCAAACTCCTGTATTGCTAACTGCTATGGACGTACGGCGTTTTGTACGAAAACTGATTGAGGGTGAGTTTCCTGATATGGCTGTTGTCTCTTTCCAAGAAATTGTGCCCGAGATCCGTATTCAACCTCTTGGAAGGGTCCAGCTGACCTAACGAGGCTGTAAACGAGACTTAAAAATTTAAGGTAGAAATAGGGAAACGATGCCTGACGGTCCTATGCATGTACCCCGGATACCGGAAGCTCATGCCGATACGGCTAGAGCGCAACGTTCTGCACAGGCCCAACAGCTCGCTGGAGCTGCACTTGTACAAGTGGAAAGTCAGGAGGCTCTTGCCGAATCAGGCGAAGAGATGGTCTTTAATCCCTTTGCTATGGCGCGTCGATTTGAAACCCTCGAATCCCGTATCCGCCGAAGAGGCAAAGAAGATGAATCGGGAAAGGCGCAAAAGGAAGGCGAAAAAAAACTTCAGCACGTCGAAAAAACAGCAGCTATTGCCGAAGATTTTTCTCGAAGAAGTAATCAAGAACTCATAAGCCGGTCTCTTCTTTTACTACGTCAACGCATCTCTAAAAATGATACTGCCGAAGATGTCATCCGCAAGGTCATGGAGTTCTATCCTGACCATTCATTGGCTGATGATGCCCTCGACTTCTTAATTGAGACGGCCGATGATCCCGAAATCGCGAAGACCCTAAAAGATGCTAAAACACAATTTAATGCCTCTTTCGGTCGTGAAATTCGAGCCGGTAAAAACATCAATGAACAAGCACGTGCTTTTTCCGAACAAGGTTTGGGTAGTCCTACAGCACTTCGCGAAATGTACCGCGAGATTACCGGTACACAACGTGAACCGAATGTCCTCTTCGACCAACTCTCCTCGAGTTTCGGCTATGAAAAAATGAAAAAAGTAATCGATTTCATGCTGCACTCTCTAGGTAGTGATATCAAATCTCAAGGACCCTCCATAGAACGCGGTCAACTGCATAGATTGATGACAGAAACGCGCGTTTTACAAGCCATTTTGGGCGTATATCGCTTTTTCCGCTCACGCATGAAACTGATCGAGTTGAGCTTTTCTCGTTATGGGTTACCTTTACTCCCTCGCATTACCTTTGAATCGTTAGCTAAACTCTATATGCGGTATTTACAAGAACGTTATCCTAGTCCCGACAAGGTTCTACAAATGGCTCTTCAACTGGGGATTGCCGAAGAAATTATCGCACAGATGGTTATCTTTACCCAATTGCGCGATGCATGCCGACAGATAGCTCCACGTCTTTTCAAATCTGAACAGCACCGTCAAGATACTTTACGCTCATTCATGGAAGCCCTTGAACAGATTGAAGAGGAAATCGAAGAGGATGAAGATGATAAAGAAAAAGAAGGCAAAAAGAAAAAACTCTCATGATCACACCCTTTGAAGATCTCTTGCGGGAACTAGGCCAATCTTTAGGAATAGATCTCCATATCGACTCCCATGGTGCCTGCTGCTTACAACTTAAAGATAAATTGCGGGTTCAAATAGAGCCGGATAAAAAAGACGAGTGCATCATCTTAGCGGCTATGCTGGGAGAACTCGGTCCAGGTCGATTCCGGGAAGAGGTGTTCAAAGAGGCCCTTCGTGTAAATGCTTACAATTTGACGAATGGTCAGACGGGGGCTATTCTCGGATTTTGCGCACGACTTAACCAATTTACCTGCTATAGCACCTTGCCTTTTTATGAGCTGACAGCAGAAAAGTTAACCAACGCCTTAACCTATCTAGTTGAACAAAGCTTAGCCTGGTTTGACGCTGTTCAAAACGGTCAAACAGTACCACCCGGATTTATTCCCCGTCCCACGATGCCCACACCTTTTGGAATCCGTCCATGAAACCCGGTATCCCTCTCGAGCAACAGCTACTTGAATCGGTAGTTGGAGAGGCTTGGCGTCAAGTAGGCATTCGTCACCATCACGGTGTCAATGTATTTCTTAATGCTCTTCGCAGTGCTTCTAGTTTGGGCATTGGAGAGTTCCTGGATTTACTCCCTTTAATCGACTGGTGCAAGAAAATTGGACTCAATGTAATTCAGTTGTTGCCACTTAACGATTCGAGTTTAGATCCCAGCCCTTATAACGCTATTTCTTCCTGCGCGTTAAATCCCATTTTCTTGAAGCTCTCTGTTCTACCACATGTTCAGGAATATCCCGCTTTAATCGATGGCATGGCGGATATGACTCGGTATAATCTTCTTCCACGAGTTGCGTATAATGAAGTCTTAGCAGCGAAGATGCGCTGGCTACATGATTACTATCAGGCAATCGCTCCGCGTCTGAAACAAGATTCCGATTTTCTCCATTTCCAATCCCATTTTCGTTGGGTAGAGACCTACGCTTTATTTAAAACCCTTCTTATTTTTTATGGATATCGAGGATGGGATGATTGGCCCAAAGACATCTTAACACCCGAAAAATATCCTGATCTTTTAAAAGAATATCGCGAGGAGATAGATTTTCACACTGCATTGCAATTCTTCTGTTTCCAACAGTTGCAAGAGGTGCGTCACCATGCTGAGCGCAACAGCATTTTCCTCATGGGCGATATTCCTCTCATTATCAACCGCAACAGTGCAGATGTCTGGACTGCACCCCATTTTTTTGATCTTCTACATACTGCAGGAGCTCCTCCCGATCAATACAATGCAGACGGGCAAAATTGGGGATTCCCTCTTTTTAATTGGGAGACAATGCAAAAGGCCAATCATAGCTTCTGGTCCCAACGTCTTCAAATAGCTAGCCAATTTTTTCATCTACATCGCATCGACCATGCAGTCGGATTTTTTAGAATTTGGGGTATTCCTCTCAATCTGACTACCAAAGAGGGCTACTTCATTCCTAAAGACCCTGCTCAAGCACTGGAACAGGGAACACGTATCCTCAAATTTCTGGCATCGTCTTCTACTATGCTGCCCATAGCTGAAGATCTAGGCTCTGTCCCCGAAGAAGTGCGCAAGTGTTTAACAGAAATGGGCATTCCCGGCATTCGTGTGATCCGTTGGGAAGCGGACTGGTCACGAGATTCTAATCCCTATTTACCTCTCGACGCTTATTCCCCCCTAACTATGTCATGTGTTTCAACCCACGATAGTGAAACTCTTGGAGGGTGGTGGGAAGGCTATCCTCATGAGGCCTCTCAACTCGCTCAGCAAAAAGGATGGTCCTATGGACCTCTTTTACTTCCCGATCAACGATTTGAACTGCTCAAAGACTGTCACCATACAACTTCTCTTTTCCACATCAATCTCTTACAGGAATACCTAGCCCTTTTTCCAGAACTTATCGCTTCGCATTCTCAGGATGAGCGGATTAATGTTCCCGGTAAAATCATCCCTGCAAATTGGACCTATCGCTATCGACCCACACTTGAAACTCTCACAACGCATGAAGGACTCCTCAGTGCGATGCAATCTTTGGTGCCCAAGTGAAATTCCTCTTTTTTTTATTTTTCATCTTCCCCTTAGCCGCCTCGCAAGAAGCACTGTTTCACAGTTTGGATTCGCGTTCTGTTATTCAACAGCTCGCCTTTTATGAACTTTACCCCGATACAAAAGATGGACAAAAAGCCTGGCAACAAGCGTGGAAACTTTTAAGCCACGGGGCAGAAATTGATGAAATCCTTCCTCCTTCAGAGGGCCTCCCACTCATCGATGTGCGGGCTATTATCTCTTTGGTTACCCACCGCTCCTCTTCGCAAGATGCTCCTATCTTAACCGCTGATCAGCTTAAGCTTTTAAATGAACTCGGGAAGAAGCTTCCTAATCGCACGAAACCAGGAGCTCATGTATGGACTAAAGAAGAAGTTTTAGCCCTTCCTCCAGAGAAGATTGATTTAGCACGCGGCCTACTAATCAATCAATTCGATGCCGATCCGGATGCCAAGAAGAAAATTCTGCAATACGAAGCTATGCTCGACCTCATGGCCCTTGAGATACGTGCCTCCCTTCCCCGCAATGCTTCTCCAACAGAAAAAATAGATGCGATTAACCACTTTATTTTCGAGGAAATGCATTTCCGCTTTCCTCCTCATTCTCTCTATGCAAAAGACATCGATCTTTATACCTTCTTACCGGCTGTACTCGACAGTCGCGAAGGGGTGTGTTTAGGAGTTTCTATCCTTTACCTCTCCCTAGCCCAACGACTTGACCTCGAACTCGAAATTATTACTCCACCCGGACACATCTATTTGCGCTATAATGAGGGCGATAGATTGATCAATATTGAAACAACAGCTCGCGGCATTAATCTTCCGTCCGAAGTATATTTGGGTATTAATACACGAAGTCTTCAAGAGCGAAATATCAAAGATGTCATTGGTCTTGCTTTCATTAACCATGCTTCTGTTTTCTGGGAATTAGGCAAGTACAATGAGACCGTGACTCTTTATGAAAAAGCCCAAACCTATCTCCCCGAAGATCGTCTTTTAAAACTCTTTTTAGGCCTTAACTATCTGTTTATTGGAGAAACCAGTAAAGGACGCAAATTACTCGAAGAACTGCGCAATTTTACCTTTTCCTATGCTGTATCCCCCGAAACCATGGCCGAAGATTATTTAACCGGACGAACGGATGTTCAAGGCATCAAAAATATTTTCCTCCATGTGGATGAAACCCGTGCCTCCATTCTCGCTAAACAAGCTAAACTGCAAGAAACCTTACAGCGTTTTCCACGTTTTCGTTCGGGCCTTTTTCAATACGCGATTACATGGCTACAACTCGGCCGTCCTGCTGAAGCTTTAGAAGCACTTAACCGTTATCATCAACTCGATGCTCGCGATGCATCTATTGAATATTATCTTTCTTGCCTGCTCTTTGAACGCATGGATTATCCCCGCGCTTGGGCCCACTTTACGAGCGTAGATAAGATCCTACAAGCTCGTCATCACAATCCAAAAGCACTTCAACAACTTCGCTTGCAACTTCTGCATTTCTCCCCGCCACCCAACAAAAGCAGCCCAGCATAATGATGGCATATTTTTTTTGCTGTTTGGTATAAAGGTACACTATGTTATCGAGAGGTTAGAAGAAAAGTTTGAACTATAGGGTGGAGGCTATGTGGTTATTGGATTTCTGCTCGAGTCAACGCTTACGATGGTTTGCAGCTGTATCGATCTTGCTCCTTATTCAGTCAACAGTACACCCCGCGGAGATGTTTCTGAACGAAGTCATGCCGAAGGACGTCCAAAAAAAGACCGGCGTAGCCGATCTAAATTACAAGCAAAGGCTGGCCCTGGAAAGATGGCTCAACGACACCTTCGTACTAAAAAATCCACAAGAGAAAAAAAAGGTTGAGCAAACTATTTATCTCTCCCAAAATATAGAAAACGGAAAGAAATTAGAACTCAGCGATGGCTCGCTTTGGAAAGTAGCACCCGATGACATTGAACGGGCAGCTTTCTGGGTCATTCCTTTCCCTCTTTATTTTGTCAAAAACAATGGCCCTGATAACGCAGATTATCCGATGAAAATCGTCAATCAAAACACCGGCCTCGGCGTTAAAGTACAACAATTACGTCCCCCATCCGAAATAGAAGCGCCGCCAGAAAAATAGTTCAACAGACGTGGTGATTAAAGATCTAAAATCACCACGTCTGCTAATATATTCTCTTTCAGGGTGTTTCAAAACTTTTTTTGCGATTTTAAAACACCCTCGTAGGAATTGTGTTTCCGAGAGGATTTCACCATGACCCCACAATTCACAGATGCTGTAATGGAATCGCTCGAAAAAGCGGTTGAGTTCGCAGAAAAATTCAAGCACACGCAAGTCAGTGAAAGTCATCTACTCTGGGCCTTTTTTACAGACAATCAAGGCTATTTCTTCACACTCGCTTCTTCCTTCCATCTTGATCCTAATGCTTTAATTCCAAAACTTGAACATATCCTAGAAAAAGCTCCCCAATATACCGGCTCCCCTCAAAAACCCACTCTATCATCAGACTTACATGAGCGCATTGGCGAAGCCGCTGCAATCGCTAAAAGCTGGCAAGATGACTATGTGGGGAGCGACCACCTCTTTCTTGCCTATTGGAAACATGCAGGTGAACCATTTTCTCAATGGAAAAATAAATCACTTTCTCTTCAAGACGTCGAAAAACAGATTAAAAATATCCGAGGAGACCTCCATATGGACTCGCCATCTGCCGAAGCCAACGTAAAAGCCCTCGATAAATATTGCAAAAGTCTGACCGCTTTAGCAAAAGAAGGCAAACTCGATCCTGTGATCGGACGTGATGAAGAAATACGACGCACTATGCAAGTACTCAGTCGGCGCACCAAAAATAACCCGCTGTTGATTGGAGAACCTGGCGTAGGAAAAACGGCCATTGCCGAGGGCCTCGCCCAACGCATTATTCAAGGTGATGTGCCCGACTCTCTTAAAGGAAAAGAACTATTTGTCCTCGACATGGGAAGCTTGATTGCAGGGACAAAATACAGGGGCGAATTTGAGGAGCGCTTAAAAGGCATTCTACGTGAGATCGAAAAAGCCGAGGGTAAGATCATCCTTTTTATTGACGAAGTCCACACCCTCGTTGGTGCAGGCGCTACTGAAGGGGCTATGGATGCTGCTAACCTTCTTAAGCCCGCTCTTGCAAGAGGCACCTTACACTGTATTGGAGCTACCACCCTCAATGAATACAAAAAACATATCGAAAAGGATCCAGCTCTTGAACGTAGATTCCAGTCTGTACTCGTTCAAGAACCTTCTCTTGAAAATGCCCTTTCAATTTTGCGGGGCTTACGGGAACGTTATGAGATTTTTCATGGTGTGCGCATTACAGAAGAAGCCATCCAGGCAGCAGTCCTTCTTTCCTATCGCTACATAACTGACCGTTTTCTACCAGATAAAGCAATCGATTTGATCGATGAAGCTGCTAGTTTAATCAGAATGCAACTTGGGAGCTTGCCTCTGCCCATTGATATCAAAGAAAGAGAACTCAGTGGTTTAATCGTCAAACAAGAGGCCTTAAAACGCGAAGATTCACCTCTTGCCAAAGCAGAACTGGAAAAGCTTCATCTACAAATTGGTTCGCTTAAAGAAGATCTCCATGTTTTACGTAAGCGGTGGAATGAAGAGAAAAAGCTGATCGAAACACTTAAAGAGAAAAAAAATAATCTCGAAGCACTAAAATTTCAAGAAGAAGAAGCAGAACGCGCCTCGGATTATAACCGAGTAGCTGAGCTACGCTATAGTCAGATTCCCCTCGTGAAAAAAGAACTCGAGGAAGCGCAAACTATTCTCGGAGGTCAAGAAAATCGACTTCTCAAAGAAGAAGTAGACGAACAATTGATTGCCCATATAGTCGCTAAGTGGACAGGAATCCCCGTCCAAAAAATGCTGGAAGGGGAAAAAACTCGCTTACTTCATCTCGAAACGACTCTTGAAAAACGGGTCGTCGGCCAGCAATTTGCTGTACAAGCGGTTAGCGAAGCCATTCGCCGTTCACGAGCAGGACTCAATGATCCCGCGCGTCCCGTCGGCGTTTTTTTATTTATAGGCCCAACCGGTGTGGGTAAAACGGAACTCGCCAAAGCCCTTGCCGAACAGCTCTTTAATCAAGAAGAAGCGATTATACGCCTCGATATGTCCGAGTACATGGAAAAACATAGTGTATCCAAAATGATTGGTTCACCGCCGGGCTACGTAGGCTATGAAGAGGGAGGGCAGCTCACCGAAGCCTTGCGTAGACGCCCCTATGCAGTTGTCCTCTTTGATGAGATTGAAAAAGCCCACCCAGATGTTTTTAATATCCTCCTACAAATTTTCGATGATGGACGCATTACCGATAGTCAAGGACGTACCATCAATTGCAAGAATGCCCTCTTCATCATGACATCGAATCTAGGATCGGATCTGCTTATGGAGACAATGAGGAGCAACCCTAAAAATTGGTCTAAAGAATCAATCCTGCAAATTGTCGAGCCTGTCCTTAAAGACCATTTCCGCCCTGAATTCCTCAATCGACTTGATGATGTTCTTCCTTTTATTCCTCTACAAAAACAAGACATGGAAAAAATTGTCAGGATTCAGCTCGAGCAGGTCAGCAAGCGACTCAAAGAAAAACAGATTACTCTTGAAGAATCACCTGAAGTAATCGCTTATCTTGCAGAAAAAGGCTACGATCCTTTTTTTGGTGCGCGCCCTCTCAAACGGCTTATTCAACAAGAGCTTGTCAATCCATTAGCTAGCGCTCTTCTTGAAGGAAAATTAGAACCCCATATTCCTGTCCACCTACGCCTTACCAAAAATAAGCAAGGCATAGAGACAATAACCTATTAGAGGTTGTCCATAGTCAATGAAGATTATCTATGCCACGTAAGCCAGTAGGAAGCGTAAGCACATGAGCCTAAGAGAGCAGACCTAAGAGTAAATGTGAGAATTTTTGATGCAAGTGCAGGCCCCCATGCAGGACCACATCTGATTACAGAAAAATTTTTCTTCACTTTTGTTACTATCGTATTTCGGTCTACACTGCGATAAATTTTAGAGTCATTATCAGTAAAAGTTTGAGAACCATTTCTCTTAGACTCTTCAAAGACTCTATTAAACTCATTTATAGAAATTACCACTTGATCTCGTGTAACTCTTACTACAGGGGGTTCTGGGTTGTATCCGGCAAATTGCTGAAATGGATGCACATGCCCATCACTACGCAGATGTCTTTGCTCGCCTCGACCCTGATAATGGATTTCTCCTATACATGCTCTTAGAGGGAGAATTAAATTCTGTTCTAGATTTTCAAACCCCTCCTGGAAGTCTCGATGAAATTGTCTACCCTCTCTTAGGATTTCGCTACATCTTGTTACACATGCCCCTAAAGTCATAAGAATGGAATCCCCCTTAAATAATTAAAAAATATTTAATAAATTGATGCGAAGATCAGGATTATACCCTATTTTTACTACATACACAAAGGCTAGCTGGCCACCTAATAAGGAGCTGTTAATGAACGTTAAAATACCGGAAATTGGATTGGGAACATGGGATTTATACGGCAAAGAGTGCTCAAAACTTGTCCAACTCGCTCTTCAAATGGGCTATCGGCATATCGATACTGCCCATATATATGATAATCACGCAGCTGTCCGAAAAGGCATAGGTAATTTCGATCGTTCCCAACTCTTTATTACCTCTAAAATTTTTCTAGAGAAGCAACTCCATCTTCCTAACGTTGAAGAGTCTGTCGAAGAAGCTTGCGATCTTGCGCTGAAAGAACTCGGTATTGACTACCTCGACCTCTATTTGATTCATTGGCCTGTTGAAGGTATGCCTATGACCAAAGTATTCCAAGCTATGGAAAATCTTCAGCGTAAGGGAAAAATTCTCCAAGTAGGCGTAAGTAATTTCACTATCCATCATCTAGAAGATCTACGGCAGGCCCAGTGTTATCCGACTGTCAACCAGGTTGAGTTCCATCCCTATCTTTACCAGAAAGATCTCCTCGAGTACTGCAACACCCATAAAATCCAAATTGTTGCTTATCGTCCCTTTGGAATGGGCGCTTTGTTACACGATCCTCTCTTAGAAAAGATTGGACTTGCCCATCAGAAGACACCCTCTCAAGTCATTTTACGCTGGTTGATGCAAAAAAATATCATCGCAATACCCAAATCTTCCTCAGAAAATCACCTTAAAGAAAACCTCGATCTATCTGATTTCTCCTTGCATAAAGCAGAAATAGAGCAGATAGATGCTCTCAATAAAAACCAGAGGTTCTGTATGCCTGAATCCACAGTCTTTAATTATTGAGATTCTATAAAAAAATAAATGACTTATTTTTTATTACTTTTTTGAAAGTTGGTGGAAAATAGTTCGAGGAAAGGACATAAAGAACAACATCGAAAGAAATGACCTCTTAATTTCTCAAGAGGTCCAAATAGAGGTAGGATTATCTGTTATTCACTATTACATAAGCTGTAAAAAAAGCTGTAGCTCCCACAAGAGCTAGAGGGATGCCATGAGCAATAGCTGTAACTAAACTATTTGATCCCCGTCTCAAAACCGTGAAGCTGTGATGAACTTCAAATTGATTATTTCCTAAATCTCTTGTCATTCTTGTTACGTCTCTAATTGCATTTCTTTGTCTGCCCTCTTCTAGAGCCGCGTGATAATTCTCATTTGGTACCCTAGTTTGGTTTCTTAGACTAGTTATCAAAAGTCCTCCATCCATAGATGGTTCTTCAGCTTGCATATAGTGATCTCTTCCAATGGATTCTTCAACCCTATTTCCAATTTCTTCCACTAAGGCTTGATAACGATCTCCTGCTGCTCTTATAGTCATTTATTACCCTCTTATTTATTAGTTTATTTCAACACTTTTAATTATATATAAATTAATGTTGATCACCATGATTAAAAAAAATAATTATTGAACAAAAAAATCTATCCACAAAACCTCAGTATATCCAAGTTTAAGAAGCAGCAAAGAGGAAAAGACCTCTTAATTTCTCAAGAGGTCCAAATAGAGGTCGGATTATCTGTTATTCATCATTACATAAGCTGTAAAAAAAGCTGTAGCTCCCACAAGAGCTAGAGGAATGCCATGAGCAACAGCTGTAACTAAACTATTTGATCCCCATCTCATAACTGAGAAGCTTTCCCGAACTTCTCGATCATTTCCAAACTCCATTGCAATTCTCATTACATCTCTAGTTGCATGTCTTTGTCTGCCCTCTTCAAGAGCTGTGCGAAAATTCTCATTGGGTATCCTAGTTCCGTTTCTTGTAGTAGTTCTGAAACGTCCTACATGCCTAGCTGATGATTCAACTTGTACATATTCATCTATTCCGATGGATGCATCAACCCTATTTCCAATTTCTTCGACTAAGGCTTCATAACGATCTACTGCTGCTCTTATAGTCATTTATTACTCTCTTATTTATTAATTTTATTTCAACAAGTTTAATTATATATAAATTAATATTAAATTAGAATAATTAAAAAAATAATTATTAAACAAAAAAAAGCTATCTAAAACCTTAGTATATCCGAGTTTAAGAAGCAGCAAAGAGGAAAAAGACCTCTTAATTCTAAAAGGTCTACGAAGAGAGAGCACTATCTGTTATTCGTTAATACATAAGCTGTAAAAAAAGCTGAAACTCCCATAAGAGCTAGAGGGATCCCATGAGAAATCGCTCTAACTAAGCGTTCTGAGCCAGGCCTTCTAACAGTGAAACTTAGATGAGCCACTTCATGTTCTCCCCTAACCTCACTTCTTCTAGTTAATCCTCTACCAAGAGTATTCCTTTCCCTAGCTTCATCCAACACTTCTTGAAACTCGTGGTCAACTATTCGAATTCCATTTCTTCTAGTAGTTACTCTTGTAGTAGTTACTAATGGCTCCCCAGCCCTACTTATTGACCAATCTTGTACATACTTATCTGTTCCAATCGTTTCTCCAAGTCTATTTTCAATTGTTCCAACTAATTCTTGATAACGAACCGTTGCTGCACCTATAGTCATTTTTACCTTTATTTTTAATTTATTAAAAACCCTTATTAATTATTAATAAATTAATATTAAATCACAATAATTAAAAAATAACTATTTAGAAATGAGATTCAATGTGATTGGTAATGATTTTTTTAAAGCAGGGCAAGTTAGCGAAAAAATTCACGAAATTGATCTTGCAGGGAGGCGGGAACAATTTCCTCAATACCATCTCGGTCATACATGAGGAAATAGGTACAGGCTATCATAATACCAAAAGCGGGGCTGAAGAGAGCTGCCAGTAAAGCAATTGCACATGCCGCAGAACGCTTACAAGAGAGCCACGATTTTTTTTGCAATTTTACACATCTTTTTAATCGGCCCATACTGAGATAAGAAGCCAGTACGGCAAATATAAAAAGAATAAATGCATACATTCCCCAGGCAATATCAAAAATTAAGAGCGCTCCAAAAAAAAGTCGGGAAAGAAAAGAGGAGAGAAAACTTTTCTTTTCTTGGGAAGGAAGAGGCGGGCAAACAGAGGCCTGCGCGTTAACTCTATCTCCACCATGCGACGTGTGCTCGTGAAGTGTTTTTTTCAGTCCTGAAATATCGTATATTGCCATTGCAACCTATCTCACGAAAAGTGGGGTGAGATCCGTTTAGTATTTATGTTTGATCTTATTTAGACCATTAAGGGCCGCAATCCTGTAGCCCTCTGCATAGGTAGGGTAGTTAAATACTTGATCGATGAAATAATCGATTTTTGCATGAAAACTCATTGCTACTTGGCCTATGTGAATAACTTCTGTCGCCTCGCGACCTATAATATGAATCCCGAGAATTTCTAACGTTTCAGCATGAAAGAGAATTTTAAACATCCCTGCATCGTTGCCCTTTATCTGATTCCGAGCGATCTCGTAATAGTGGGCTCGACCGACTTCATAATGAAAGCCTAAAATTTGCAACTCTTCTTCAGTATAACCACATGAAGAAATTTCTGGAATTGTATAAATCCCAATTGGGTAAAACGCGGGAAAGTGATGCGTTTTAGCGCCAAATGCATGCCTTGCGGCTAATCTTCCTTGTTCCATACTAGTCGATGCGAGTGCGGGTGGACCGATTACGTCTCCTGCTGCATAAATATGCGATACGGCAGTTTGAAAAAGTGCGTTAACCGGAATATACCCTCGTGAATCGATAGAAACTCCAGCATTTTCGATATGTAGGGAGGTAATGTTTGCCTCCCGACCCAAAGCATAGAGCATGGCTTGAGCTTCTAGATAAGTTCCATCCACGAAATCAACCCGGACGCCCCCTTCAACCTTCTTCTCGATCTTTTTAGGTTCTTTATTACCAACAACGCGCAATCCTATAATTGATAGAGCTTTTTCCAGATGAACACCAATCTCGCGATCGAGAAAAGGCAGAAGACGATCACGCTTGTCGGCGACGGTTACTTCTGTGCCAAGCGCAGCAAAAAAGCTTGCATATTCCGTCCCTATAATCCCGCCGCCTAAGACAAGAAGTGTCTTTGGGACAAATCCAATTGTCAATAATCGCGTTGAATCTAGAACAGTATCCTGATCAAAAGGCACATGGATCGGATTGCGTGGACGAGACCCTGTAGCGATTAAAAAGACGCTACCTTTAATTCGTCCTATCGCTTGCTTAAAGTTATCCAAAATAACGATTTGATGGGGACTATCGAAGCACGCTGTTCCCGAGATAACTTGAATTTTATTTTTTTCAAACTGTCGGTGCAGATTCTTCCGTTGCTCGTCTAAGACTTTGTGCAAACGAAAATTCAAATCAGAAATGGATGTCTCTTTTTCTGCCCCTTCTTTTCCATAATAACTTCTTTGGTAGAAATCGGTCAGATCGAGGATGGCTTCACGTAAGGATTTCGAAGGGATAGTACCACTATTGAGTGATACACCACCCGGATGTTCGTCCTGCTCAACGACCACGACGCTTTTTCCGAGCTTAGCAGCTTGTATAGCTGCTTTTTGCCCTGCAGGTCCTGATCCAATGACGACAAAATCTGCGTAAAGTTCGGTAAGCATTCTTTCCTTGTATTCAAAAATTTATTTAACTCTCTGAATATTCTTGTTCAATAAGAAACCGCGTGTTAACCTTTCGCATCTATAATACGGAGTCAAACTATGTCCAAACGATGTCAAGTCACCGGTAAGGTGCCTGTGAAGGGCAAGAGCTACGCTATCCGCGGTATCGCCAAAAAGAAAAAAGGTATCGGTCTAAAAGTTACCGGTGTTAAACGCCGCCGATTTTTGCCTAATTTAGTCAAAAAACGTTTTTGGTTTGCTGATGAGAACCGCTTTGTTACCATCCGCCTTGCTACAAGTGCCATGCGGACAATTGATAAAGTAGGTCTTTCAACCGTTATCCGCGAAATGCGTGCTGCAGGCCAACATATCTAAAAGTACGTTCTTAGAGGGTGTTCTAAAAGCAGTTTTAGAACGCACTCTAAGAAAATGTATCAAGGTAAATTTAACTCGATTTTCTGACCTTTTTGAGTAGATTTCGAATTCAAAATGGCTAGGTAATATCAACTCGTTAATTACCCAACCATTTTGAATTCGAAAAGATGCTAAAAATCTTCTGAAAAGCGACGAAATTACTTTTAATACACCCTCTAAGCTATACACAAAAGTTACTAGATTTCTCCTAATCTCGTGCTTGGCTGGCAGCTTTTTCTGGGCCGGTCATTGGTCTCTTTCTTCATCTTTACCCACTTTTCCCACTGCACAACATCCTGTAGTCTTTTATACGAATCAGACAGGATGCAACCTTCACCTTCTATTTCTCCAAGCCTTAGCCCAAGCTAAGGACTCTATTTACCTAGAAGTGTATGCGATAACAGATCCTAACGTCATTCAACTTCTGCAAGCTAAAGTAGCACAAGGGCTTTCTGTATCGATCCTCACTGACAAAAAAGCATCGCCAGGACTTAAAAAAAAACTTAAATCTCCTCCCTATTTACATTTTTACAAAGGTCGCGGTCTTATGCATCGAAAGATCGTTGTGATTGACCATCAATTAACCTTATTAGGTTCAACAAATTTTACACCCCCTTCGTTGACTCTTCATGACAATTTTGCCCTAGCTATAAGCGATGAACAGGTAGCATTTTTTTTCGAACACGAAGCGGAAGAGATGCGGCATTTCTGCCTGAACCAGCAGCAGCTAGATACATGGAAACTCCCCAAAAATGGAAAACAAGCACGCAAAGCTATTGTCGATGAATTAGCCAAAGCGAATCACTCGATACAAGTGGCGATGTTCACTCTAACGGACTCCTCCTTAAGCCATGCTCTAATTGCGGCCCACAATCGAGGCATTAAGGTACAAGTCTCTTTAGATTATTATACAGCTGGAGGCTCTTCAAAAAAAATTGTCGAAGAGCTTCTTCAAGCCGGAATATCTGTACATACGAGTAGGGGAGCTCAATTATTCCATCATAAATGGGCGCTAATCGACGAGACAACGCTGATTACAGGCTCGACTAATTGGACTAAAAGCGCCTTCACCCATAATTATGACGATTTTATTATTGTTCACGACTTGACAGAGCAACAACGAAAGCTAATGCGTAGCTTATGGCGCACGATTGCGAATAATACTCAGCAAGAGTCTCTACCAAAATCTTTTTTTTAGAATTAGGTTTTTGTCGATTTCTCCAGTTTATTTAGCGATAATGGAATCTAATGAGTATCAAAATCACAAAAGAAGTAATTTCAAATTAAAAGAGCATTGGAGTTCAGTGCATATGTTCGACAAAATTCTTTCAATTGCTTTCACACTTTTTCTCCTTATGGACTCAATTGGAAATATTCCCATCTATTTAGCTGTATTAAAAAATTGCCCCCCTTCGCAGCACAAAAAAATCATTTTGCGTGAACTTTTAATTGCCTTAGCCGTCATCCTCGGTTTTGCTTTCGTAGGAAACTATATTTTAAATATTTTATACGTAAAGCAATACACAGTGATGCTTTCCGGTGGGATTATTCTCTTTATAATTGCTCTACGTATGATCTTCCCTCCTGCAGATGAAAAGGGGTACTTTTCAAAAGATAAAGATCCTCTCATCGTCCCTTTAGCTGTGCCTCTTGTGGCGGGGCCGGCAGTACTGGCTTCTGTCATGCTTTACACGTACGAATCACTTGAGACAATTGTAATTATAGGAGGGATTTTACTCGCTTGGATCGTGACAGCGCTTATTCTTGTATCAGCTGCTTCTCTTAAAAAACTTCTTAAGGAACGTGGTATTCTTACACTCGAAAAGCTGATGGGGCTTCTTTTAACCCTTATGGCTGTTCAGATGTTCATGCAAGGAATTACCGCGTATCATAAATCCCTTCTGTAGGCTTTTTTTGTATGAAAAATCTACGAGGGGTCCTTTGCTATGAGGGAACCCATTATTTAGGTTGGCAAAAGACTCGGGAAGGTCCAAGCATTGAAGGTGAGCTCGAAAAAGCCCTGCAAATTCTCTTGCGCCATCCTGTCGAATTACAAGCTGCAAGTCGTACAGATGCTGGCGTCCATGCTAAGGGTCAAGTTTTCAATTTTTTTACGAGTAATGAGGAAATCGGCCTTAACCGTCTTTGTAGAGGGGCTAATGCTCTTTTACCCCGTGATATTCAAATCTTAGCTCTTGAAGAAACTTCTAATAACTTTCATCCCACCCTCGATGCAACGGGAAAAGAGTACACCTACGAAATCTGTACCGACCCTATACAACTCCCCTTCTTACGGTTTCACTCTTGGCACTTTCCTTATTCCTTAGACATCGATGCCATGCAATCGGCTTCTCAAGCTTTAATTGGCACTCATGACTTCACATCATTCTGTAATGATTTTTCTCTTCTTAAACCTAACCCGCGCTGTTCCATAAAAACCATAACCTTTCAACCATTAGGTGAAAGCCGCATGAAAATTCTCGTTCAAGGTAATCGCTTTTTGTATAAAATGATGCGCAATTTGGCCGGTAGCCTTGTCTATGTGGGGTGTGGTAAAATTTCTTCAAGCTCCATGGTCGATATCCTACATGCAAAAGATCGACGCCTTGCTGGAGTAACGGCTCCGGCTCACGGCCTTTATTTACAAAATGTGTTTTATGAATCTATCTAGAAATGACCCTTGCTGGTGCGGTAGCGGCCAAAAATGGAAGAAATGCCATTATCCTGAATTAGGTCCGAATATCGAACCTTCTTCTGCTCGCCATTATTTTAAAAAATGGAAAATTCTCCTTAAAACACCCGAACAGATCGCAGGCATTCGTCGTGCTTGTCGTCTGACTGCTTGGATTCTTCAAGAGACTTGCAAACAAGCGAAAGAGGGTGTCACGACAGAAGAACTCAATACAATTGCTCATCGCCTCCACATTGAGAACAAGGCCTCCCCTGCTCCCTTAGGTTATGGCAATCCCCCTTATCCAAAAAGCATCTGCACCTCTTTAAATGAGGTCATCTGTCATGGTATCCCCGACCAAAGACCTTTAAAAAAAGGAGATATCGTCAATATTGATGTATCTGCCTACTTTGAGGGATATTTTGGCGATTCTAGCGCGATGGTCATGATTGGTGAAGTGAGCGAAGAAAAAAAACGGGTTGTCGATGTAGCGCGAGAAAGTCTTTACCGTTCGATCGCCATATTAAAACCTGGTATCCTCCTCTCCGCTATCGGCCAGACAATTGAAGAGTATGCATCTTCTCACAATTGTTCTGTCGTCAACCAATTTGTCGGCCATGGCATTGGAGTGCACTTTCACGAGGCTCCCGATGTGCCTCATCATTACAACGATCTACAAATCCCTTTAGTCGAAGGAATGACCTTTACGATAGAACCCATGATCAATGCTGGTGTCCGTACCGCTGTTTTTGATGCCGATGGTTGGACGGCAAGAACGGCAGATGGACTACCCAGTGCCCAGTGGGAACACACAATTCTTATCACACGCAATGGTCATGAAATTCTAACTGAATGGGAATAGAGCAAAACTTTAGAAAGACCTCTTTGAAAACACGCTCTTTAAGCAATGAATTCAAAGTTGAGATTGCTAGAAGCCAATGAAGTGTTTTTTACACGTTTTTTTCTTACACGTGGAGTTACAGTCACGGGAGTAGGGAAAAGATCGGTTTGAATCGCTTCGTTTTTCTTTTTGACATTTCTCTTTTTAGGAGTCGGGTACTGCACGTGTTCTTCTAAAAGCTGAATATGCTTTTCTTGAAGATCGTGCTCTTCCTCGGCTTCTCCTAAAGCTTGTATCAGTTGCGCAATCTGCTCCGTCTTTTCTGCCTCAGCTTCTTCTTGCTCACGCTTTATCACTAAAAGATCGCCTTCGATAGAAAACATTTGTTGCCTTAGCCGATGCAAAGTATCCGCTTTTTCTGCGAATTGTTTACGTAGCTGTCGATAATCAAATTGAAGAGGGTGGTTCGCTATTTGCTCTTGTAATTGCTCAAATTGCTCATCTTTTTCTGCGAGCAGCTCTTGCTTTTCCTCACTTTCTTCTAAAAGACGGGCAACCAAGGCTTCACTTCCCGCTAGACAACTTCTTAGAACTTCGATTTCTCGATCTTTTTCCGCTTCTCTTTCAGACGTTGTGGTTTCAGCTAATGTTGAAAAACGAAAGCCTGTAATGCTGGGAAAGCGCCCAACGCAAGGAAATATAAAATTTAGAGAACTACTTACAATGGAAAAAGGAGTATCGAAAGGGGTTTTATCCTCCTGAGAAAGCTCTTCAATTTTTTTTTCTTTTTGTGGCACCAGTAGGAGAAAAGCCATTACAGAAGTGCTAATAGTAAGCATTAGGCAGCAAAAAATAAGAGTCGTTACGGGCACCTTATTTCCTACGCCTACTAATAGGACAGTTACGCAGACTAAAACTAAAACGATTAAACTCCAGCGACGCATTGCATCATTCCCCCCGCTAATGCTGATTGAAATAGTTTCCTGATTTTTTCGCTAGAGAAATAAAATGTTTCTAATTCGGTTAGACAAAAAACAATTTGTGGAAGTAAAAAAAGAAAATCGTTTTAAAAAGAAGCACTAATCACTTGGGAATTTAAGCCCGAGTTGATCTCTTCGATCTCTTAGAGGCGGGTGGTTTTACACTAGAATCTGTATCTGACAAAATAGCACTCTTACCTGAATGCAATGACGCAGAAGCACGCTTCTTGGAATGTTTTTGTGAAGGCATTTCTATGGGAGCTTTGGTTGTGGATGTCTCTAACAGAGTACTGCTACTACTACTCGATGCAGTCGCTGTAGCGACCGGAATACTTGACGAACTACTACTACTGCTACTAGATGCACTAGCTGTAACAACAGAAGCTGCTGGCGAACTACAACTCCTAATGCTATCAGATATACTCCCTGTAAACACAGGAACTTTCGACGAACTACTGCTAACACCACTTAGTGTGCAACAAAGATCATAGATAAAAATATCTTCACCTTCAATGACCACTCTGGCCTTTCTAGGAAACTTCCCTGAAAAAGTATGGATGTAACTTTCATCATTGCGAAATAAAACAATTTTATCTGGAGCAGGAAGGCATTTATCTGGATCGTCAAGGCTTTCGAGTTTCAATACCCAATGGCTCTGAGGATACTTAGTCAAATCAGTATTGAAATAAGGCTGGCCATTCATAAAGATCATTCCAAAACCTATAGGGGTTGTCCCTTTTTTTAGGATTTCCCAATAGAAATAATCCTTAAATAGAGAATGACGAAGAGCCTCTTCTGGGGTAATTCGATCGCGATAAGCATTCATTTTATCAATAAGATCTACGAACTGATCAATTGTATCTGCATCAATGCCTGGCCAACATTTCCTCAACTCATCTTGAAGATGTTCCACTAAGCGATCAGTAGGTCGACAAGGCGCTTTATCTTTCTGTAAGAGAGAATAGTGACCATCTTCCATCTTCTTAAAACTTTGTGAGGCGAGACTACTTTTATCAAGCCACTCGGCAGGAGGCATTCCGCGTAGGGAACAGATCTTTTCCATATGGTCTTGCGACGTATCAGAATCATAAAGTGGAAGCCCAGTAGCCAGTTCAGCAAGTACACATCCGGCACTCCACATATCAATTTCACATGATCCCTTCAATTTCAGGGAAATTTCAGGAGACCTGTAATGCAGAGCTTGCAATAGATGGGAGGGCATTTCCGACGCCTTTTGCGCAAGCCCAAAATCAAGTATTTTTAGTTTTGTAGATGCAATATCGAAAATCATATTTTCCGGCTTTAAATCGGCATGTACAACTTCATTTTTTTTAAAAATATCTAATGCCAATATCAACTGCATTCCAATCGTCATCAAATGGGGCCATTCAAAATATTCTTTCATGGATAATTTGAGGTCCGGAGTGCAATCGAGAAAGGTTTTATAAAGATCAGCTTTACCTAAGTTTTCTAATACAAGCACTTTCTCCGTCTTATTGACATCAAAAGAATCTAATAGAGAAGGCACATAAGGAATTTCCTTTTTTCCCATTTCCCTTAAAAAATCTGCCTCTACGGATAGACCACGATAATTCCCTAAGTTATTTTTGTCATCTTTGCGAGAGCGGTTGCATTTTAGAACGACGCTCTTCCCTGTTGCAAGCTCGATAGCATCAAAAACTTGTGATTGTGTTCCTGCACCTAGTTGCATAAGAGTTTTGTATTTTGGAATGCGTTGAGCTGGAGGAAGGACTAAGGGATATACGAACTTGGATGGCCCAACGTTGTAAAAATCTAGGCTATCTTCTGCCGAGGGCTCTCCTTTTTCGTGCTTGAGTGAAGGATTGAGAGAAGTAGATGCAACTGGTGCTTTAAGAGCTAATAAACTGGCAGCCGCAATAGCTGCAGCTGCTGCCTCTTGAACTGAGGGCAGGCCGGTTGGAACATGTGCAGCTGCACCACTTGCTAATGTTTCTGAAACAGTCCCCGTACTAACATGCAAAACCATATACCCTCTTAGTCCAGAACGGAATCTCTTCTCGATCGTTTAAGCGCTGATTCATCAGCAGGCTTACCTGCTTGGACTGGACCAGCACCTAGCTGAAGATCAGCCGATGCCCGTTTTCGCGTGGATGTTGAGGCGGAAGTACTGGAGGTGGCTGTTGCCGTTGACAAGGTTCGACTATCTTTGCTTACAGAGACTACCTCTCTAGTACCTGTCTCTTCTGTTATCGTGGTTAAAGCAAGAGGATGATGCGTTGAAGAGCTGCTACCGCTTGAAGCAACAACTGTTGCAGGAGCTATTCTCGCGCTCGCGCTACTCGTAGATGAATCCGATTTTTTTGCAGATGAAGAAATTACCGCGGCACTCTTACTAGATGCCGCCTCAGTCAATGTGGACTTAGACGAAGCACTGCTACTACTCGATGAAGGGGCTCCACTTACTGTAGGTGTTACTTTATCCCAACGAACTGTAATCATTTTTTCGCCAAAGATTTTTCTAGAGTGCGTATAGCAATTGGTTTTAGCAGAGGGAAGTGGACCTTCTTTATCATAATAAACAAAGTCATAGGTATCTTTGTGATCAGCTGTTCGTCTTGCGCAATAGACAAAACGAGAAGTGTTTGTTAGGTCAATACAAGTAAATGGTTGTACGGCTCCAGGAAAAGAGAGGGTAAAAACATTTATTGGCGTAGGATCTTTTTTTATAAATTCCCAAAATAAATAATTTCTAAAAAAAGGATGATTCATAGCCTGTTCGGGAGTGATACGACCTTTATAACGGGTCATTCTTTCAATAAGATCAGCTAGTTGGTCCACTAACCCAGACTCTAAGCTCCATCTTCTTTTTATGTCTTGCTTAAGACAATCCATTAGGCAGTCTGCTGGTCGATAAGGGTCTCCACCATCGACTCGAAGGGCATAGTTTCCATCTTCCATCTTCACAAACCACTTATTCGCGACCCTACTTTTTTCGAGCCATTCGGTGGGAGGAATTCCTCGAAGATAGCAGACTTTATTTATGTAATCTCTGTCATCATTAGCAGATCTGAAAAGAGGAACTCCTAAAACAAGCTCTGCAAGAATACATCCTACACTCCACATATCAATTGGATAACCACCACCCAATTCAAGATGTATTTCTGGAGACCTATACCATAGGGTCTGCAAATTATCTTTAGGCATTTGACTAGCTAACTGAGCAATCCCAAAATCCAATATCTTCAGTGTTGAACTATTTGATTGATAAATCATGTTCTCAGGTTTCAAATCACAGTGAACAATCCCAGCTTGTTTAAAACCAGATAAGGCCCTCAGTGCCTGGTATCCAATGCTTACTATATCTAACCATCTGTAAGGGGCATGTTGCAGGGTGTTCTTAGCAATAGTTTTTCTAAGATTAATCGGACCTAAGTTTTCTAATACAAGCACTCTTTCCTTAGTATTGACATCAAAAATACCTAGAAGAGTAGGAGCGTAAACATTTTGAAAAATCTCCATTTTTTTTAATACTGCCGCTTCTATACACATGCTCCAGTATTGCTCTTCATAACCTTCATCAACCTCTTTGCGACGATTGCATTTAAGAATTACACTTTTTTTTGTTGCGTGGTCGGTTGCTTCAAACACTTGCGACTGTGTCCCCTCTCCAATTTTTGCGCCGGTCAGGTATTGGGGTATGCGTTTTGCTGGTGGTAAAACTTTGGGATAGACCCACTTGTGAGGACCAACACTGTAAATCTCCGAATCAGGCTCACTCGCAGCTTGATCCACTTTGCTAACGGATGAAAAAGTAGCAGAAGTAGCTGGGTCTTTGGGATCAAGTGCAGGTGTTGATAAGGCAACAACAGCAGTCTTTTCCACCAACGATTGCGCTTCCAAAGAAGATGCCCCTTTCACTAGGGCCCCTCCGACCTTGTGAAAAGCTGACACTCCGCCTTTTTCCGATAAAATTCCTGCACCAAGACCTAACGCCATAAACCCCTTACTATTAGTAGATAAATAAAATTGCAATTATTATAACAAATGAATATTATAATTACTATTATATAAGAAATTTTATTATATATGATTATAACTTAGATATTTATTAATAATAAGTATTTAACTTTTTTGTAAACTTTAATTTTTAATCCAAAGATTAAAATGTTTGCTTTCTGAAGGGGCTGCTCGATAAGGACGAGCAGCTACTAAGAGGATCTTTTAGGCGGGATTTCTTCGTGTTTTTTTAAGGGGCGAGGCTCGACTTATAAGTTGCCCTTTTCTACCTCCACTTCTATGCGTTTGCGTTTGTAATGCTGCTGACGCACGTTTACGGGTAGGTCTGGATGAAATTGCACGGGGAAGTGCTGTTGCCGTTGCGAATGTTGAAGGGCTACTACTGAAAGATACTGAAGTCGCAGCCGCTTCTGCTGCTTTTTTTGCCGGAGGAAGTAGAAGTAGGGGTAAAGAGCTACTGCTACTACTGCTACTCGACGCCGCTGGATCTACGGGGGGAGGTGAAGAGCTACTACTGCTGCTACTTGAAGTAGTTGTGCTCTCGCCTGAAAAAAGACTTTTTTCATAAATATGATCGCTATCTACATCTAATTTTGCTCGGTGACTAAAAACACATCTATCCTCACGTAATTTGGCGTTATCTTTACCATAAAAAACCACCTTGTAAGAACATTCGTCTTTCTCTTTTGGTAATAACCAATGGCTTCGTGTGTACTTATCTAAATTAACTCCAAAATAAGGTTCCAGGCTATCTCTGACAAAGATATCAAAAGCATGAATAGAAGAAGGTTTTGCTACCGCTACTTCCCAGAAAAGATATTTTGCAAATAGAGGGTGTTGAAGAGCATCTTTTGGAGTAATGCGGTCCTTATAAGTTGTCATTTTACCGATAAGATCCACTAATTGATGAAGTTCTTCTTTTGGATGGTCCGGCCTCTGTTTTTTAAAAATTTCTGTGATAGTCCTAACGAAGCGATCGGCTGGGCGACAAGGTTCTGCAGCTTTTTGGATTAAATAATATTGGCCATCTTCCATCTTTTTAAATAACGGTCTCCTTTTTTTAGAAGACTTTTCAGGAACCTTATCAGTGGAGTGCATTAACCATTCATGTGGAGGCATTCCTCGGATATTAACGATATTGGTCATGTGCAGATCCTCTTGCTCTTCGCAGCTTAGGCCCGAGTTCTCAACTATCTCCTTTCTTGTGTTTATGATACTTTCTCCAGCTACCAATTCTGCAATTATAAAACCTAAGCTCCACATATCAACAGATTGGGAACCGCCACGACATAAGGTCATTTCGGGAGATCGATAGGAAATAGTTTGTACGTAAAGATCTTCGGGTAAGGATAGTTTGTGGTAAGCATGACCAAAATCGATAACCTTTAAATGCATATTTTCGAGATTAAATATCAAATTTTCTGGCTTAAGGTCACAATGCACGATTTTTTCTTTCTCAAAATGATCCAAAGCTAGCAGTACTTGCATGGTAATGCTAAGAATATGTGCCATTGTCAATGACTTATGACAAGAGCTTTGGGAGGCACAGTGTGCATCGAAAACATTCTTGCCTAATTTTTCCATTACGAGAACTCTTTCCGAGGAATTAACATCAAAAGCATCCAAAAGCGTGGGAACATATGGGCACTTGGCTAATTGCTTTAATAATATCTCTTCCTTGAGTAGTTCATGGTAATGATATTGAAACTCCTTATCAAATTTTTGCCATCGATTGCACTTAAGAGCGACTTTCTTTTGGGTTGCGCATTCAATGCCTTCAAAAACCTGAGATTGTGTTCCGTAACCTATTAAAGAGTGTGTATTATACTTAGCCACTCTTACGGAATGCTCTGAACTAATCGGATAAACCAGTTTGTGAGGTTCAACCCTAAAAAGAGCTTCTTGAGCTTTAGAAGTCATACCTTTTAACTGTGAAGGATCAAGTGTATAAGAAGGTATTGATTCTCCAATTCTTGGTTCTTCAACCAGTACCGCCTTAGCTATTGAAGGGGCTCGTGAAACTGTAGATCCTACTGATACATGTTGAGACTCTCGTTGTATCTGTCCTTCCATTATTCCTGTTACTCTTGCAACCATAACGACCTAATATAGTTATTTTATTTTAGAAAAATTAATCATGGCCTAAGATTTTCTTCGATCTTTTAGTAGACTCCAGGCCAGCACCCTCTTCAGAACGGGCATAGGATTGATCAGCGTCTTCTTCTACCACCGCAGATGGGCGTTTTCGTGTAGGCACAGATGGTGTCGCGCTTGCCATCGCCCTCCGGGCCTCACTGGGCAGTGCAGCAATTGTCATCGCCCTCACTAGGCTGCTGCTGCTAGAAGAAGTAGCTGTTGCTATTGCTGCGGGGTGATAGCTGAGGAGTGCAGACACGTCCTTACTACCGGTACTACTCGAAAAGCTTGGAGGAGCTACTGCTGCAGAACTGCTACTTGCGGGCGCTCTTCTGACCACTGGAAGAGCTATTAGCGAACTGCCCTCAATTGAAAAATCGGTAAATTTTATCTGGTCATCGCTGATTATAATCCTAGCAGTTTTGGGAAATCGCACGCGATGGTGGTTCAATTCAGTGCCATCTCTCATGTGATACTTAACAGCGTATCGAGCATCACTTCTCGGATTAGGTAAAAACCACCGGTCTTGAAACTCTTGGTCTAAGTTAACAGAAATAGAAGGAAAACAAGGGTATCGTGGATCCTTTTCTAAGATAACATCATCACTTTCTTCATTTTCCTCAGCAATCGTTATACTATGAAACTGATTGGGTGTTCCGGTTTTGACTATTTGCCAGAAAATATTTTTTTTTATGAATAGAGGGTGTTGGAGAGCTTTTTCGGGAGTAATGCGGCCCTCATAAGTTGTCATTTTGCCGATTAGATCCGCTAAATGATGAATTTCTTCTCGGTGGTTAGGCCACTGTTTTTTGAAAATACCTGTGATATGACTAACGAAGTGATTTATTGGACGACCAGGTTTTGCACCTTTTTCGATTAAATAATATTGGCCATCTTCCATCTTTTTAAATAACGGCTTTATAGAACTCTTCTTACAACTTTTTTTAGGAGATCGCATTAACCATTCATCGGGAGGCATTCCCAGTAGGTTAACGATATTCCTCATATGTAGGTCCTCTTCCTCATCTGTAAGAAGAGGAGTATTCAGCTCCTTTCTTGTGTTTATGATCTCTTCTCCAGCCACCAACTCAGCAATTATAAAACCTAAGCTCCACATATCGACAGCTTCGGTACCACCTATGCGTAAGGTTATTTCGGGAGATCGATACCAAATAGTTTGCGCTTCCGTATCTTTAGGTATAGGTAATTTGCCGTAGGCACAACCAAAATCTACCACTTTCAAACGCATACTTTCGGGATCAAATATTAAATTTTCTGGCTTAAGGTCACTATGCGCGATTTTTTCTTTCTTAAAAAAATCCAAAGCTAGCAATCCCTCCCTGGCGATATTTAGAATATGTACCATTGTTAATGGCTTATAAGATGAATGTTCAGGATTGCCGAATGTATTGAAAAGATTATCGCCTAATTTTTCCATTACGAGAACTCTTTCCCCGGGACTTAGATCAAAAGCATCCAAAACTCGGGGAACATAGGGACAATGGGACAATTTTCTTAATAAGAGCTCTTCGGAGATTTGTATCATGTAAAATTTCTGATCAGAATATCTACTTCGACTGCACTTGAGCGCAACTTTTCTTCCAGTTGCGCAGTCAATCCCTTCAAAAACCTTTGCTTGTGATCCCTCACCTAACAAGGTTCCCGTCTCATACGTTGCCACCCTTGCTGAAAGGTCCGAATTAAAGGGGAAGATCCATTGGTTAGGTCCTATATCGAAAAAATCTTCTGGTTTCTCGGAAGGAATATTCTCTAGTTGTGAAGGGGCTAGACTACAAGAAGACGTTGATTGGCTAATCCTTGCTTCTGCACCTAGTATATCCTTAGCTATTGAAGGAACTCGTAAGGGTGAGGATCCTGATGATAGATGTGGATCCAGCCTTTGCATCTGCCCTTCTGCCGCCCCCGCTACTCTTGAAACCATTGCGACCTATCCAATCAAATGAATTTGTTTACCTAATTTTAAGAAAAATCAATCCTTGCCGAAATCTTTCTTCGACCTTTTAGCAGAGGAGACATCGTGGCCTCCTCCATCTTCAGAATCTGTAGCGGATCGATGAGCGTCAGCTTCTAGAGCCCCTGAAGCACGTTTTCGTACACTTCCGGATGGAGTGGCACTGGGGGGCGCTGTTGCAGTTGCTGCAGGGTGATCGCTTGGAAGCGTAGACCCACTTCTACTACCTAAGCTACTTGAAAAGCTTGGTGGAGCTGCGTCGACAAGACAACTGCTTAAGGAGACTTTACTGACCGAGGGGATATTTATTAATGGACTGCCAGCTATTGCAAGATCCATAAATTTTATTTGGTCACCATCGATTATGATCCGAGCTTTTTTTGGAAATCTCAGGTTAAGGTGACACACATCTTTAGCATCTCTCATATGATACTTAACAGCATATCGACCATAACTTGCCTTAAATGGAAGAAACCAATGGCTTTGTGGAAACTTTTCTAAGTCAATATGACTAATTACTTCATCTTGATTTTCATCTTCCACGCCAATAGTAATGGCCCGAAAAAAATTAGATTTTTCTGTTTTTGCTATTTCCCAAAAAATATAGTTATTGAATAGAGGGTGCTGAATTGCCTCTTCAGGTGTGATGCGGTTTTCGTAAGAAGTCATTCGATCAATGAGGTCACCAAAATGATCAATTTCTTCTAATAATGCCGTAGCATGTCCTTCAGCTCCATAAGGAGTGGGCAACCAATGTTGTTGCGCAATTTTTTTTACACATCCAATTAAACAATCGGTAGGACGTAGCGGAGGAACTCCTGGCAAACAAAGGGCATAAGCACCATCTGTCATTTTTTTAAAGCAATGGTGAGCCTCTTCACTGCTACCTAACCATTTTTCTGGTGGCATTCCTCGTACGTGCGCAATCTGGGCTAAACGCAGTTGTTCCTCTGGAATACCTTTCATTTTAGGAATTGTATCGGGTAAAATTTCTTCGCGAATTGTAGCAAGTTTAGCCAATATTATCCCCGCACTCCACATGTCGATCGCATAGTCATATGTATAATCTTTAGGCCTTAGAATTGCTTCCGGAGATTTATATAAAGGAGATTGCCCTACCTGGTCCTTTAGATAGGGACCGAGTTCAGAAATTGTACGCGCTTTACCAAAATCGATTATCATCATTCTCATAGAATCTGAATCAAAATATATGTCCGCCGGTTTAAGATCGGTATGGATAATTTTTGATTGTTTCAAATTTCTTAATGCAAATAACATTTGCATGGCAAAGCTCAGAACACGATGGGAAGGAAACCTATTTCGCTCTTTGGCTAAATACCCTTCCAACAGATCTCTAGTCGAAACTCCTGTTTCGCAAGCTGTAGCAGGCAGGAGCCGAGATACTACTGGAGGTGCACTCCTTGCTATTGCTCCGCCTGGCGCTCTCTTAACCGGAATAATTAATTTTTGCGCGGATAATAACTGCGTCATCCTATCTGCGATGTCTGTTGCTGGCAATGTTGAAGCTACCAATGGCTGTGGAAGTAAAGTTGTTATTTCGCTTGGCACTCCTGCCCCTACATGTGAAACCATAAAAAAATTCCTTAAATAATTTATTAAACGTAATTAAATTACTAATATTATATATAAATAATGTTATTAATAATACGTAAATTTAATTAACTTAATTTAATTAAAGCAATTCAATTATTATATATAAAAACTTTTGCTATTATTTTTTAAAAATTAAAAGAATTTATTATAATTAAAATTATCATTAAACTTTAATTAGCAAAAGAATCATAAGGATGGCAACAGAGTATGTAATCTCTGACAATAATTAATGTCAGGAATCACATACTCTCTGCTCACTTTGAATAATTACGAGGCAGGCACATCGTCTTGTGGCATTTTTTTTGCTCGTTTATCCGCTCTCACTATCGCGTCTTCTTCAGAATCTACTATAGGGCTTCTTCTTTCTGATTCTAATGTAACGGATGCGCGTTTTCGAGTTGAACGCCGAGACTGTGAAGGCACTGCGAAAGCACTAGCAGCTGCGGGAGCTATAGCTGCATCTTCAGGCTTGCCCCTGAGGAGGCTGAGCACCTTTGGATCTTTTGAACTACTACTACTAGAAACGGTTGCTGTTGCTGTTGCTGTTGCTGTTGCAGCAGAATCGGTAGGAAAAGACGGCAAAACAGGCTTAACAGGAAGGGGTGTCACGAGTGAAGAGCTGCAAGTAGTAGAAACTTCTGCGACTAAAGGGCTGGTGGTACCCGTGGGTAAAGTTGCAGGAGAAGCAGCAGGAGGGGGAAGGCTAACAGGATCTAATTTTCTAAGATCAACATGATGGAAACCAGCTTCATCAATGAGAATCCTCGCTCTATCCGAAATCCTACATTCTTCACTCTCCATGAATTTCCCATTCTTCATATACAAAAAAACTGAACAGGAAAGATCGGGATTAAACTTAGGTAAAAACCAATGCTTTTCTGGATATTTTTCTAAATCAATCTGAAAATATTTTTCACCTTTAACAAAAAAGGCAATTGAATTGAAAGGAACGCTTTCACTTTGTTTCATCGCTACCTCCCAAAAGAGATAATTATTGAATAAAGGATGTTCAATGGCTTCTTCAGGAGTAATGCGATTTTCATATGAAGTCATTTGACTAATAAGATCAGCAAAATCCTCTGCTTCTGCGATAAATTCAGGTGGATTTTTGTCTTTCTCCCATTCAGGATTACGCCAATGTGTAAGGGCCTTATTTTTCAATTGTTCGGCCAAACTATCAGTTGGACGGTAAGCAGGTTCTCCTGGTAAGGACAGCACATGAATTCCATCGTCCCTTTTCTTAAAGCAATGATGCGCGACGGCGCTACTATTGAGCCATGTTTCAGGGGGCATTCCACGTAGTTTGGCGATGTTTGCCATTTGCACATGCTCCTCCGGAATACCTTTTAATTCAGCTAGTGGCCACGGTGTGGCACGTTTCCCTAATACAACCTCCGAAAGTAATATCCCTGTACTCCACATATCGATAGCGTAATCATACGTATGATCCTTAGGCTTAAGAATAACCTCAGGAGATCTATAGAGAGTCGTTTGCATTTCGTATTTTTCTGCTATTTTTTGCAATATAGAAATATTAAGGGCTTGGCCAAAATCGATCACTTTAACTTTCATCGAGCTGGTATCTAAATTTGTATTTTCCGGTTTAATATCTGTGTGGACAATTCCTAATTCCTTGAAGCTCTTTAATGCAAACAATATTTGCATTGTAATGCTTAAAACATGGAAACGAGGCAGACCATTTTTGAACCCCAATGAATAGGTAGTATACAAATCTGGACAATTCAATTTCTCTAGGACTAGCACTCCTTCCCTAACATTTACATCAAAAGCTTCAAAGTAACGGGGTATATAGACGATAGCTTGCATTGCTTTTAACATTCTTGCTTCTCTGCAAAGATCCACATAATGCGCTTTGTGGAACTCATCCATTTCTGGTGGGCGATTGCATTTCACAGCGAATACTTCTTTTGATGCTATCATCTCAACTTGAAAAACACGAGATTGGGTTCCCTTTCCAATGAGCGAAATCACTTTATAGCGAGGGACTCTCGACCCATCTTCAACCATAGGAAATATGCATTTATCTACATCCACAGAATACGTGTATACGGGAAGAGTAGCTTGTGGAGTCTCAGCGACAGGAGCTGCTAAAGAAGGAGTGACTAAAGCTGTTGCACTAGGTGCTCCCGCGCCGACTTGTAAAACCATAATATCTCTGAAATTAAATTTATTAAAAATAAGTAAATTATTAGTATTATAAACGAATTATATTAATAATAATATAATATTCTAATAAATATTAATTAAATTGAAAAAGGTATAGAAGAAATAGTTTGAATCCCTTGTTTTGCACAATTTAAAAAAATTTTAAAAACACAAAACTATTCTTCAGAAAATATATAATTAAATTTTTAATTATAAGATTAGAATCAATATATACAGATTCCTTTATTGGTATTAGAAATATCAGGCTCGGCTAAGAGGAAGCTCGATCCTCTTTTGGCCTTTTTGATCGTTTATCACCTGCCGAACCCTCTTCTGCACTTATAGAGCTGACGCTATTTGGAGATAAAGCTGCAGATGGTCGTTTACGCAAAACCTGTGATGAGGGCAGATGACTTAAGTTACTCCCCGCTCCTTTTAGAGTACTAGATGAGGATTTTTCATGAGCCGAGCTAGTGCTGCTAATCGAGGACATGGCAAATTGCGCAAGAAATTGCCTTTCAGAAGGACTGCTACAGGATGAAGTAGCCTCATGGGAGATTGCTACAAAGGGAGGGGGTTCAGGCGAAAGGCCTTGTTCATAAACGTAGGGATGAATGTCGAGTACATTATAGCGTATTTCCAAATGGGCTCTTCGTTCAATTTCCAAAGTAATCTTTCTGAGGACGTTGCGTCCTTTATAAAAAATGCATTTATAACGATCCGCTAGGCCTTTATCTTTATGCAATAACCAACGGCTTTTAGGATGATTTTCGAAATTAACATGTAAAAAGGGGAGCTCCGGATCAATAAGAAATACACACATACGAGTTATCGGGCTGTTGCCTATTTTACTTATTTCCCAGTATAGGTAATTTTCAAATAGAGGATGTTCAATGGCTTGAAGAGGATGAATTCTATCTTTATAAGCCGTCATTTTATCGATTAGATCTGTTAAGTGTACAAGCTCTGTAGGATAGAGGTGACTTGGCCAACGTTCCTTTAACCTAGCAGTTAAATCTCCTACTAACTGGTCGGGTGGTCGGTAAAGTCTTCCATCAGCACTTTCAAGATAATAATGTCCGTTAGATAATTTGATAAAAGCCTTTGAAGCAGTTGGACTTTTATTTAAGTACTCCGAAGGTGGTAATCCGCGTAACTCGGCAATAGCTTTTATCTGATTTTTTCCATCTCCCGAACCCGTTCTGATGAAAGGATGACCTATTGCAAGCTCTGCAATTATAGCTCCTACACTCCACATATCTGCCTTACAATCAACATCCAATCTAAGAGCTACCTCTGGAGCACTATATGCATCGACGTGCACGTTTTCTTTAAGCGAGGATGATAGAGTTTTTCCTCGAGTAAAACCTGTGATTTTGAGTTGCATTGCAGAATCCAAAGACAATTTCTTAGGTTTAAGATTGCCGTGAATAACTCCTTTTTGTTGAAACAGACGTAAGGCATTCAACAATTGAAAGGCGATATTTATAAAATGTGGCCACATGAAAGGCCTAGCATCACTAAAGCGTCGATCTAGGAAGTTATCGCGTTCCAAATGTTCGAGCACAAGAACTCGTTCTTGATCATTAGCATAGAATCCGTCGAGCACCGAAGGAGTAAAAGAGTTTGGTTCTAGTCTCCTTAATAAGACTTCTTCTGTAAGCAAACCTTGGCAACTATTAACATAATTCTCATCAATTTCTCTTCTTCGATTGCATTTCAGCGCCACCGTTTTTCCGTTTGCAAGATCATTTGCAGCAAAAACCTGAGCGTGGCTTCCGCTTCCTATTAGTGAGAGGGCGTGATAACAAAGGGCTCTTTTTCCTGAACCCGGTTCCATTTTGTAAATATCTCTATCTGCACTTACGCTAAAAATAGGTGGAGTATGCAACGAAGGCAAATGTGGAAATCTACTAGGTGTCAACTGTGCAATTTTTGCAGCTGGCTCTTCAACTACGCACACACTCGCGGTTATAGGGGATTGTATCCGGCTCTGTTGATCTTCCACTCCCTTTTTAGGGGATGATGTTGCTGATGCCGTAACAACAGATGTCGAAGTGGGCAAGCTCGTGATAGAAGAAACCATAAAGTTCTAAGCGGTGTTTTAAAAGTAATTTTTTTGACGTTTTTTTACATTTTTTTCAATCTTTTCATTCTTGAAAAATCGCCTTTTAAACCCTTTAAAGTAGCTGTGCTAGCACTCTCTAACACTTGGGATGCGCGTTTACGGGATTCGGAGGAAATGTCCTTACCGGAAGCCAAAGATGATCCTCTTCCTTTGCTACGGAGGAGAACTTTGGTGGATGAAGGTAACTGTCTGGTGCTTTTAAAGCTGCTGGTAGAAATGGCAAGATCTGCTAGAGAATGCAACATGGATTGCCTTTCGGAATTTATAGTATATTTCCAAGGTGATGCACAACTACTGCTGGATGAAGAGGCTATTGAAGATAGAATTCTTAGTTGGGCGACTTGCTTATACTTGAAAGGATGAATATCGAGTAAGGGATTGCCATCACTATCACTTCGCAGTTCTAAAAGGGCCCGTGATGGGATGTGTAATTGCTCTGTTTTAAGAATAGTGGCGCCATTGTACAAAATAACATTATAGAGAGAAGTTTTATTTTCACAGTTGTGTAATAACCAGGAGCTTTGAGGATATCGCCTAAAATCGACATCTATAAAAAACTTAGAAAAAATATTTTCCCCATGAATCCCTGGTTTAACAATAGATATACATACACGTGTTATTGGACTTTCTTTTACCTTACGAATTTGCAGAAAAACATACTTATCAAATAAGGGATGGGCAATTGCTTCTAGTGGAGAGATCCTTTTTTGATAAGATGTCATTTTATCTATCAGGTCTATTAAGTGATGGCGTTCTTCGGCAAGTGTACAGCGCGACCAACGTTCTTCGATATTCTTTCTTAGATATTCCCCTAAACTATCGACAGGACGATGATGTTTCGGATCATGAGCTAAAAGAGAATAATGCCCGTCTGAACTTTTCACGAAAAATTGAGGTGTCACCATACTTTTATCAAGCCATTCTTTAGGTGGTAATCCTCGACTTATGGCAATCACCTTTATAGGGTTTTCGCATTTTTCCAAACGTTCTTGGATAAGAGTCTGTCCTGTTGCAAGGTCTGTCAGGATCAGACCTGTGCTCCATACATCTACAGAGCTATCAGACGGCAAATTAAGACATGCTTCCGGTGCGCTATAAGCGTTTAACCCTTCACTTGCTTTTGGAAGGTATGACTTCCTTTGTGCGCGCTCAAAACCCACGAATTTGAGTTGCATAGAGGGGTCTAATGACAATTTTTTAGGCTTAAGATCCGCATGAATAATTCCCTTCTCTTGAAAACAATACAAAGCATGCAAGGACTGAAATGCGATGCTTACTAATTGTGGCCATTGTAATTGCCATGTAACATTAAATCTTGTTTGAACGTTGTAACGAGGTTCTAAACGATCCAACACGAGAACACGCTGTTGAGAATTAGCATAAAAGTAGTCCTTAATTACAGGAGCATAATGGCTATCTTTCAGCTTTCTTAAAATGGAAGCTTCTCTTTCTATGCGCACACAGCTTATGGAATTTCTAGGATCGTGTTGCAAACGATTCGTTTTGAGGATCACTATTTCTTTTGTTTTAAGATCCAAAGCTTCAAAGGCGCTTACATCCCCTCCCCCTTCACCCATTTTGAACGTTTTGTAGCGAGCTTCTGAAACATTTGATTCTGCGTCTACTTTGTAGACATAAACGCAGGGACCTACAGGATTATCTACATTTACTTCAGCAGAAATTTGCGAAAATACACTAGGCTGACTCTTAGCTGTTGCAGCACCGCCTAATTCCTCTTCCCTATCCGTTCTTGGAGAACCTACAGGACTTAACATAGAAACTGGTAGTCGTGGAAGCATATCCACCCATTCTTCATCACTAATTCCTGAGGGGGCAGAGACAATAGAAGAAGTTCCAGAAGAACTTGAAGAGGGCCTTCGATTCTCCTCTTTGCCTCCTGACCGAGAGAGTTCTGAAGAGAGTGACGTTAGAACATCGGGTAGCGGTGTCGATGAGCTCGCAACACGTGAAACCATAAGAGCTCCTTAAATGTGTATTACATCTTTTTAGTTCTTTTACTTCTACCTGAACGCTCTGGTGTCTTTGAGGTAGTAACTGCACTCTGCAGCGCTTGAGAAGAACGCTTCCCTAGAGATGTGGACAACGGAGTGCTGCTTGATGGTAAAGAAGGCCCTATTTCTTTGCTGCCTAAGGGTGGTTTTATTAAAGGTTTTACCCCTGATGTGCGTTTGTTACTCCGAGTAGAAGAAACTGAACCACCTGTTAAAGATTGCTGCTTAGTTCCGCTAGAAGAGTCTACAAGCGATAGCGAATGACTACTAGTGGAAGTAGTTGCAGAAGACGTGCTAGGAGGAAAAAATTCTCGAGAATCTTTCTTATATACAACATAAGAAACCTGGAGACTATGATTTCCTGCGCTATCGCTTCCCACTTCTAAAATAGCCCTAGGCCCAATGGATAGTTCATTTGTTATAATGTGAGAATGTTTGTTGTAGAACCTCAATTTGTAGCGAGTTGTTTGGCTTTCACAATTATGAAATAACCAGCGGCTTTTAGGATGCTGAGAAAAATCAATGTTTAAAAAAAGATGGTCAGATTTTGCTCGCCAATGCTTACAGGGATTTACAAATGATATGAACAAATTGGTTACAGGGTTTTTTCCTGTCTGGCTTATTTGCCAGAAAACATAATTATCAAATAAAGGATGATGTAGGGCTTGCATGGGTGTAATCCTTTTTTGATACGATGTCATTTTATTGATCAAGTCGATAAATTGGTGGAGTTCTTCGGGAAATGTCTCATTCGACCAACGATCCTTGATCACATCTGTTATACACTCCACGAAGCGATCGACGGGACGATCCAATTTACCTCTATCATCTAAAAAAGAATAATGCCCATCGGTGCCTTTAATAAAAAATTGGGTTGTAATACTACTTGCGTCAAGCCATTCCTTAGGTGGCACTCCTCTGCATTTTGTAATAGTTCTTATCGGGTTTTCACCTACCGAACTCGATTGCGCAAGAATTTGTCCTGCAGCAAGGTCGGTTATGATCCGACCTGCACTCCATACATCTTCGGCGCTACCTGAACGCAATTTAAGGCATGTTTCAGGTGCGCTATAGATATTCAAGAGCGAACTGGCTTTGGGTGCACAAGAAGTATAAGCTCTCCTAAAATCTTCTACCTTTAGTTGCATGGACTCATCAATGGACAATTTTTCAGGGCTGAGATTGTCATGAACAATCCCTTTTTCTCTAAAATGATTTAAAGCATTCAGCATCTGGAAGGTCACGCTGATGAGCTGAGACCAGCATGGTCGTTTAGCGTCGTTAAATCTATGGTTCAAGAAATTATGAGTTTTGAAACGCTCTAATACAAGAACAGATTGTTCAGAATTGGCCTTAAAAACGTCGTGAATTAAAGGTGTGAAATAATTATTTCTCAGTTTTTTTAAGATCGCAATTTCATTATCTAAAAGCGCACAACTCAATGAATGTCCCGGATCGGATTTTGGTCGATTGGTTTTAAGGGTCACTACTTCGTGTGTTGCAAGGTTCTCAGCTTCAAAAGAGAGTAAGCCCTCATCTGAGTCACTTAAAGCCAGAATTTTATAGCACGCTGCTAACCCTCCATTCATTCTATAGACATAACTGTGTGGACGTAGATCATAAAAGCCATTAGGGGCTTGTAAAGGTGCTGGGGTGCAAATAGGAATGGGGGCCAATGCGGCTTGACGAAGATCTAACTCCAATTCGTTATCCGCCTCGCCCCATAGAGGACTTTGTAGTGCAGCAGGTAAGGGGGGCAACATACTCATCCAACTTTCATCATCACCACCTTCTGCTGCAGCCGAGGCAATAGAAGAAGATCCTGAAGAAATTGAAGAAGATCTTGTGTTCACTTCTTCCGTTACAGGTTTAGGTAGTCTGGTAGGTTCAATATTTAGAATGTCTGGTATTGAAGTAAACGAACTACGAACAGATGAACCCATAAAACTCCTGAAATATTTAGAGACTATCCTAGTCGATAGAAAAGAGGAGCTATTATAGACACTAGTGGTCAAGAAGAAAAGCTCAGCCTTTCTTCCTCACATTTTTTTTGTTCCCTTAGCACCTCGAGGTGGTTCAATTCCACTGCTCATACTGAGCGTGCTTCCAGCTGTTGTAGAGGAACGTTTTCGCAGAGCTTGCCCAGATACTCTACTGCTAGAGGACAAAGAAGATCGCTGTGGGTGGGGACTTGGAACTGGTTGTGGCCCTGATGTTGCGCTGGCGGCACTGCTACTGCTGCTGCTGCTCGAAGAATTTGAAGTAGTGGCTAAAGTTTGTGATTTAGAGCTGCTCCTGAGAACCATTGAAAATTTTGAGGGCGCACTAGAGGCACTACTTGAGGAAGAAGCTGCAGAAGAGGCGGATACAGAGGAAAGCATTCCCATATTGCTAGCTTGGCTATAGGTGACAGGATTAATATCGAGTTTATGCTTTCCTCTTTCATTTGTACTGACTTGTAAAATGGCCCGAGGCGGTAAGTACAAATTCTTTGTTTTAAGCGGTCTGCTTCCTTCACATAGTGTGACCATGTAACGAGATGTCTGATTTTCACAATTATGTAAGAACCAACGGCTATCTGGAGACCGCATAAAATCGACACTCACAAAACGATATTTAGGATTTTGAACTGAGTGGATACAAGGTTTAACAAGCGATATGAACAAATGCGTTATGGAACTTTTTTTTATCTTACTGATCTGCCAAAAAATATAATTATTAAATAAAGGGTGCGCTACTGCTTGTAAAGGTGTGATCCTTTTTTGATAAGATGTCATTCTATCGATAAGGTTTATCAAATATTGACGTTCTTCGGGAAATTCATTTTTAGGAGTCCAACGTCTCTCTATATGATCTGTTAAATATTGAACGTATCGATCCGAAGGATGCTCCAATCCTCTCTCATCATAGGCAAAAGACTGACCATCTGCAGATTTGAGAAAAAATTGCGAGGCGATACTACTTTTATCTAACCATTCCGCAGGTGGCATTCCCCTATATTTGGTAATAGCGGTAATCGGGTTTCCACCTTTGAAATCGGAAAAAATAAGAGCCTTGCCTGTCGCAAGCTCAGCAATAATCTGACCTGCACTCCATGTATCTTCTGGACAACCTGAACGCATTTTAAGACACGTTTCGGGTGCACTATAGCTATTCCACTGATATTTATCTGGTATCTCCGGAACTGTATATGCTTGATCGAAACCCACTATTTTTAATTGTCCGGATTGATCTAAGTATAATTTTTTAGTTTGAAGGTTATTGTGAACAAGACCTTTTTCTTTAAAATAATGTAAGAAATTCACTACCTGAAAAGCAATGTTGAGAAGATCGGTCCATTCGAAAGGATTAGTCCCCTTAAATCTTTGGTCTATACGATTCCGACTTTCTAAATGTTCCAGTACAAGAACGCGTTGTTGAGCATTCGCACAAAAAAAGTTACGAAATAAAGGTGCAAAATAATTATCTTTCAGCTTCATTAAGACTGAGGCTTCTCTATTTATACCTATACAACTCGCTAAAGATTTGGGATCAGATTGTAGACGATTGGTTTTGAGCATCAACATTTCATTTGTCCGACAGTCGATAGCTTCATAAGAGAGTAAATCACCTTCTGAATCCATCAGGTGGCGAGTTTGATACTGAACTTCTAGATCACCTGCAGCATTCCTTTTATAAACAAAATCAAACGGACGAACGTAATAATGTCCTTTATCAATCCCTGCATCGGAAGATTTAGGTGAGGATACATCTGGTGAGATCTGTGGGCCTCTAGTAGGGAATAATTCCCATCCTTTATTTTCATCTTCAGAAACTAAAACATGTCGCTTTGGGGAAGATAAAGGAGAAAGGAAATCCATCCAACTGTCATCATCGTCTTGTAATGAAGGTGCGGTTGCTGCAGCAGCCATAAGAGAAGATGATGATGAAGCTCCTGAACTATCTTCCTTTCGTTTTGGTCTAGGGAGTTCTTGACTCGCGGGCGCTAGACCCTCTGCTACCAACGCTTGGGAACTGGCAACACGAGAAACCATACGCACTCCTAAAAAGGATTTTATAAAATTATGTTTTCAGAAGATTTTGATCGAAAACGGGTAATATTCTATAGGAATTTCAGATTAATCCACTAACACACCGTTGCATCTGTTTAAGGCGTTTTTGATCGTTACTTCGAGGCAGGTCGCGACTAAGGGTAGTTTGTAAGGATGCAGATGAGCGCTTACCTAAAGATATGGGTGGTGATGCACCACGTGAGCTTGAAGTCGATACTCCACTTTCTGTTCTAGTAGGCGTTGCCTGTATTGATGGTGTTGCCATGGGTGGGCGGCTTCCGCTACTACTTGAAGATGCTGCAGCTTGCGCAAGAGTATCCAAGCCCAAACTCCTGCTCGAGTCAGCGGCACTCATTCCTGAACTACTACTGCTTGATGCAAAATTCCCGGAACCCGTCGAGGTAGGTGTAGGGTCGGGGTCTTCTCCATAGTCGAGAGGAACCACATCGAACTTATCCTCATTCTTTTTGTTACTACGTATTTCTATAATAGCCCGAGAATTGAGGCGCAGTTTATTCTTCTGGATGATTTTTTCTCCGTTATAAAATACACAATGGTAATCTTGGCTCGATTCTGTTTGTGTAGGCAATAGCCAGCGGCTAGTAGGATAGCGGGTAAGATCCACTTCTAAGCAAGTAGGCTTACTGACAAGATGCTGTATGGATAACCGAGTTATAAGAGTTGGTCCTCTCTTGCTTACTTCCCAGTAAACATAATTTTTAAATAGAGGATGGTGAATCGCTTTCCAAGGATTGATCCTCTTTTCATAAGAAGTCATTCGATCAATGAGATCTATCAAAAGGGCACGCTCAGATGGAAATGGTTCTTTGGTCCAACGGCTCATGACCTTCTCTGTCAGGTGTTCAACGAGTCGATCCTTAGGACGATGCAGTTTTCCATCATCATCTACTAAAGAATAGGCCCCATCCTCTTCCTTGACAAAGGCTAATGATCTGACGCTACTTTTATCCAACCATCTAGCTGGGGGTAATCCACGTAATTTGGCAATAGCTCTTATAGGATTTATTCCAGGCCCTGTCGGTAGTAGGGGCTTTCCTGTAACAAGCTGCGCAATTATACTCCCGACTGCCCACATATCCACAGCATTACTGGAAACCAATTTGAGACAGGTTTCCGGTGCTTTATAGGCATCCATTTCTAATTCATCTTGTGGCAAACAAGTGTACATTTGGCCTCGTTCAAAATCGGTAACCTTAAGTTGCATGCAGGGGTCTAAGGACAATTTTTCAAGGGAGAGGTTGCAGTGAACGACTTTTTTCTGTTCAAAATAATGCAAAGCATTAACCAACTGGAATGCAATAGAAATAATATGTCCCCATTCAATTGGGCGACTTTTAAATCGACTGTCAAGAAAGCTCTCTTTTTTAAAACGTTCAAGTACTAGAACACGCTGCTGATCATTAGCATAAAAAGAATCAATGATGGCTGGTGTAAAAGGATTTTTCTCTAACTTTTTCAAAACAGAGCTTTCATTCTCGATACGTCCATAACTACTTGAATATTGGGGATCAACTTCTGCGAAATTGCATTTCAGTGTCACCTTTTTCTTCGTTATAAGATCTGTAGCGTCAAAAACATGTACTCCAGTTTCAGAACTTCTCAATGTTCCAGTCCTGTAGCGTTCTTCTATAGAATCTGTCGATGGGTTTCTTTTATAAACACCATTATAGGGACGTATACAATAACAACGATTCTCTTGATGCTGGAATATATAAGGTTGGGCTCCTGTAATTTTCCCTCTTTGTATAGAAGACATAGTAGACTCTCCAGCAGGTACTTCATCCCATTGAGGCACACAAAAGCGATCCGCCACTCTACCCGAACGAGCTGATGGTGAATCTGCATGAAGGACTAAAGAAGGTTGGACGGCAGTTACTGGCGGCAGCGAGGCAGAGGAACTTGAAAGACTTGAAACCATAAAACGCTCCTAATAAGGTTCTCAAAATAACTTCCTACTCTCTTGTTAGCTTTGCGAAAGAAGAGCGAGAATTCTTGACATCACCAAAAATCCGCGATGGTACTGGTTAAGGCTAAAGTGTTCATTAGGCGCATGAATATCGTCTTCATTGGTAGCCGTTCCAATCAAAGCCATTTCAGCGCCTGTGGCAGCAGCAAGATCTGCAACTATAGGTACAGAAGCGGAACTCAAGATTAAACTACATTCCTTACCAAACACCTCTTTATAGGCCTCTTTAGAGGTAGAGACTATGCGACTCTTAGAAGATGTGTAAGCAGGAAGACCACCCGCATGAATTTCGTATTTCATCTCGATGCCTTTCGGTAACATCCGGCGACAGTGCTCGATAACGCGCTTAGCTATGGTATCAGGATCTTGTTTAGGCACTAAGCGACAGGAAATTTTTGCAGAGGCAGAAGAGGGTATAACGGTTTTAAAGCCACTTCCAGTATAGCCTCCCCACATCCCATTGATTTCGAGTGTTGGCCGTATCCAATTGGATTCATGCACACTGTAACCAGCTTCTCCTCCAAAAGCACGAATACCAAATTGTTTCTCGCAATGGTGCCTATCGAAAGTATGATCGAGCACACTCCAATCTTCTATCGATAAACCTGTAACTTCATCATAAAAACCTGGAACAGCAACACGTCCATTCTCCCAAAGATTGGCTAACAAGGTGACAAGAACTTGATTGGGATTAAGAGCAATTCCACCAAACACACCAGAGTGCAGGTCAATTTTTGAGTTGTGCAGCGAAATTTCCATAGTCGTCATGCCACGAACGCCTAATGTTACAGCGGGTGTATCGGCATGAGGAACTCCCGAATCGATAACTAAACAATAATCAGCTGACAGACTTTTCTTTTTCTCCACGAGAACTTTCGATGTTCCTACACTGCCGCACTCTTCTTCTCCTTCAATAAAGAGTTTCAGATTCAATCGATGCTGCTTAGCGAGGTCCATATAGGCGCGCAAGGCGCTAAGGGTGTAGGAAAGCTGTCCTTTGTTATCGGAGGCTCCGCGTGCATAGACACAATTATCACGAATGGTAGGTTCAAAGGGAGGACTCTGCCACAATTCTAAGGGGTCGACAGGCTGCACATCATAATGGTTATAGAGAAGCAATGTAGGCCGTGAAGGTCCCGCTTCTAAATGAGTAGCAAAAATGACAGGATAACGACTAGTGGGCCAGACCTCTACCGCGAATCCTCTCTCTTTTAAATAATCAGATAACCACGTCATACATGCATGCACATCTTTGGAATAGGCGGGATCAGTGCTGATGCTAGGAAATCTAAGAAGAGTGAAATAGTCTTCGAGCAAATCGTTTTTGTTTTGACTAAACCACTGTTTATAGTCGTTCAATTTGAGCATATATTCCCTTCATTTTTTTGAGGACATATTGACACACAAGCGATGCATTATTCGCAATGCTTGATGTGTTATTTCCCAAATCGTTATACTAATTTGTTTTTTACAAAAACGGTTCAAAATGCCGCTCACAAAAACCAACGATATCGAGACCTATTATGAAATCGAGGGAGAGGGACATCCTCTACTTTTGATTAGCGGGCTCAATTGCGATCATGAAATTCTTTGGCAAAAAGTTAAAACAGCACTCGTAGAAGACCATCAAGTGATTACGTATGCTCCTCGCGGGGTAGCCCCATCCTCTACGCCTACCACGCCTTATACCATGGAAATGATGGCGGATGATGCAGCTGCACTTTTGACAAATTTAGGAATTTCGAGCGCGCATGTTTTAGGTTATTCCATGGGGGGAATGGTGGCACAAGCATTGGCCATCTACCACCAAGACAAAGTCGATAACCTTGTGCTCGCGGCAACAACTGCTAAAATCAATGCTCTTAATCGCATTGTGTGCGAAGGCTGTAAAAAACTTCTGAATAGTGGTTTCCCACGTGAAGAGGCCAGTGCCGTCATGTTGCCTTGGCTCTTCTCGAACACATTTTTGACAACACTTTTAGAAGGCAAATTAAGCAGTCCGATGCCCAAACTTCAACCTATTATGCCGCAAAGTGTGCATGGTCTAATTTATCAACTCGATGCACTTGCTGCTTTTGATAGACGGGAATCTCTCGGCAATATATCCATGCCCACGCTCATCATCACAGGGGAAAAAGACCTTCTTATGCCCGTTGAAGATGCACAAGAATTACAGAACTTAATCCCCGATTCGCGTCTTGTTGCCATTCCGCATGCTGGTCATCTGCTTATTCATGAAAAGCCTGATCTCTTTTTACAAATGGTATCCGCCTTTATGAAAAGCACACTCTAGAGAGCGTTAGAATAAGGAACGATTGCGCTCGATCATATAATCGGTCACTTCTTGCATTTTCTGGTTGAAAGAATCATACGCCAAGTCTTCATGTATCTCGACCTCTCGAAAAAACCGACCCGCAAAAGTGGCAGCTTTGAGTGCAGTATTGGCTCCTAAACCCCGAAAAAAACTTCCTGTTGCCGCAGCATCACCAATGAGAATTGCAGAATATTCTCTATTGAAAAACGCGTCGGATCGCTGTAAAAGCACCTCAATATTCTCGAAGAGTTGCCCTTGACCATCTGCAAGCTTATTCGCATCTTCCTGCCAACCAAAATCTCGTATGGCGCCACAGAAATCCCCTAACGAATTTGAGGGCCCCTGTAAACAAACAACGCTTCCCCCATCGAATTCACTTCTTTTCCCATGAATATCGCCGTTTTTTAAATCAGGCGTGAAGTGAATGGTTCCTAAGTCCTCTTCCAATGAACCAAAAACCGCTAGCGCCCCTCTAGCTTGGCCGATACAAGAAGTTTTAATATGGAGGCAGTCTCGTAAATGGCTGTGGGCACCATCTGCAGCGACAAGAAAATCGTAGGATAGGACTTTTTCTTCTCCTTCGATTTGCACAACGATGGCATGATCACATAGTTCTAAAAATTCGCCGTGAATTTTTTGGATTCCCAATAGCTCTACTTTTTTCCCAAGGGCCTTTTCTAAATTCTTCAGTTGTAAAAAAGCGACCTTTCTCTCAGGAGTAATTTCTCCCATGTACATGTGTTCAACATGTACTTCCCATTTTTCTAAAAGAGCTAAAGAGGAATCCAGAAGGTAGGTGCCTTGATTGCGCGTATAATCCTTGCGTTTTTCGACAATGATGACATCAGCTCCACTATAATACGCTTCTATCGCCGTAGCCAGCCCGCCAGGACCCCCACCTATAACGACAACAGTGGTAGCGCCAAGTGAACTAAAAAAGAGAGTGGTTAGGACCAATAAGAAATTTTTCATAGACTCGAATTTCAGAAAAATCAGCAAATTTACCCTAAGAAGCCTTTAGAAAACACTATTCAGAAGAGAGGCTATAAATTTTGCGGCCTCTTCTTTTGGTAAAACATCGGCATGATTAAGGTAGGCCTCCCAAAATGCTAAGCGCAACTCTTCGGCTCCTTGTGGCGGCCGAGAATCCAATTTTGTTCGCATGAGTAAAAAGTCTCGTAGCTCTTCGATTTTTTCTGCACGATAGCCTTTAACCTTCTTTGCTTGAAGAGCGGTAAGAATAGAATGCCCGCACCCTTTTTCCTGCTGCATTAAGTCAGTTAAGGAAGAGAAAAATTTCTCAGAAATACAACCATATTCCAGGGCCTCTTCTAAATCGCTCCTTTCGACAAGTGGTGGGCGGCCAATCTGATATTGATGATAAAATTTCTCCAAAAGATCACCTTTAGCGAGGGTGATTTCCTTTGCAGATGGCGAAAGAAAGGGCGTTAAACATTGGATTTCATCCATTTTTTGCACTTGTCCTAGAGTACTAATACCTGCTTGCAAGAACATCTGAAGTTCTTGGCTTGTCGTCAAAAAGTGGCTGATATGCTGAGCAGAAGGAGATAAGGAAAAATCCAGTCCAGGTACTCTTGTACGTTGCATGTAGGCATCGAGAGTCTCATCTTCTAGAGGTAACTCAACGATGGAAAACTCCCTTTTGCATAAAGGGGGTTGGTCAAAAGATTCTGTGAGGTTGTGGAAAGTGACTTGGTCAGAAATTGCCTTCCACATATCGGCTTTAAATCGATGACAAGTAAAGTAGAGGATTTGACGTCCTAAAGAAGCTTCTTGCATCAATACCTCGCCAATCGCCTGCCATCTCTCATCATCCGCATGGGAGTCTGCTTCATCTAAGATAATAGGCAGTTGAAGGCCTTGTTTTTCTAAGGATTGAATAAAGCCCAGCCGAATCGCGAGAAGAAGTTGTAAACGTGTGCCACGTGAGAGTTCATGCAGCTGCTTAATCGTCGACTGCACACAATCCTCGATAACAAAAAAAGCCTCTCTCTTTTTTTCTTCAATTCCCTGAATGGCGAATGCACCTTTGGTAAAACGCTGGAAAAGTCGATCGGCATTCCGAAGGGCTTCTGGTCGTGTTTCTTTACGAAAACTCTCTTCGATCTCCTCTAAAAGAAAAAGACCCAAAGCACGTTCGCGAAATTCATTTTTTTTATCGTCTAAAAGTTGCTCGGCTCTTTTGCTTGCCGCACGCCTCTCTTCTAAGTCTCGTCCTAATTGGACCCGCTCGATCTCCTTCTCAATGCCTGCTTTTTTTTCGATTAAACCACGTAAGCTAGCCGCTTGTAGAATCAGAGTAGCTTTCTCAGCCTCTAAGGCATCTCTTGATTCCTCTAGCCATTCTGGTGCCATTTCTAATTGGCGTTTGAGCTCGCTTAAACTTCCTTCAAGCTTATTGCGGGTCTGAACAATCTGCCCATAAGAGCTGAGCAAGGTATACTGTTCCAAAAATTGCGCTGCATTTTGACACCGACATCGTGATAATAATTCAAGCAGTTGCTCCTCAATATGTCCCAATTCGCGCAAACATTTCTCTCGACATTCAACTGCATAACGCTGTTTGTGCTGAAGAGCCAGCTCATGTTCCATTTCGACAACATCATGAAAGGGTCGACCGAGAAGTCTCTCGACTTCTTTTTCCTGTTTTTCTCGCTTTTGCAATAAAGATAAGAGCAGAGCTTTGTTCTTCTTCTCTATAATCCCATAATCTTGTGCCAATTTGAGTTGCTGTAAAAAACTTCCTACGAGTGTGTATTCGGGAAAAACGAAGTCACCTTCGAGGTATGAGTCGATTTCTTCACGTTTTTTCTGCGATTCACATTGAATATTTGCCAGTTTCCTTTGCAATTCCTTCCTGTGATGGACTTTCCTCTGCCACATTAACCCTAGAAAAGTAAGTGGAACTAATGTGGCTATAAGAGCCATTAGCAATTCTACGTATCGAGAAGAAACGATTCCGCAAACACAACTACCTAACAAAATGGCTACTGAAAAAGGAGTCCAAAATTTTTTTTCTAGATCTAGAGAAAGCTGAGTTTCGACATCAGCGCACCGTAAATCTTCCTCATGAAGCTCCTTGAGGTTAGGTAGGAGGCGTTCTAAATTAGAAAAATGGAGTTGGTCGAGTTTTTCAGAAGAGAGTTGTAAGTTATGACAATAACCAATTTTTTGTTCGCTAGCTTCGATACAAGATCTTTCACAAGCTTCGATTTCTTTATCGATAACGCGAATTTCCTGAATCCATCTGTGGGCCAATTCTAGATCAGCTTCGACTAATGCATGTGAAGTAGGTAAGACGTTCAGTTCATCTTGTAGTACCCTTTTTCGATCTTGCAGATTTTCTAAAAGTTTTCGATCTTCGTTACGTATCTTGTCGACCCCCTCTGGAAAGCTCGCCATTTTTTCCTGCAGCTTTTCATATTCGTTCAGACGATCTTTGTAATTGAGTGAGGTATTGATAAGGAGGAGTCGCTTTTCTGCGATACTTGTCGATTGGATTTGCTCTTCCAGCTCTTCAAGCTGCGATTCTTTCCGATAAATTTCTTGTTGTCGCAATACTTCTCGATTGAATAGCTCTTGTTGATCGCGGAATTGCTTGAGCTCTTTATCTCCGAAGTTTTTGGATAAGGCGCGCTCTTCATGTAAAATCTGCAGATCATATCCGCCTCGTACCTCTTTGGCGATTAAGGAGGCGAATTCACTGTCGGTCGACGCAAAAAGATCATCGATAGCAATCGTATAAAGAGAAGCAGAAAATTTTTGAATTTCTGCAAGAGGAAGTCCCTCGCTTACCGAGTACTCACGGCCTGCGACGACTATTTCTCCTTCCTGACCCGCATACACCCAAATACTCGACAACTGGGGAAGAAAATTTTGCACAGAAGGATCATGGGGCCATAAGAGGCGTCTTATAGCTAAGCAGGCGGTTGTTTTACCTGAGCCATTGGGACCCCAAATGCAATTGATCCCCTCGCCAAGTTTGCTTAAGGTAAAACCCTTCCTAGTGAACCCCGGCATCCGATCGACTTTTAATTGACGCAATCTCACCGAAAATCCCCCTTCTCAAAATGTGCTGAAGAGGGGTTTTTCTGTTGCATGAGTCTATCGAGAAGAGCATAGCCAGAACGTAAAGCCTCTAACCTTAATTGATCGTCGGTATACGAAGATCCTAAATGGGGAAAAGTGAAAAGTTTTTCCTCGATTGAGGTCCGCGCTTTTTTCAAGAGCTCAACTCCCTCTTTCTTTTCTAAAAGAAGAAGCCTTTTGGCCAGCTGACCAATAATATTTTCCCCTTTCCCCAAAAGCTCAAGATCAAATGTCGGTTGACAATCTACCACAATTTTCTCAATCCAACAGGGAACAGGAGAAAATCCATTAAAAAAGGAGGTTAACTGCTTACCTTCCCATTCACACGCACGTGCAGCTAAAGCTTGGTAATTGCGCACACGGCCTCGCAAATAAAAGCGTATCGCAAGTCCACGCGTTCGCTCCCCATGCGCAATCTCTTTTGAAGCATTTTCTAAACGCACGCCGAGATCTTGTTCGCCATTGTCCATTTCTATAATGTGGTGTCGCCAAAGAAAAGGGGCTAAAGGAATAAAGTGGTCGTGAATCTCTCCTGTACTCTGGATATCGAGAACCATTGCACCGCGCGGGCCCTGCTCGCTAATGTCAAGTCCTTGCAAACTACCACAATAAAAAGCTAGAGGGTAGGCCTTTGCTCCTCTTGAAGAAGAATTGAGAATGTTTTGAGGAATGTGGATATGACCCAGAACCCATGCCTTATGACCAGAGCTTCCTAAGTCTTGTAAGGAGACAGGGGCATAAAGACTCTCTTTTGGACCTGGGCATTCACAATGAAGAAGACCAATAGCAATTTCTTCAGGTTGCACCGGAGGTTGTAATCGTAAGGGATTGGCTGCAAAATGTTCGGACGGAAAGGACCAGCCATCAATACGAATTTTTCTACCTTCTCTCTCGAGATAATAACTTTCCCAAGTGCCATTTTTTCCTAAAATATAAAATCCTGGTAGATGAGAGAAAAAAGAGCGCAAAGAAAAAAGTCTAGCATCGTGATTGCCCGCAACTGCAAGGACAACAATCCCCTTTTCTGCGAGTTTAGCTATCCCTTTTTCAAAATGATAAACGGCCTCGTAAAGATCTTTTTCGCTGTCAAATATATCCCCCGCCAAAAGAACGGCATCGACAGCTGAGTCTGGATCCAAGGCGAAGTCGATGAAGTTCTCCCATGCTTGAATGAGAAAATGTTCTTTACCGGGACCAGCTCCATAAGAAAAGGCCTTCCCTAAATGAAGATCAGCTCCACATAACAAACGAATTGCACGGGAAGGTTTTAAAGGTATCATTCTACCTAATAAAATTTTGATTGGGTTGACAGCATACTGCTTGTGAGAAGTATAATAGAGGTGTCTATTAATTTTTAGCGTGGAGAAAAGTTGTGGCTACCGCGAAACGTATTTTTCTTTTCCTGGCGGTCAATTTCTTGGTCGTCGTCATGCTGTCTATGGTTCTCAGCTTGCTGGGAATTCGGCCTTATCTTTTACAATATGGTCTCGATTACCCTTCACTAATTGCTTTTTGCTTAATATGGGGCATGGGCGGAGCCTTTATTTCGCTTAGTTTATCGCGAGTAATGGCGAAATGGCTCATGGGTGTGCGCATTATCGACCCCGAGAGAACAGGCGATTCTCAATTGCAAAAACTGGTAACGATGATCCACAGATTAGCACAAGAAGCCAACTTACCCGCTATGCCTCAAGTCGGTATTTATGATTCCCCAGAAGTCAATGCCTTTGCGACAGGCCCTACAAAAAAACGGGCTTTAGTCGCTGTTTCGACAGGTCTCTTGCAAAAGATGACTCCCGGGCAGTTAGAAGCCGTCCTTGCTCACGAGATCTCGCATATATCTAATGGCGATATGGTCACGATGACCCTGATTCAGGGAGTCGTGAATGCTTTTGTGATGTTCTTAGCCCGAGTTCTCGCCTTTGCCTTCTCAGGTCTAGGACGCAGCCGCGATGATAGTTCTTCAGGATCAGTAATCGGCTACAGTATTATGGTATTTCTGTTTGAAATACTTTTTATGCTCTTAGGATCCATTGTCGTTGCGTGGTTCTCGCGCCAACGTGAATTCCGAGCTGATGCAGGTGGAGCACGACTTGCAGGAAGAGACCGAATGATTGGTGCTTTAGAGGCTCTAGAAAGCAATTTGAAAATCCAAGATCCACGTGCGAATCGCCCTTCCTACGATGCACTTAAGATCTCGTCACGGCATCAATCTGGACTCATGCGCTTATTGTCATCTCACCCACCCCTTGAAGAGCGTATTGCCCGCCTTCGCAAAATCGCCTAAATCTGAACACAAAAAAAAAACCTCTTCCTTATGACGGGAAGAGGTTTAGAAATTAACCATAGGGTATTGATCAGTTAACTCAGTAGACCTTCAATCAGTTCTGGATTCATTTCCAGGTCAGAATGATTGGCATCTTTACGAGCTTTATTCACTGTTTCTCGAATTTGATTTTTGTATCCGTCCCATATTTCTAATTCCGTTATCTGATATCGTGAGTAAACAATGCCTTTTCTTTTGGTTTGTGCGAAAAGTGAAAATGCCACAAGCACTTTTTCGAAGGCAGAATTTTTTGCTTTTGCTAAAGGAGAACCTTTACCGCCATAGGACATCTTCCCTATACAATCAACTACGTCAAGCATAACCAATAATTGATCTCTTAATTTTGTACTGATTATAGCAAAATTGGGTCCAAATTGGTTCTCTTTAAAAGCATTAATTAGCTTCAATAATGCGTCATCTTTATCAAGTCTCGTCAATTTAGCCTGAAGCTCTTGCATTTCTTGTACTATATTACCCCTGCGAAGTACGAACACAGGACGGGCATCTGCCGAAGAGGAGGATGAACTCCCCATGCTAGGTATTGCAGCAGGAGCGGATGATGCAGCCCCAGAAGCAGCTGTTGCTACTATAGGGGGTGTTGCAGCGGGAGCCAATATTGGTGTCACAGCAGCAACTGGTGCTGAAGAAAAAGTTGCAGGAGCAGCTGTTGCTACTCTTGGCGGTGTTGTTGCGGGAGCTAATGTCGGTGTTGTAGCAGGCAATGGCACAGACACAGGCGCTGCATGCGGAGTTGGGAGCGGAGTTGCAGGAGCCGGGAGCGCTGCAGGTTCAGGAGCGGCTGGCAAAGAGATCGGTTCTGCAGGAGCAGGACTTGATCGAGAGAGAAACTCACCATGATCTTCATCCTCTTCGTCTTGGCTGAGACGAGAATAACCATCAGCACCGTCAGATCTCAATCCTAAGCCCAAACCTAGACCGCTTGCCGGATCTCTTTCCTCACCCAGGCTTGCGACAGGTGCAGCAAAAGATGAAACAGGGGACCGATCTACGCTTGCGTAGGGAAATGCCGCTATTGGTCTTAAGTCATTTTTTGCTCGGATATAGGCATCCAAAAAAGCTGCTTGATAAGATTCCGTGGTATGATTTGACCTCAGTAGGCTGGGAATTTTTCCTAAAGCATTAAGGTGATAATTATATTCTGTGAATAATTCATTTACTTTAGCTACTGTGCCCTCTAATTGTGGATTCGCAGCTATTAAGACTTCTAAATTCTTGTGTAACAAATTTCCGTGCGATGTAGCATCACGTATAAACGACTCTTGGGTATTTATTAAATTTGTTTTCATGGCGTCAGAAGCGTTTTTTATTTCGATTACCCTTCTAACGGCAGCATCAACTTTCACGTCTAAAAATTGGCAAAGCCCTACTTGAAATCGTTGAAAAATATCTTTTTGACTTGAACACCCTTCCATCCAAAGCTTAATAAAAAAGTTAGCAATCTTATGGCCCAACTGTTTTAAACAACAAAGATTCTGAGGGGTATTTAAAAGATAAACATGTCCGTTTTTTGCAAGACGCGCTTGAAGATGCCCTTCCTTAATTTTACTTCGAGTTTCAGAAGTGATAAGACCGTTCATAGCCCTTCTTATAACCTCAAATTCGTTAGCTTCGGGGCTTACAGGTTGACCTACTGCATGCCTCTGCACTGCTTCTCTATACGTAATCGTATCAGGATACTCCGGAGAAGTAACTGGCGGCGTTGTTATTAAAGCCATAATTAAACCATTAATTTATTATTTTTTATAATCTTATCATACATATTATATCGTTAATTCATTAAACTATCAATAAAAGTAAACAACTTAACGATTTCTATATCATATTCAATTGCAACTGCATTAATATTATATTATTTAATATGTATAGTCAAATTTTAATAACAAAAATATGAAATAAAAGTATAAAATATAATAATTAAAAATTTAATTATATATATTTACCTGCTTTTTTGGCCGCTGTGTTGCCTAAGAATATAAACATTATTTGAAAATAAGAGGAAAAATTCCCGCCAGCCTAGAGTAGCGAAAATAGAAGTCTAAGACACTTAGGCTAAAAGGGTTCCGGCGTGATCCAGGGTGATAAGTTGATCCTCTTGCATGACAAAGACTGCATGTGGAGAGATAACATCACACAAATGGCGAAGACTTTCAGATTGTAGGACAATAAAATTGATTTCTGAGAGGGAGGCAAGGAGGGTGATAAATTCGGGATTAGGCGCTGGGTCTCGCAGATAGACAATAAGCTGCCGATCGGGATCTACAGAAGTAATGGAACGGATCGCGCGAAATAAGGAACTCGATAAACTACAGCTTTTCTCCATTCCTAACACACAATAGCGCTTGCCTTGCAAGACTTGCTGAAGGGCAAAAAGGTGTTCTTCATCAAAAACTTTATTCTCTACATCCGCTCGCAGAAGTCGGTTCGCCAGATCGGCGAGAGTAACACGCACACATCCTAAACGCTCAATGGCAATTCCTGCTGCTACGTTAGAAATTTGCAAAGCAGATTTCAAATCGAGTCCATTCGCAAGAGCAGCGCTTAAAGTAGCTAAAACTGTATCCCCAGCTCCTGTGACATCTTTGACCTCGCGCGAGCGTACAGGAAAATGATGTCTTTCATTATCTGTGCTAAATAATGAAATCCCTGCTTCGGACCGTGTAACAACAAGATGGGCAAATTCGCCACTTTCCAATATCTTATTCGCAACAAGCTCTAAAGACGTTTCAGCAGATACTTTAGCCGCCGCATAAGCTTCAGAAAGGTTGGGCTTAATGATGTGGGCGCCCGCATATTTACTAAAATCGTCCCCTTTAGGATCGATGATCACTTGAATATTTTTTTCCTTGGCTACTTGGATAATGCCTGCCAATAGACCTCGCGACAAAAACCCTTTTGCATAATCTGAGACAGCAATGATCTGCACGCCTGCCAAATGAAAAGGCAGTTCTGCAAGAATTTGGCTTTCTAAATCAGGTGGAATCAGACTTGCATTTTCAAAATCTACACGCAAAACCTGCTGGGCATCGGCAATCAGGCGGTTTTTGATTGGGGTGTTGTAGTTTTCTTGCGTTGCTATACCGCTTACTTGACAACCATTTTCAAAAAGAGATTGCCGGAGGGTAGAGCCAGCAGGATCAGATCCTATGCGGCCAATAGCTATAACCTCGGCACCTAAAGAGATAAGGTTAAGTACGACATTACCCGCTCCCCCGGCGCGACTCTCTTCTTTTTCGACATGTAAAACAGAAACAGGCGCCTCTGGAGAAATCCGACGCACCTTTCCAATTGTATAAGTATCAAGCATGAAATCACCGACAACAGCCACTTTTACTGGTTGAAATCGACTTAGCAGCCCAATGAGTTTTACCATGGTTCTTCTTTTAACAAGTGATCTTGTACGTAATCGCGGACGCCTTCTTCTAGTGAATATTGTGCTCTTTGCTGATGGCTCATGGTTTGTTCAAACTTTGTCATATCAGCACACGTGTAGTTTTGATATTGACGAGCTAAATCAGCGGGCATCTCAATATATTCAATATTAACAGGGTAGTCCATTGCTTTAAACAGCGCAGTTGCTAAACGATTCCACGTAGAGGGCTGACCTGCACCAATATTAAGTATACCACCCACCTGATTATGTAAAAAATCACAGGTCATACGAGAAGCATCTTTTACATAAATGAAATCTCGACATTGACCACCATCGGGGAATCGTTCGGGATCAGTAGATTTAAACAGACGGATAACCCCTTCTTTTTTTATTTGAGGGACCATTTTACAAACCATGGAGGCCATGCGTCCTTTATGATTTTCGTTGGGACCAAAAACATTGAAATATTTCAAGCCCACTAATTTATCGATTACGCCTTGTTCCAGCGCCCATAAGTCGAAGAGATGTTTAGAATAGCCATAAGGATTGAGTGGCCTTAATGTATGCAGCTGATCGTGATCGTCGACAAAACCCAAAGACCCATCACCATAAGTGGCAGCTGAAGAAGCATAGATGAAGCGTTGACCATGTTGGAGCGCATACTCTGCAAGACGAATGGTGTAACGGGTGTTATTGCTTAGGAGGTAATCGACATTATTCTCTAAGGTATCTGAACAGGCGCCTAAGTGGATAAAGGCAGTAATTTGCTGCTCTTTTCCCTTAAGCCAACCAAATAACTCCTGAACCGGAATAATCTCGCGAAATCTCTTTCCAAGAAGGTTTTTCCATTTGTCTGTTGTACCGATATCATCGACTAAGAAAAGGTTGGTGTATCCTTGATCGTTGAGATAACGGACGGTACCAGATCCTATAAAACCGGCAGCACCGGTAATTACAATGGCGTCATCTTTTGTAAGGGAATTCTGCATCACACACACTCTATTTTAAAATTCTTGGAAATGTAAATAATTGCGATAATTTCATTTTTAGCAGATCGTGAATCTGGAATTGACGAATACTATACGTGCTAAGCCATTTTGAAACAAAAGGCAGCTAAAAAAAGTGCTGAAATCGAGCAAACTAGTCTATCGATAGTCTCTTAGGAAATGGATACCATCCCAATGGATCGCGTTGGTGGGGGCCTACTTGTGTGAAAGACAAGCCTGGGATTTGTGGCGGTGAAGAAAGACCTATACAGATAAAAGCCGATCCACTGCCTGTCATAACCACAGAAGTAAATCCAGCGTCCTGCAAAGCGGTCTTAACTGCTCTTAAATCTGGACATAATCGGAAAGCTGGTTCTTCAAGATCGTTAAAAAAAATAGGTGATTCTTGAATAAAACTATGAAGGACAGCTAAAGGGTCACGCTGCTCAAAAAACTCGGGACGAGCAGCCTTATAAACTTGCGGTGTCGAAAGACCAAATGTTGGCTTAGCGATCCATGTTTCTTTAGGGTGAAATATATTTTCTGTACGAATAGGTTGATCGGAAAACACCTCTCCTCTTCCTGTGCAATAAGCAGATCCCGATGAGAAGAAAAAGGCGGGGTCAGAACCGATTTCTCCGGCCCATAGCGCTAGCTGAGCTAACGAAGCTGGGTGACCTGCAAGCTGATTGCAGGCGTAAAGCATGGTGGCCGCGTTGCTGCTTCCTCCTCCTAGACCAGCTTCTATAGGCACTTTTTTTTCTATATTACATCTAACATGAAAGGTGTCTAACCCTGTTTTATGGCGAAAGAGATTTAAAGCTTTACGGGCTAAATTCCTTTCATCACAGGGAATACGAGGATCATCACACGTTAAACGGTCAACTTCCGCGAGTTCGACAGTGAGTGTATCACCAAAATCGATCGCTTGATAAAGGGATGCGATTTCATGATATCCATCGCTTCTCTTATTCATTATACGGAAAAATAGATTGAGTTTCGCTGGAGAGAAGTAGCTTTGAAGAGAGAGTTGCATATTGTAAACACTTAAGAGGGTGTAGCAAAACTGAATTAATTCGATTTTTTGAGCTCACAGAGGATATTTTTGCCTTCAACAGAGATAAATAATATCAACTGAGTAGATTACTCATCACTTCCGAATGAAAAATCAGGCAAAAATCTTCTAAAAAGCGATAAAATCTTAACTCCAGTTTGGTTACTTAAAGCTATGAAATATTTCTTTTGATAGACCATCTAAGGGATAATAAAAAAAGGCTGAACGATACTATCGTCCAACCTTGTCTTCTCTTGTCAAATCGTAAAACTATTCTTCTGGGGTTTCTTGTTCAACCGCAGGTGCTTGTTTTTCTTTAACAGGGAGAGGAATGTCGCTATTGATAGTAAGCGCAAACTCCATTATAACCCCTTCTTTTAAACGCAACTTGAGGTTATGCGTGCCCAGAGTTTTAATCGGTTGAGGAAGAAGAACGCTGCGCTTCTCGATTTCAACTCCTTTTTCGGCAAACAAGTTCACGATGTCAGTTGCAGAAACAGACCCATACATGTGACCTTCTGGATCAACTTTGACTTCGATTTCTAAAACTGTACCAGCAGATTTGGCAGCCATCTCTTCTGCATCTCTTCTATCTGCTGCTGCACGCTCAGCGCGCTCAGCTTGAAGACGTTCTTGTAAACGCAGAGTTTGAGGAGATGCAACGACTGCCCTTTTTTTAGGTAAGAGACAATTACGTGCATAACCAGGCTTGACAGTAACGACTTCACCACTGCGGCCAAGAGCGTCAACATCATCAAGTAAAAGCAATTGCATAGGCATAAATATTCACACTCCTTGGCGGCTTAATCTTCGGCAACGAAGGGCAATAAGGCCATCTGTCGCGCCCTCTTAACCGCTTGTGCTAACAATCGTTGGTAATAGCAAGAAACTCCTGTAATACGTCGTGGCATGATTTTTCCACGTTCCGTAATGAATTGGGTCAAGGTGTCAAGATCCTTATAATCGATCGTTTTGACTCCTGCAGCTGTAAAAGGGCACTGTTTGCGCCTTCTACCAAAAGGCATATCGCCTGGAGATTTTTTAAACGTCATAACAGCTCCGTCGGGTGTTATTGGTTAGTGAGAGGTTTGAATTCTATCTTCTCTGGCACTGCCTCTGCAGTAATCGTCATGAAGCGAACAAGATCCTCATTAATATGATAGTCTCTCCACAGCTCTGTCATAACCTGTGTTGAGGATGTAAAAAAGAGCACATAATAGTGGCCTTCACGTCTTCCATTGACTTCATAGGCTAACTTACGGCGCCCTTGGTCAAAAATTTTATTTACTTCGCCGCCACGTTCAGTAATGCCAACTGTGATCTTATCGAGTGCCTTCTGACGCGCGTCGTCACTTAAAGTTGCACTGAGGATATACATTCCCTCATAGAGGCGCTGTTTTGTCTTCGCCATTTTTTTTCTCTCCTTGCTCACTTTTTTTAGGACCAAGCGGTGCGCATGCTCGCTTCGCAGGTTCACTGCCCTCTGTGATCCATGTATATAGAACTTGGGCTGCTTGCTCGATCAGTTCCGGCAAGCTATCCCTTTCTTCTTTTGTAAAATCGCTCAACACATAGTCAGAAAGATCACCACTTTTACGATCATCGACTCCGAAACGAAGGCGTGTATAGTATTGCGTCCCTAAGTGTTGTTCAATGCTCTTCAACCCATTATGTCCCCCCGCTCCTCCTCTTTCCGATAAACGCAATTTGCCAAAAGGCATTGCGACTTCATCAGAAATAACGAGTATGCTTTCCAAAGGAACACGAAAATATTTCATGCAAGCTGCAATTGCTTCTCCACTACGATTTACATAGGTAAGAGGCTTTAGCATAATCAGCTTCTCCCTACGACCTAGTAGTGCACCTTTTGCAAGCTCCCCTTGAAAAGCAGACTCCTTGCGGAATGACAGTTGTTGCTTTTCAGCAAATTTTGTCACGATCTGGAAACCAATATTATGCCTTGTATTTTGATATTCAGACCCCGGATTGCCAAGACCAATAAGAAAATAGGTGTCCAGAGCTTCTTGCGGCATATGTTATCGCTTTGCAATCACCACAATAACTTCTTCCATTGCGGCAAGAGGCTTTACCCCTTCTGGCATAGCAAGATCACGAAGTCGTCTTGTTTGTCGAATGCTCAGATCCTTAACATCGATAACGAATTCATTGGGGATTAATTCGGGAAGACATTCGACCTTCACATAACGAATAACTTGGCGTAAAAAACCGCCTAATTTAATACCCACGCAATCTGCAACTCCTGAGCAAGAAATCGGCACTTTAACACATACAGGGACATCGCTTACGAGTTCCTGAAAATCAAGGTGGAGTATTTCATACGTGGTCGGATGGCGCTGGATATCTTTAATCACTGCCTTTTTTTCTTTACCTTGCATTTGCATGGTAAAAACTGAAGTTGGAAGCTGCCCCGATTTAATTCCACGCAATGCAGCTTTGAATTCTGCACTGTCAACGGCTAGCAATTGGCTATCTTGACCTGGTGAATACATAATCGCTGGGATCTGGCCTTTACGGCGGAGCTGAAGGACATCACCTTTTGTTTGGCTGGTACGCTCATTAGCGTTAAGTTTCATGATAATTTCTCCACATTAGTAAAAGAGATGTGCACGGCACACCTAATAACTTTTCTAAATTATTTGCGGAAAAGGGAGGAAAGAGACTTGCAATTGACGATAGAATCTATCGCTTCTGCAAAAAGAGCGGCTACGGAAACTTGCTCTACCTTACCCCTGATAAGTTGATCAGAAGGGGAAATAGTGTTCGTTACCAACATCTTTTCTATCGCACTTTCCTCAAACGCTTTCCCGATTAAAAGCCCATGGGTAACAGCTGCAAATACACGAGAAGCCCCCGCACGTTTGCAAACCCCTGCTGCCTTTTTCAAGGTATCGCCTGTCGAACAAAGATCATCGACAAGTAGCACATCCTTGTGCTTGACTTCGCCAATGAGAGCATTAGGTTCGACTTCATCCGCTCGCACGCGCCTTTTGTCAATTATCGCCCAATCAGCTCCAAGATTAGCAGCATAAGCTCTTGCGAGCCGAATACTGCCTACGTCGGGGGCGACAACCACACATTTTTGTAAGCCGAGACGGGTTACAGCATCTGCTAAAACCGGCCTAGCGTACAAATTATCTACTGGTATATCAAAAAAGCCCTGCACTTGATCAACGTGAAGATCCATAGTCAACACGCTTGTCACACCAGCTTTTTCCAGTAGATTGGCGACGAGCTTCGCGGTAATCGGTACTCGTCCTTTATCCTTACGGTCTTGTCGGGCATAGCCAAAATAAGGTAACACCGCGACAATCGAACGAGCCGAGGCGCGTTTCAACGCATCGACAATAATCAACAATTCCATGAGATAGAGATTGGGGTGTCGTGCGACAGACTGCATGACGAACACATCCCGACCACGGACATTCTCTTTTACCTGAACGCCTATCTCGTTATCTGGAAAAGTCTCTATAGCAATTTTTCCGAGCTCCACACCTAAACAACTAGCAACTTCTTGAGCTAATTTCTCGTGAGATGTCCCTGAGAAAATCAAGAAATTTTGTAGATCAGGCATGAGGCCCCTGCTAAAAACTAATTGGGGTGGAAGGATTCGAACCTCCGCATGGCGGTACCAAAAACCGCTGCCTTACCGCTTGGCGACACCCCAACAACAAAAGAATGTCTATCCTACTTCTGGATGATAATTTATAGCAATCGCTGTTTGCAGCTTCTTGGCAAATTATTTATTCAAAAATTTAGTCCACATCAGGGCTGCAATAAAACTAAGAGAACATCTCTGTATTAACAATTTTCGAGTTTTTGATTCTTTTATTTTAAAACTTTTATTTTTCTACTTCCTCATAACTAGATGAAAAACTATATAGAATTTTTATGCGTATTGTACACATATGTTCTGAAATAGCTCCTATAGCAAAAGTGGGTGGACTGGCTGATGTTGTTTACAGCCTGTCTAAAGCTCTTATTGCCGAAGGGCACCAAGTCGATGTGATTCTACCCAAATACGATTGTCTGGATTATAGCTCTTTAAAAAATTTAAAAATCGCAAGCCGTGATCTTTGGTCTTATGAAGGATACCAACGTTTTAACAACACGATTTGGCATGCCGAACTGGACAAGATCAATATTTACCTTCTCGAACCCCACCATCCCAGCTGTTATTTCAGCCGGGGCAATATTTATGGTTGTCCAGATGATGTAGAACGCTTTGGCTATTTTAGTAGAGCGGCTCTCGAATATCTTTATAAATCAGAAATACAACCCGACGCACTTCACCTACATGACTGGCCTTCTTCTCTCGCAGCTGTTCTTTATAAAGATATGTACGTTCCCTTGGGCATGAATAAAACCCGGATCGTAATGACAATTCATAACATGCAACATCAAGGTCGAAGTTCACCGGATATCTTATCTAAGGTTGGACTCCTCAGCGAAAGCTACTTAACTCCTGAGTGTTTTCTCGACCCTATCTTTCCTCTCACAATCAACTTGCTGAAAGGCGGAATTGAATATGCAGACGCTGTCACCACAGTATCGCCTACTTACGAGCGTGAGATACTAACGACTGAAGGCAGCTTTGGCTTGTTCCAAACTCTGAAAAGAAACCAAAATAAAATTAGCGGGATATTAAATGGGATTGATCTTGATACATGGAATCCAGCTACTGATTCGCATCTTGTCCAACAATATCAAATCGGCTCTCTTCCTCGCATTCGGCAAGAAGCTAAAGTCGAAAATCGCCGCTCTCTTCAAGCACATTGTGGTCTCAAGGAAATAGCGGCTCCTTGTGTAGCTTGCATTACACGTTTGGTCCCCCAAAAAGGTCCCGAACTGATTCGAGAAGCGCTTTTGCGTACCTTAGAACTCGGAGGACAATTTATCCTTCTAGGATCAAGTCCAATCGAAGAGATCAATCAAGAATTTTTAAACCTGCAAAAACAGCTTAAAGATGAAAATGTAGCGATTATTTTGAACTACAATGAGGCGTTAGCCCACATCATTTATGCCGCGGCTGACATGCTCGTAATCCCCTCTATTTTTGAGCCGTGTGGCTTAACCCAAATGATCGCGTTGCGTTACGGAACTGTCCCTATCGTCCGCAAAACCGGTGGACTAGCCGATACCGTATTTGATGTAGAAACCTCTAATGCGCCTTTAGACAAACGCAATGGTTTTAGCTTTGACACTCCAGATGCACGCGAGATGAAAGAAACCCTAGATCGAGCTTTTCACTGTATGCAAAATCAACCCAAGGTCTGGGAGATGCTGATCGAAAATGGCATGCGCATGGATTTTAGCTGGGATATTTCGGCCAAAGCTTATCTAGAAGTGTATACTTCTTCTACCGAACAGCCAGTCGAAAACCAGGTATTGGGAAGGAATTGACACTGTCGCGCAGACACTTAATTTTCTTGCGTGTTCCCCATTCTTTCTTTCTGAGGCAAGAGGGCTCGTTTGATATAGTCCCAATTGGCATACATGTATTCAAACCCTGAAAAAATGGTGTAACAACCCGCTATTAATACCGAATAGAAACTGACCGAGCGCAACATCTCAAGACTTAATAAGCCTAAAGAATAGGGAATCATAGAGATGATAATCACAAATGTACACGCTGCCTGAACACCCGCTTTAATCTTCCCACTCATCCGCGCGCCCAAAGCAACACCACGCATTGCGCAAACAGTCCGTAAGGTGCTAATCACAGAATCTCGATAAAAGAAAATAGAAACAAGTAAGAGAGGCAATTGAATAAGCCCCTGCGTAAATGTTAAAAGGACAGAAAAGTGGAATATACTAT